>NZ_JBHFMW010000020.1:0-184939 GCF_041929505.1 Aeromonas sp. MdU4 | reverse complement strand
CGGGCGACCTCGATACTGAGCGTCTTGCGCTTGGCCAGCAGGGCAAGCAGCTCCTGATCCAACCGGGTGATGTCTTCTCTGATCTCGTCGAGCGTGGCCATGATGGTTCCCTATCCTAATTAATCAATTGATATTGCTGCAAAAAAAAGCCTCCGCTAGGGGAGGCTTGATTCGTCTTTGCTTTCTGTTTACACGACGACAGGCCTTCCCTCAAGCGGGCCGGATAAACGAGAAAGCAAAGAAGAATGTCGCTTGCATGGTCTTGATCCTCATATTAACGCCTTAACCATTAAGGGATTTACTGCTGCGATGCAAGTAAAACTTGCCCGCGCCCTGCGATGGGGGCAGGGTATCCGGTTAAGTGGCGGGAGTATGTCTGGCTTTATTCGAAGCCAATATCCCGCCCGTTTTTCTGCACATCAGGAGGCCGGGATGGCGATTATTTTCGATTTGGGACGGGTGGTGGTGAGCTGGGATCCGGTCGGCATAGTGAGCTCGGTGCGCGGGTCGCAAGGGGCAGCCCAGTTGGCGGAGCGGCTCTTTCACCATCCGGATTGGCTGGAGGTGGACCGCGGCACCATGTCGCTGCACACCATGGCCCGCCAGGCGGAGAGCCGGACCGGTCTGAGCGCCGCAGAAAACCTGGCGATTTTGCAGGCGGTGCCCCCTTCGCTGCAACCAGATCCCGCTATGCTCACCTTGATGGCCGAACTGCACAGTGCGGGCCATTCGCTCTACGCCCTCTCCAACATGGGGCATGCCAGCATCGACTGGCTGGAGCAGCATCAGACGTTCTGGCGCTTCTTCAGCGGCAAGGTGGTATCGGCGCGAGTGCGGATGATGAAGCCGGAGCCGGATATCTACCGCTACCTGCTGGTGTCATTCGATCTGAAACCGGCAGAGTGCATCTTCATTGACGACAGCCCCGCCAACGTCGCGGCGGCAGAGGCCCTTGGCATCAAGGGGATGGTTTTCACCGACGCGGCACGTTGCCGCCAGCAGCTGGTTGGGCTGGGCTGTTTGCCCGCGATCGGCAAGGGGTAATGCCCCTTTGGGAGGATTATGGAGCATAGCCGGTTTCGCAATTGGCTCAGCCACTATCCCGAGGCGACCCTGATCATCGCCTGCAAGGATGGCAGTGGTTATCAGCTCTGCATCGAAGCGGAAGGGGAGTGCCTCTGTCTGACCGATAGCGAGGGGGCGCGTTTGACCTTCACCTCGCTGGATCAGGCGCAGGGTTTTTTGCGCGCCCATCAGGTTCATCAGGCCAGTTTGCGAATTTATGACGCACAAAATGAAGATGTGACGGCAGAATCACAGGAGATAATCATTAAGTTTTAATTTTAACCAGAATTTTTAAGGGCCCATTCAGCTTTTTTGCCGCACAATAGCGCACCTGTTCATCATCGGGAGCTGTTCAATGGGTGCCAATGTTGTTGTACTGAATCAAGGATATGATCACTCTTTTCAAGCTAGGGAACAGCTGTTGATCGAGCAGCTGGCGAGTTTTGACGAGCTGATTGTCTCTTTTTCGGGGCGGTTGGAATCCTGCTACAGCATCGATCTGTGTCGTGCCAGCGGCGTCAAGATCCGCGCTATCACCCTGGATAATCCGACCCGCAGCCGCAGTGAAATTGCGCGTACCCGTCGTTATTGCCAGCGCTATGGTATCGAGCACTGGATCATCAAGACTGACGAGATCGTCTTCTGTGATCGCTTGCCTCACATCGATGGGCTGATTGATCCGGCGCGTCGGTTGTATGAGTTTGTACAAGAGCGTGCCGATTGGGCGCGTTTGCCTCTGCTGATCCCGGATGCCGCGGAAGAAAAAGAGGCCTATCTGGCCCATTTCGGCTCCCTTCCGGCCAATACCCTCTGGCTGTTTGCTGATAATGGGGTGACGGGTCGTGATTTCCGCTACGGCTTCAACAAGCGCGAGCTTGGTCGCTGGGGCAAGGGGAGCAACGGTTGTCTGAGCAAGCGCTTCTCCAATCCGAAACTGCTCAAACAGCGCTATCTGCGGATGGTGGATCAGGCGGAGCAGATGCTGGCCGATATGGGGCTCGACGAGGCGCAGGTCTTTTTTCATACCCTGTGCGACTGCACGACCACCCTGGCCAGGGTGCGGCTGCCCGAACACCAGCGGGCCCGGGCGTTTGATATGCAAGCAGATATTCTGTTGGCGCTAAAAGGCACCGAGTTCGACCTGGTGACCCTGGATATGGTCCAGAAAGAGCGGCACGAACTGGCTATCTAGCCTGCCGCTGAGTGGCTTGGCCAGAACGTGAGTGCTGTCATAGGCAAGAGGCGAGGCGACTGTTTATACTGTCGCCCTTTCACCCGTTATCGAGCGTCCCTTTATGAAACCCTTTTCCCGTCTGCTGGTCGCCCTCTGCCTCTCCCCCGTATTGGCACAGGCCGCCCCTCTCTCTCAGGTGACCTTGCCTGATGGCCGCCAGGTTCAGCTCAATGATGACTTTACCTGGGAGTATCTGGTGGTCAAACCGGCCGAGCAGGTCAAGACAGTGGCGGACGGGGTAAACGCGGGGGCCGTGGTTGCGGTGGCGGCACCTGTGCTGACCGAGCAGGCCAAAGCACACCCCGAACTGCTGTCACAGGCGGCGCGCGAAGGGGTCGTGGTCAAGCTCGACAAGATTGACGCGACTGATCCACTGGCGGTGACCTTCGTGGTCAGCAATACCGGTAGTCGCAATGTGGTGGGGGTGCGGGGCTGGGTGACCCTCTTTAGTGAGCAGGGCGTACAACTAAGCCGCCAGGAAGCACGCTTCTGGGTCGCCGAGAACCGCCTGCCCGAGACCTATCTGCGCAAGGGGCAGGCGCGTCCATCGCGGGTCATCGAGATCCCTCGTCCCGCCGGATTGACCGGTCAGCCGCTGGTGCGGGTCGAAATTGACGAGGTGGTATTCCGCTGATTTACCGCCTGTCCGGCCCGGATTCACTGTCTGGGCCGGTAACTTGTTACCACTGACACCCCCTGCAATATCTGCTTACATCTGACATCCTTCTGCAACAGCTTGCCACTCGGTGATCAGGGAACTTCGCCGCACAATGACGCCATACCAGCTCGTTAGCAACGGGCCCAATCACATGGAGTCAACATCATGAAAAAAGTAACCGTATCTCTTCTGGTTCTGGCCGGGTTCGCCTCTACTTCCGCCATGGCGCAGGATGCTTTCAGCTACGCCAAGGGGGGTCTGACTTGGGCTCACACCAAATCCGACTATCTCAAGTCCGATGCGTTCGAGGGTGCCTTCTCGCGTGATAATGGTGGTACACGTAATTTCAATGGTATGACGCTGGATCTCTCCACCTCTTTTGCCGACCACTTCTATGGTCGCCTGCTTTCCGAGGGTACTGCCGCTCAGGATGGCAACGACAGCATGGGTATCGCCAGCCTGGGTCTGGGTGTTTTCACCCCGCTCAGCACTGGCTTGAACCTCTATGGTGAAACCGGTGTGATGGGTTACACCATGGAACGCGAGTGGAAGACCAACGTGGACAACAAGGGCTGGGATACCATTTTGCGTAAAGACGGTGGCAGCATGTACGGTGAAGTGGGCCTGCGCTACGACATCGGTGACATCGAGCTCTCCACTGCGTACCGCTACGCCAACATGACCGGCGATATGCATGACTTCAAGGTGGGCGGCGCCTACAAGCTCAACCAGAACTGGGCACTGACTGCCGACTACACCTACCGCAAGTGGGATGTGCAACAGGGCTCTATCTCCAGTGTGGGTGTGAAGTACAGCTTCTAATCCCCCTTCCCGTAGTCCGTAGTGTCTTGGTTTTGGCCCATGGCGTTTGCCATGGGCTTTTTTGTTTTTCCGGTGATCCTCTTTTTCTCCTTGTGTCGTATCAGTTGGCAATAGTTATACAACTTCCATTTATTTGTATAACTGCTATAACTGAATCAATGCTTATACAAGGAGTGCCATCATGTACAAGATTAAAGTCGGTATCAGTGCCTGCCTGCTGGGACAAGAGGTGCGTTTCGACGGGGGCCACAAGCGCTCCAGCTTCTGCGAACGGGATCTTGGCGCTCACTTTGACTACCACCCCGTTTGTCCCGAGATGGCTATCGGCCTCGGGGCGCCCCGCGCCGCCATCCGGCTGGTCAAGCGCCATGGCGAGATCCGCGCCGAGGCGAGCAACGGCAGCTTCGATGTCACCGAAAAGCTGATTGCCTTCAGCGAGCAGAAAGCGCGCCAGCTCGACTTTATCTCCGGCTACATCCTCTGTGCCAAATCCCCCAGCTGCGGCATGGAGCGGGTGAGAATTTATGGTGCCAACAACGAGGGGAGCGCCAAGGAGGGGATCGGCCTGTTTGCCAAGGCGCTGATGGAAGCGAACCCACTGTTGCCGGTTGAAGAGGATGGCCGCCTGTGCGACCCCATCCTGCGCGAGAACTTCGTGCTGCGGGTCTTTGCCTACCACGACTGGCAGCAGTTCTGCGCCCGCGGCATCACCGCCTCTGCGCTGATCCGCTTCCACTCCCGCTACAAGTATCTGGTGCTCTCCCACGCCACCACCCACTACCGCATCCTCGGCAAGCTGCTCGGCAATCTGGGCAAGTCCGCCAACTTGCAGGAGGTGGCCGACAACTACATCAAGGGGTTGATGGCTGCACTGACCTTGCGGGCCAACCGCCGCAGCCACACCAATGTGCTGATGCACCTGCAGGGCTACTTCAAGCGGGTGCTGACCCCGGCCCAGAAGCAGGAGCTTGCCGATACCATCGACAAGTACCGCACCGGCATTTTCCCCTTGCTGGTGCCGCTCACCCTGATCCGCCACTACCTGCGCGAGTACCCCAATTCCTATCTCGCCGAGCAGGTTTATCTCAATCCGCACCCCGATACGCTCAAATTGCGTTACGGGCTCTGAATCCGTTCTGTTGCCCCGGCGCAGGCCTTGCGTCGGGGTGCTTCACCCCTCTGTTTGATGGACGTTGTCATGTCTGATTTATCGCAACAAGTTGCCCCTCTGCCTGATGAGGGGATCTACCCCATTCGCGAGGTCTCCCGCCTCACCGGCGTCAACGCCGTGACCCTGCGCGCCTGGCAGCGCCGCTACGGTCTGGTGCAACCGGCCCGCACCGAAAAGGGCCACCGCCTCTACAGCGAGCAGGATATTCGCCAGATCGGCGAGATCCTGAGCTGGCTGGAGCGGGGGGTGAGCATCGGGCAGGTGAAGGGGCTCTTGAGCGAACCCCATTCCGAGCCGGTGAGCGATCACTGGCAGCAGACCCTGGAGCAGTTCAGTCAGGCGCTGCTCGCCTTTAACCAGCGCAAGGCGGAGGCTGAGCTGAGCGACCTGCTGGCAAGCTACCCGTTCGAGCTGGTGTGCAGCCGGGTACTGCAACCGCTGGTGGAACGGCTGCTGGGGCTGTGGCGCGAGCGGCCCGATGGCGAGCTGCTGCAACAGGTGTGGCTGGGCTGGCTCCATACCCGCTTCGCCCGCCACCTGATCGAGCAGGAGAAGGGCGTGCCGGTCACGCTGGCTAGCTGGGGACAGGTCGGCCCCCTCGATCTGGTCTGGGCTGCATATGAGCTGATCGGTCAGGGCTATGAGGTGCAACTGCTGGGGGCGGTGGAGCCCCGCCATGCCAGCTTGCTGGAAGGACGTGCTGTTACCCCCTGGCTGGTGCTGCTGGGGGCCGGCCTTGGCAAGCAGGATCTGGCCGCCGGGTGGCCCGCCAGTACCCGCTTCTTTGGTGAGCTGGGGCGCCTCTACGATGGTGAGTGGCTTAACGCCCACGGTTGGCAGGCGAGCCTTGCCGAGCTGATGGCGCAGACGCCTGCTGCGGGTGGCACCAGCGGACGCGGGAGGAAAAAGTCATGAAACTGGTCTGGTTTCGCACCGATCTGCGCCTTGCCGACAACCCGGCTTTGCGGCATGCCTGCGCCGGTGATGAGCCGGTCGCCGCGCTCTTTATCGTCTCTCCCACCCAGTGGCGGCAGCACAAGATGGCCCCCATCCGTCAGCGCTTTATGTTGGCACAGGTGGATGAATTGGGCCGCGAGTTGGCGGCGATCGGCATTCCGCTCCATCTGCTGCGAGTGGAGACCTTTGCCGAGGTGCCCGCAGCGATGGCTGATTTATGTCGCGAGTTGGAGGTGACCCAGATCTATGCCAATCAGGCTATCGAGATCGACGAGCAGCGCCGCGACCATGCCGTCAGCGCCGTGCTGGCAGAGCAGGCGGTGACTTGTCACTGGCTCAACGGCTGTTGCGTATTGCCGCCGGGGCGGGTGCTGACCGGCTCGGGTGAGATGTTCAAGGTGTTCACCCCCTTCAGTCGAGCTTGGCTCAAGGCACTCGATGAGGATGGATTTGTCATTCATCGCGCCCCTGCGCCCCGTGGCGAGCCGCTGCCGTGGCAGCCGCTGGCCGAGCGGCACTTCGTCGATGCCGCCCTTGGCGAGCTGACGGCAGACCCCCGCTGGCCGGTGGGGGAGGCGGAGGCCAGCCGCCGTCTGAATGACTTTCTGGAGCAGGCGGTGCTCGACTATGGCGAGACCCGGGATTTTCCCGCCATCGCGGGTACCTCCGTGCTCTCCCCCTATCTGGCGGCGGGCATCATCAGCCCGCGCCAGTGTGTGGCGGCGCTCCAGCAGCGGCTTGGCTATCGGCCCCAGTCGAAGGCCCAGCCCGGTTTTGTCTGGCTCAATGAGCTCATCTGGCGCGAGTTCTATCGCCACCTGCTGGTGCTGATCCCGACCCTCTCCATGAATAGGCCCTTCAAACCGGAGACGGCGGCCCTGCCGTGGAGCTGGGATCCGGATGCCTTCGCCGCCTGGTGCGAGGGGCGCACCGGCTACCCCATCGTCGATGCAGCGATGCGCTGTCTCAACGCCACCGGTTGGATGCACAACCGGTTGAGAATGATAGTGGCGAGTTTTCTTACCAAGGATCTCCATATCCACTGGCGGCTCGGGGAGGATTACTTCATGAGTCGGCTCATCGATGGCGATCTGGCGGCCAACAATGGCGGCTGGCAGTGGGCGGCGGGCACAGGTGCCGATGCGGCGCCCTATTTCCGGGTCTTCAACCCCACCACTCAGGGGCAACGATTTGATCCACAAGGGGAGTTTATCCGTACCTGGGTAACTGAACTTGCCGATATTCCCGCCGCTTATGTGCATCAGCCCCACGACTGGCTGCGGCTCAAGAGGCGGCAGGATTATCCGGCCCCCATGGTGGATCACGCCGTTGCCCGGGTGAGAGCCATCGAGATGTTTCGCTCTCTGGAGAAATAGGATGAACGAGCCGCTGGCACGCTTTATTGGCCTCTATCAGCAACTGGACAAACAGCAGTTGCACCGCTTGCCCGAGGTCTATGCCGAACAGGTGGTCTTTACCGATCCTGCCCACCGTATCGAGGGACTGGTGGCCCTTGGCGACTATTTTGCCGCCCTCTATCAGCGCCTCGCCTACTGTCGCTTCGTCATCACCAGTCAGCAGCAACAGGGGCAGCAGGCTTGGCTCGGCTGGACCATGACCTTCTCCCACCCCAAATTGCGTGGTGGTGAGCCGGTGACGGTGGAGGGGGCCACCCGCCTCGAGTTCGACGAGGCGGGCAAGGTGTGCCAGCACCGTGACTATTTTGACCTTGGCGCCATGCTCTACGAGCAGTTGCCGCTGCTCGGGCCCGTGGTGCGCACTATCAAGATGAGGCTCGGCACATGAGCGGCCGGGTGCTCATCACCGGGGCAACCTCCGGTATCGGTCACCAGCTGGCGCTCGATTACCGGCGGGCAGGCTGGCAGGTGTGGGGTTGTGGTCGCGATAGCGAACGGCTGCAGGCGCTGGGGCTTCATGGCGTCACGCCGCTGCAGTTCGATGCCAGGGATCTGGCCGCAATGAACGGGATAGCCGCTACGCTGCCTCCGTTGGATCTGCTGATCCTCAACGCAGGCAACTGCGAGTACATGGATGTGGCCGAGGGGTTTGACAGCGAGCTGTTTGCCCGTGTCATCGACACCAACCTGACCGCCACCGGCCATGCGCTGGCCGCCTTCCTGCCGCTGCTGGGGGCGGGATCACGGCTGGCCATCGTCAGCTCGTCGGCGAGCTGGCTGCCGCTGCCGCGAGCCGAGGCCTATGGCGCCTCCAAGGCGGCCCTCGACTATCTGGCGGATACCTTGCGCCTCGATTTGGCCAGCAAAGAGATCGGGGTGACCCTTGTCCGCCCCGGCTTTGTCCAGACGCCGCTGACCGCCAAAAATGATTTTCCCATGCCCTGTCTGGTGACGGTGGAAGAGGCCTCCCGCACCATCATGGACGGGCTGACCGCAGGTCGTCACCAGATCCACTTTCCCCGCCGTTTCATCTGGTTGCTGCGCCTGCTTGGTGCGCTGCCGGTGGGACTCTGGCTGCGCCTTGGCCGCGCACTCGTATCGAAAGGACGCCATTCATGAAGAAAAAGATCGCCATCGTCGGTTCAGGGATCTCGGGACTCACCGCCGGTTTTCTGCTCCACAAACTCCATGACATAACCCTGTTCGAGGCGGCGCCGACCCTGGGTGGCCACACCGCCACCGTCGATGTGGATCTGGCTGGTCGCAGCTATGCCATCGACACCGGCTTTATCGTCTTCAACGATCGCACCTACCCCAACTTCTTGAAGTTGCTGGCGCGGATCGGCATGGCGCGGCAACCGGCCGAGATGAGCTTTTCGGTAAAGAGTCCGGAGGGGCTGGAGTATAACGGCCACAACCTCGACACCCTGTTTGCCCAGCGCAGCAATCTGCTGAGCCCCCGTTTCTACGGCTTCGTCGCCGAGATCTTGCGTTTCAACCGGGAGGCGCGCGCCTGGCTAGCGGATGGTCAACATCAGGGCGCTGGTCCCGAGCTGACCCTGGGGGATTTTCTGCTGGCGGGGGAGTTTAGCGACTACTTCGCCCGCCACTACATCTTGCCGATGGGGGCGGCGATCTGGTCATCGACCCTGGCCGATATGCGCGCCTTCCCTCTTGGCTTCTTCCTGCGCTTTTTTGCCAATCACGGCCTGCTCGATGTGGCCAATCGTCCCCAGTGGTACGTGATCCCGGGTGGCTCGCGGGAATATATCGGCCCCCTTACGGCGGGTTGGCAGTCGCAGATCCGCCTAGCCTGCCCGGTGCAGAGCGTACGGCGGGACGCGGACGGCGTGGTGATCCAGAGCAGTTACGGCGAGGAGCGGTTTGACGAGGTGATCTTCGCCTGCCACAGCGATCAGGCGCTGGCGCTGTTGGCTGATCCCGGCGAGCGGGAGCTGGCTATTCTCGGCGACATGCCCTATCAGGCCAACGATGTCTGGCTTCACACCGATGTGCGCTGCCTGCCCACCCGCCGCAAGGCATGGGCCAGCTGGAACTATCAGCTCGATGGCAACGACGAGGCGCGGCCGCTGGTGAGCTACAACATGAACATCCTGCAGGGGGTGAACTCGCCGGAGCCCTTCTGCGTCAGCCTCAATCCCAAAGGCAAGGTGGATGAGAGCAAGGTGCTGCGCCGCTTCGTCTACCACCATCCAGTGTTCAATCAGGCCTCCATTGCTGCCCAGCAGCGGCGCGCTGAGATCTGCGGCCAGCAGCACACCCACTTCTGCGGCGCCTACTGGTACAACGGCTTCCATGAGGATGGGGTGCGCAGCGCGCTGGATGTCGCCCAGCGCTTCGGGGCCGAGTTATGAACGGCGCCACCGTGGCCACCGAACATGGGCGTGCCGACGAACTGGCCAGTATCACTAGCTCCATCTGGCAGGGTTCGGTGCGCCACCGCCGTTTTGCGCCGCGGGCCCACGCTTTCTCCTACAGCCTCTTTATGCTGGGACTGGATCTCGACGAGCTGCCGCAGCTCGATCAGGGGCGCTGGTTCGGAGTAGAGAAGGCGGGGTTGCTCTCGTTTCACCGCCATGACTATCTCAAGGGCAGCGAGGGGAGCCTCAAGCAGGCGGTGTGGCAGAAGGTGAGCGAACTGGGTGGCGATGCCGACCCAGAGGGACGGGTGCTGCTGCTCGGCAATGTGCGCTGTCTGGGGTTCTACTTCAGCCCGGTCAACTTCTACTTCTGCTACCGGCAGGGAGAGGCGCGTTATCTGTTGGCGGAGGTGTCGAACACCCCCTGGAACGAGCGTCACTACTACCTGCTGGATTTGGCGGCGCTGGCCCCCCATGACAAGGATTTTCACGTCTCCCCCTTTATGGGGCTGGCGATGCGTTATCACTGGCGGATCAGGCCGCCCGCGCAGGAGACACTGATCCATATCGAGAGTCATCCCGTATCCGGTGAAGCCAAGCTGTTTGACGCTACGTTGGCGCTGCACCGCGAACCGCTGTCGCGCAAGGGGCTGGTGGCCCTGCTGGCCCGCTGGCCATGGATGACCATGAAGGTGCTGCTCGGGATCTACTGGCAGGCCCTGCGTCTTTTTATCAAACGAACACCAATATTTACCCATCCGGAGAGCCGCTAATGGAACTTGCTCAATCTACCCTCTCAGCCTCATTCATCGATAAAAGTGCAAGGCAATTGCTGCTCAAACTGCTGGGTCGTCTCGAACATGGCCAGCTGCTGCTGTGGGATGGCGGTGAGCGCCACAGCTTTGGCGTCGCGGGTACCGCTCTGCATGCCGAACTGGTGGTGCAGGATCCCGCCTTCTATCGCCGTCTGCTGCTGGGGGGCAGCATTGCCGCCGGAGAAACCTGGGTGGAGGGGCTCTGGACCAGCCCGGATCCGGTGGCGCTGGTGCGGCTGCTGGCCCGCAACCTGACCCTGCTCGACTCCCTCGAGCGGCGCCTCGGCTGGCTCAGCTTCCCCTTCAACAAGGTGCGCCACTGGCTCAATCGCAATACCCTGACCGGCTCGCGCTCCAACATCGCCGCCCACTACGATCTCGGCAATACCCTCTATCAGGGTTTTCTCGACAGTCATATGCAGTACTCGAGCGCCATCTATCCGAGCGCCGAGGCCACGCTGGAAGAGGGGCAGCAGGCTAAGCTGCGCACCATCTGCGAGCGGCTGGCGCTGGGGCCTGACGATCATCTGCTGGAGATCGGCACCGGCTGGGGCGGCCTCGCCGTCTATGCCGCCCGCCACTATGGCTGCCGGGTGACCACCACCACCATCTCCCGGGCTCAGCACGACTATGCCAAGGAGTGGATTGCGCGGGAGGGGCTGGGGGATCGCATCACCTTGCTGCTGGAGGATTACCGAAAACTGGAGGGCACTTATGACAAGCTGGTCTCCATCGAGATGATTGAGGCGGTGGGCCACGCCTTCCTGCCCGACTATTTCCGCCAGCTGTCACGGTTGCTCAAGCCCGGTGGTCGTCTGCTCATCCAGTCCATCACCATCGCCGATCAGCGCCACGCCCAATATCTGCGCGGGGTCGACTTTATTCAGCGCTACATCTTCCCCGGTGGCTGCCTGCCCAGCGTCTCCCAGATGGCGGGGTTGCTGGCGCGGGAGACCGACATGCAGCTGGTGCGATTGCACGATCACGGCCATCACTATGCCCGCACCCTGGCTCACTGGTGCGAGCGCTTTCTGGCGCTGGCGCCCGAGCTGCCCAAGCTCGGTTACAGCCAGGATTTCATCAGGCTGTGGCACTTCTACTTCGCCTATTGCGAGGGGGGATTCTGGGAGCGCAGCATCAGTCTGGTGCAGCTGGAGGCCGCCAAGCCGGGGCCTGCTGGCTGGTCGGGTGATGTGCCAGTAAGCGGTCACTGACCATGTGGCAGTGGGCTCACCTGCTGGGATTCAACCTCTACTGGTTGCTGGCGGTGAAGTGGCAGCAGCCGGGCCCGCTGCTGGTGATCTTGCTGCTGCACTTTCTCTTCTCACCCAGCCGCCAGCGTGACTGGCGGCTGCTTCCCATCGCGGTGGCCGGCTGTCTGCTGGATGCCCTGCTCTGGCAGCTCGGCTTGTTCCGCTTTCCCGCCGGTTTTCCCCTCTGGCTGGTGCTGCTCTGGCTCGGCTTTGCCCTGACGCTGGGCCATTGCATGCGCTGGCTGCTACGTCTGCCCCGCTGGCAGCAGGCGCTGTTTGGCATGGTCGGTGGCACCTCCTCCTATGTGGCGGGGGCCGCCATGGGGGCTGTACACTTACCTTGGGGCATCGGGGTCAGTGCTGTGTTGCTGGCAGTGATCTGGATGTGGTGGTTACCCGTACTCCTGTGGGTAATGGTCAAGCTGGAGGGTGAGTCATGATGAACTCCTTTTCGACCGACACGCTGCTTTTTTCCAAATGGACCAAAGAGAGCCAGCACGAGCTGACGGATCGCTTCTATCTGGTGGTTGCCTGCCAGCGGAATGCGCAGGGTCAGTTGGTGCAGGTGGTGATGCAGGATATCAATACCCTGCAGGAACAGGAGATGGACTGGCATGAACTGGAAGACCCCAACCACTGGCATATGGGGTGGAGTTAGCCTCCACCTTGCCGCACTGAGCCTGCTCGTCGCTACGACCAGCGACGCGGCAACGCCACCCTGGCAGCAGCTGCGTCCGGTCGGACAGGGGCAGATGAACTGGCTCTGGTTCAAGCTCTACGATGCCACCCTCTATAGTGCGAGCGGGCGCTATCAGCCCGGCCACTACCCACAGGCTTTGACCCTTACCTATGCCAGATCCATCGAGCGGGACGATCTGCTGAGCGCCACCGCCGCCGAGTGGCAGCGACTCGGCGTGGGGAGCGATGCCGAGCGCAAGCAGTGGCTGGAGCAACTCGCCGCAATCTGGCCGGATGTGGCTGCGGGCGATCGGCTTACCTTCTATGTCGATGAGGAGGGGCATGGTCACTTCTGGTGGCAGGAGACGCGCCTTGGTTCCCTCGACGATCCCCGATTTTCCGCCGCCTTTCTCGCCATCTGGCTGGCTGACAACAGTCTGGATCCTGCACTGACCCGCCGTTTGCGCGGCCAATCCTGATAGTGGAGTCTGCCATGCTGTGTATCCCGTCGTTGTTACGGCCTCTGCTACCCGGGCGGCGTCTATTTGTATTGTGCCTCGCCCTGCTGCTCAGTGGTTGTGGCGCCAGTCTCGACAGTTATCGGGGCCTGAGTCCGGCGTGGGATCTCGCCCGTTTCTTCAATGGCAAGCTGGTGGCCCACGGTCTGGTAACTGACCGCAGCGGCGCAGTGACCAGTCGCTTTCGGGTCGAGATGGTAGGCCATTGGCAGGGTGACAAGGGTGAGCTGTTCGAACAGTTCTATTTTGACGATGGTCGCCAGCAGACTCGCACCTGGCATCTGAGCAAGGGGGCGGATGGCCACTGGCGCGGTACGGCATCGGATGTGGTAGGGGAAGCAGTGGGCAAGAGTGAAGGGTTTGCTCTCAACTGGCGCTATCAACTCGATCTGGCGCTGCCGGATGGCAAAGTGGTGCGGGTGAGCTTCGATGACTGGATGTATCTGCTGGATGAGGATCGCCTGATCAATCGCGCCGCCATCAGCAAGTTCGGTATCCATCTGGGGGAGGTGATCCTCTATATCGAGCGTCAGCCCTGACGGCTAGTGCAAGATAACGCCCAGTAAAAAGCGCGCCGATGGCGCGCTTTTGTTTACCGAAAGGTCAGGGCCATCAGATGATCCGGTTCTCTTCCAGCATCTTGCGACGGGCCTCTTCCTTGGCCATCTTCTTCTTGCGGTTGTCACAAGGTTCGGGGCAATCGCACTCTTTCTCGATGCCGACGCTACCCAGACCGCCGCAGGAGCCGGAGATGGTCTTCTTCTGGAAGATGTAACCGATAGCCATGGCGGCTATCACCAGCATGAATACCCCGAAGGTGATCAGAAAAATCTGCATCTCTACCTCTTACTTCTTGACCAGATAGGGCTTGAAGGCCTCGGAGTAGGCCTCTTCAAAGCCCTTGTCGGTCTTGGTGATCACGAAGATCGCCAGGCCTCGCTCTTTGGCATAAGCCAGACTCTTCTCGGTACCCATCACCATAAACACGGTGGCCAGCCCGTCTGCGGTCATGCAGGAGGGGTGGATCACGGTGACCGACACCAGACGGTGCTGGATCGGTTTGCCGGTGCGTGGATCTATGGTGTGAGAGAAGCGCTGGCCATCCAGTTCATAGTAGTTGCGGTAATCGCCGGAGGTTGCCACCCCGTTGTCACCGGGAACGATCACCTCTTGTACCGTGCCGGTGCCTGCGGTGGGTTTCTCGATGGCAACGCGCCAGGGGTGACCCTTGCCGTTGACGCCATTGATCCGCAGTTCGCCGCCGATCTCCACCAGATAGTTGCGCGCCCCGAGGGACTCCAGATACTCGGCGACCTTATCGACACCAAAGCCCTTGGCAATGGCGGAGAGATCGACGTAGAGATCCGGAATGTCTTTTTGCAGGGTATCGGCATCTACCGAGGTCACCACGTGCAGGTTGCCCAGACCGGTCTTCTGGCGAGTCTGGGTGATCAGCTCGTCGGAAGGGATCTTGGTCGGTTTCTTGTCCGGGCCAAAGCCCCACAGATTGACCAAGGGGCCGACGGTGACGTCCAGCGCCCCCTGGCTCTCACGGCCAATGTGAATGGCCTCTGTGACAACCCGAGCGGTGTCACGGGACACCACGATCGGGGTGGCACTGCGATGCTGGTTGAAGCGCGACAGTTCGGAATCGGGGCGATAGGTGGACATCTGATCGTTGACCCGCTCCAGCAAAACATCGACCTCGGCCTGAAACTTGGCCGGATCGCTGATGACGTTGTCCGCCACCTTGATGGAGTAGTAAGTGCCCATGGTGCTACCGGTGATGTGGATCTCCGGTTTGGATTGGACCGTTTCCTGACCGCACCCAGTCAAGAAAAAGGCTAGCCCGAAGGCTAGCCAGGTCTTTACAACACTGTGCATGGATTAACCACCAAAGTCATCCAACAGGATGTTTTCGTCTTCAACGCCCAGATCTTTGAGCATGTTGATGACGGCAGCGTTCATCACCGGAGGTCCACACATGTAGAACTCGCAATCTTCCGGCGCTTCGTGGTTCTTGAGATAGTTCTCGTAGAGCACGTTGTGGATGAAGCCGGTGTAGCCGTCCCAGTTGTCTTCCGGTTGCGGATCAGACAGGGCGACGTTCCAGGTGAAGTTCTCGTTCTCGGCGGCCAGCATGTCAAAGTCTTCGACATAGAACATTTCGCGCTTGGAACGGGCACCGTACCAGAAGCTCATCTTGCGTTTGGAGTGCAGGCGACGCAGTTGGTCAAAGATATGGGAGCGCATTGGCGCCATACCTGCACCACCACCGATGAATACCATTTCGGCATCGGTCTCTTTGGCGAAGAATTCGCCGAACGGACCGGAGATGGTCACCTTGTCGCCAGCCTTCAGGCTGAAGATATAGGAGGACATCTGTCCCGGAGGGGCAGTCCAGTTGCTGGGCGGCGGCGTAGCGATACGCACGTTCAGCATGATGATGCCGAACTCTTCCGGATAGTTGGCCATGGAGTAGGCACGGATGATTGGCTCATCGACCTTGGACTCCAGCTCAAAGATCTTGAAGCGATCCCAGTCACCGCGATACTCCTCGGGAATATCGAAGTTCTTGTAGTGCACGTGGTGAGCCGGGGCTTCGATCTGGATATAACCACCGGCGCGGAACGGCACGCTCTCGCCATCGGGGATCTGCAGCTTGAGCTCCTTGATGAAGGTGGCCTTGTTATCGTTGGAGATAACAGTACATTCCCACTTCTTCACCCCGAAGATCTCTTCCGGCAGTTCGATATCCATGTCGGAGCGAACGGTAACCTGACAGGCCAGACGCTCGCCATGACGGGCTTCGCCCTTGCTGATGTGATCCAGTTCGGTCGGCAGAATGTCGCCGCCACCGGATTTCACCCGTACCTTGCACTGACCACAGGAGCCACCACCACCACATGCGGAGGAGATGAAGATGCCGTTGCCGGCCAGCACGCCGAGCAGCTTGCCACCGGCCGGGCTGGTCACAGCCTTGGCCGGGTCACCGTTGATGCTGATTGTCACATCGCCCGCGGTTACCAGCTTGGACTTGGCGAACAGAATGACTGCCACCAGTGCCAGCAGGATCACGGTAAACATGACCACACCCAAAATAATTTCCATCTATCGTTCCTTTCTGATTGCAGGAAAGCCGATTACAGGGAGATACCAGAGAAGGACATAAAGCCCAGCGCCATCAGGCCGGCGGTGATGAAGGTGATGCCCAGACCGCGCAGGCCTTGTGGAACATCGGAGTACTTCATCTTCTCGCGGATACCTGCCAGCGCAACGATCGCCAACATCCAGCCTGCACCGGAGCCCACGCCGTAAACTACAGATTCGACGAAGTTGTAGTCACGCTGCACCATGAAGGAGACGCCACCGAAGATGGCGCAGTTCACGGTGATGAGCGGCAGGAAGATGCCGAGGGCGTTGTAGAGAGCCGGGAAGTACTTGTCCAGCGCCATCTCCAGGATCTGTACAAGTGCTGCAATCACACCGATGAAGGTGATGAAGCTCAGGAAGCTCAGATCCAGACCGGATACCAGAGCGCCATCTTTAAGCACGTAGTTGTAGATCAGGTTGTTGGCAGGAACCGCGATGGTCTGCACCACAATAACGGCAATACCCAGACCCATGGAGGTCTTTACCTTCTTGGACACCGCCAGGAAGGTACACATCCCCAGGAAGAAGGAGAGTGCCAGGTTTTCGATGAAGATCGATTTAATCAACAGACTCAGATAGTGTTCCATACCTTAATCCTTCGCCTCCACCTGCTTGGGATCCTTGGTGCGAACGCCCCAGATGATCAGACCAATGATGAAGAATGCACTCGGCGGCAGCAGCAGCAGGCCGTTGGGCACATACCAGCCACCGTTGTTCACCAGCGGCAGCAGCTCGATGCCGAACCAGGTGCCGGAGCCCAGCAGTTCACGCACGGTCGCAACGCTCAGCAGAATGGCGCCATAGCCCAGACCGTTGCCGATACCATCCAGGAAGGAGGGCAGCGGGGCGCTCTTCATGGCATAGGCTTCAGCACGACCCATTACGATACAGTTGGTGATGATCAGACCCACGAACACCGACAGTTGCTTGGAGATGTCATAGGCGTAAGCCTTGAGCACCTGGTCAACCACGATAACCAGTGAGGCGATGATCGCCATCTGCACGATAATCCGCACGCTGTTGGGGATATGGTTGCGGATCAGGGAGATGAACAGGTTTGAGAAGGCGGTGACCGCCATGACCGCGAGGGTCATTACAAACGCAGTTTTCATCTGGCTGGTAACCGCCAGTGCAGAACAGACACCCAGCACCTGCAGTGCGATGGGGTTGTTGCCCAGCACAGGCGTCAACAGCAACTTCTTCATTTCGCTCTTGTCAGCCATTGTTGATTTCTCCTGCACGAACCTTGGCCAGGAAAGGACCAAAGCCCTTGGGACCCATCCAGAAGTCGAAGGTATGCTGTACGCCGTTACCGGTCAGGGTCGCGCCGGACAGGCCGTCGATATCATGCTCGGAACCTTCCGGGGCATGGCCTTTGATGACGCGCAGCGCCGGCATGCCATCCTGATCGAACAGTTTCTTGTCCTTGAACAGTGCCTGCCAGGCCGGATTCTCGATTTCGCCACCCAGACCCGGGGTTTCACCGTGGTCATAGTAGGTGATGCCCTTGATGGTCTGGCCATCAGCGGCAACGGCGACGAAGGCATACATTGTCGACCACAGACCCTGACCGTAGATGGGCAGGATGATGCTGTCGATTTTGCCTTCGGCATCTTTGGCGAAGAATACCGGGATCTGCTTGGAGATCTGACGCAGGCTGGCCTTGTCGTCAGCGGCGGCAAGACGGATGCTGCGGGCCGGATCTTTGGCGGCCAGCTTGGTGTCGAAGTTGTCGGCATCGCCGTCAACAAAGTCACCGGTGGTCAGATCCACCAGACGGGCTTCGATCTTGTCGCCATACAGCTTGGCCAGATCGCGTTTGGCTACATCGCTCACGTCCACACCGGCTACGGCGAGGATGTTGCTCTGCTTGTCGAGCGCCTTGTTTTCCTGCTGGGTAGAGCGCAGGCCCACGGCAGCAACGGATACCACGATGGAACAGGCCAGACAGAGGCCGGTTACCACGCTGACGGTGCCGAGGGTTGAATCTTTATTAAACGCCACGTGCAATCCTCCGCTTGATGTTTGCCTGAGCGACGAAGTGGTCAAACAGGGGAGCAAACAGGTTCGCAAACAGAATGGCCAGCATCATGCCTTCCGGGAACGCAGGGTTGACCACGCGAACCAGCACGACCATCACGCCGATCAGTGCGCCGTACCACCACTTGCCCTTGTTGGTAAAGGCAGCGGAGACAGGGTCGGTTGCCATGAAGGCCATACCGAAGGCGAAGCCACCCAGAACCAGATGCCAGTGCCACGGCATGTTGAACATGGGGTTGGTATCGGAACCGATGACGTTGAACAGCAGGGAGGTGGCGATCATACCGATCATCACGCCGGCGATGATGCGCCAGGAGGCGATGCGCATGTAGACGATCATGGCTGCACCCAGCAGGATCATCAGGGTGGAGACTTCACCGATGGAACCCGGCAGGTTACCCAGGAAAGCGTCCATCCAGCTGATTGCCTGGCCGGTTGCACCGTTGATCAGCGACATCTGGCCACCTTGGGCCCACTGGCTCAGGGCGGTTGCGCCGGAGAAGCCGTCGACGGCAACCCAGACTGCATCACCGGAGATCTGGCCCGGGTAGGCGAAGAACAGGAACGCACGACCCGCCAGGGCCGGGTTCAGGAAGTTCTTGCCGGTACCACCGAACACTTCTTTAGCCATCACCACACCGAAGGTGATACCCAGGGCAGCTTGCCACAGGGGCAGCTCGGGCGGCACGATCAGGGCAAACAGGATGGAGGTCACGAAGAAGCCTTCGTTGATCTCGTGCTTGCGTACCATGGCGAACAGTACTTCCCAGAAACCACCGACCAGGAACGCGGTCAGGTAGATCGGGAAGAAGTGGGTGGCACCGATCATCATCTTGCTGCCAATACCGGCAACAGCGGGATCGAGGGAGGCACCCAGCATGGTCGCCAGCGCATATTGCCAGCTGCTGGCACCCGCAGTGGTGCCCAGATGGGCAATGGCGGCAATCGCCTGGTTGCCCACGTTGTACATGCCCCAGAACATGGCCGGGAACACGGCCAGCCACACCATGATCATCATGCGCTTCAGATCGAGCGCATCACGGACGTGAGCAGCATTGCGGGTAACGGTACCCGGGGTGTAGAACAGGGTGTACGCCGCTTCGAACAGGGCGTAGTACTTGGAGTACTTGCCGCCCGGCTCAAAGTGATGTTCCATATTTTCAAGAAGTTGCTTGAAACTCATCGCTTAACCTTCCAGTTCAATCTTGGTCAGGCACTCACGCAAGATCGGGCCGTACTCAGTCTTGCCGGGGCAGACAAAAGTACAGAGCGCCAAATCTTCCTCATCCAGCTCCAGGCAACCCAGTGCTTGCGCACCGTCGGTATCGCCAGAGATCATGTCCCGCAGCAGCAGGGTTGGCAGGATGTCGAGTGGCATCACCCGCTCATAGCTGCCGATCGGCACCATGGCACGGTCACTACCGTTGGTAGTGGTGGTGAAGTTGATCAGCTTGCCCTTCATCAGATGAGAGAGGGTGGTGCGAGTGATCGAGAACTTGTTGGCACTGGGGTTGATCCAGCCCAGGAACTCTTTCTCGCGACCTTCACCCAGCACGCAAACCTGATTGTGGTAGCGACCCAGGTAGTCGTGAACCCCTTCGGCTTTGGCACCACTCAGCAGAGAACCGGAAATGACGCGGTTTTCATCGGCACGCAGCTCGTTGTTGGTGAGCTGGCTGATGCAGGCACCCATACGGGTACGCAGCAGACGTGGCTTGAGCACGTTCGGACCTGCCAGCGCGATCACCTTGTCGGTGCAGATCTCACCGGTGGTGAACAGCTTGCCGAGTGCGATCACATCCTGATAGTTGATGTGCCACTGCACCTTGGTGTTGCTGACCGGATCCAGGAAATGGATATGGGTACCAGGCAGACCGGCAGGGTGCGGACCGACGAAGATCTCTTCCTTGACCTGAGCCAGCGGAGAGTGGGGCAGACTGCCTTCGCCTTTGCAGACGTAGACGGCGCCGTCGGTCAGGCGAGTCAATACGGCCAGACCATCGAGGAACGCCTGAGACTGCTCCTTGATAATCAGCTCGGCATTGGCTGCCAGCGGGTTGGTGTCCATTGCAGTGACAAAGATGGCGCGCGGGGCAGTGCCTACCGCGGGAACTTTGCTGAATGGGCGGGTGCGCAGGGCGGTCCATTGGCCGGAGGCGAGCAGGATCTCCTGCACTTTGCTGCGCTCAAGCTTGGCCAGCTCTGCAGAAGCAAAATGCTCGAAGGTCACCTGTTCATCAGAGCCGTCGAGGTCGATGACCACGGACTGGAGAACACGTTTGGCACCACGGTTGATCTCTGAAACGACGCCGGTGGCAGGAGCTGTGAATTTAACGCCCGGATTCTTCTTGTCTTCGAAGAGATCCTGACCTTTGATGACGCGATCACCTACTTTGACGAACATAGTAGGTCGCATCCCCACAAACTCCTCGCCCAGTGTCGCAACACGGGTGATGGCGGGGCCATCGTAGATTACTTGCTCTGGCGCACCCAGTACGGGGATGTCCAGTCCTCTTTTGATTGTAATCATACTCAATTGCACTACCGTTACGGGAGAGGTTGGTTAGCGCCGAGAAATACATCACGACGGGTGGTTGAATGAGTCGATGTTGTGGTTGCGCCTGATGGTCAGGCCCAACAATTATTCAACATGCGAGGTCACTCAAAAGCGCCTGAGTTTACCACTTAAGGTGCATTTTTTTCCATGCAAAATGGGCAAAATCCCTGTGCCATCACAAAATTAACCTGCAATGAATAATGCCCAAACCCCTTGTAAGTAGTGGTTTTAAAGGTTTTTTTATTTTATTACCCCTATAGGGGTAATTTGGTGTGAGCTAACGACAAGTTAGAAAAAATAATCTGGTAAAAAACCTGTTTCGATGGGTCTTTTCGGTAGAAACGAGCAGTTTTTGTTTAATTTCTGTGTGCTTGTCACCCATGGCGCAATGTGTGAGCGCCATGGGCGACAAGCGGAGCGATCAGGAGAACGAGGGCTTGCCGACACAACTCGGGGTGCGCGGGGCATGGCCTTTTGCCTGCCATTCACTTTCTGTGTAGGTATGCAGTGCCAGTGCATGGACGGCACCAGCCAGTTCGTCGGCTAGAATAGCGTTGACCTGACGATGGCGGGCCAGCAGGCGCTGTCCGGCAAACTGCTCACTGACGATGATGACCTTGAAGTGGCTCTCCGAGCCCGGCTCCACCCGATGCATGTGGCTCTCGTTGATCACCTCCAGCACGCTGGGGGAGAGGGCGGTGGCCAGCTTGGCCTCAATCTGTTGTTGAATGGTCATTGGTCTGCTTCCAGAGTGAATGTCGGGCCATTCTATCGGCAGTCGCGAGATGGAATAAGCCCCTTGAATGGAGAGATAGCCGCGCTGAATTGCCTGATTGGCGCTCTTCCAACTGGTGAAATTCCTTGGCCTCGCTAGAATAGCGCCACTTTGCGTCGCCCCTGGCGCCCGTTAAATGAATCAAGCCGAGGTTGGACTCTTTCTATGCAAACCCTTCTCGACATGCCCCATTGCCAGCTCAGGCTCTATCGCTATCCGCGTCTTGGCCAGGAGACCCTGCAAGCCTGGGATGCGGCAGACGAGTATCTGATCAGTACCCTGGCGGAGTCGCCGCTCGAGCAGGCAGGCCCCGTCATAATCATGAACGACAGCTTCGGGGCGTTGACCGCCTTTTTGCACGCCCATGCCCCTTGTTGCGTGACCGATTCCTACATCAGTGAGCGCGGGATCCTGGCCAATCTGGCCGAGAACGGACTGGAAACTGGCGGCATCACGCTGCAGGATGCGCTGGCGCCGCTGCCCGATGCCCCTGCGCTGGTGGTGATCAAGGTCTCTAAATATCAGGCGCTACTGGAGCAGCAACTGCTGGCACTGCGGGATGTAGTGACACCTGCGACCCGGGTCATTGCCGCTGGCAAGGCCAAGGATATTCATACCTCCACGCTCAAGCTGTTCGAGAAATATCTGGGCCCGACCCGTACCTCGCTGGCCTGGAAAAAAGCGCGCCTCATTCACTGTGAGCCGCAGGCAGAGCGGCCAGCGCTGTCCAATCCCTTCCCGACCGTGTGGCCGCTGGAGGGAACTGACATGCTCATTCACAACCATGCCAACGTTTTCTCGCGCACCAGTCTCGATATCGGTGCCCGCTTTATGCTAGACAACTTACCCATTCACAGCGCCCGCAAGGTGATCGATTTGGGCTGTGGCAACGGGGTGTTGGGACTTTCGCTGCTGGCAAAAGACAGCGAGGTCGAGGTGACCTTTATCGATGAATCCTATATGGCGGTCGCCTCGGCCCGGCTCAACGTCGAGCACAATCTGCCCGATGCCATGCCGCGGGCCCGCTTTATGGTCAACAACTGTCTCGACGGCGTCGCGGTCGGTTCGGCGGATCGGATCCTCTGCAATCCGCCCTTCCACCAGTTGCAGGCGATCACTGATCATATTGCCTGGCAGATGTTCAGCGATGCGCACCGGGTGTTGCCTCAGGGGGGTGAACTCTGGATAGTAGGCAACCGTCATCTGGACTATCACAACAAACTCAAGCGCTTGTTTGCCAACGCTCAAGTCGTTGCGTCGAACAGCAAATTCGTTATTTTGAAAGCCATTAAACGCTAAAGCCAAAGGAAAACCATGATGAAAAAGTCACTCTTGCTGCTGGCCGCCCTGATGCTGGGCGGGTGTGCCACTCATTGGCCGGAGACAGCGCTGCTCAATCCGCAGGTGATCCCCGCCAACCAGCAATACTACTCTGGCAATCGCATCACCATGGAAGGGGTAGACAAGCGTGAGGCCGCCTATGTCTTCTCCATCAAGCACAAGGAGAAGGCGCCGGTGCTGGTCAATAGCGAGCGTCCACTCAATCTGCTGATGGCCGAGCGGTTGGCGGAAGGGTTGCGCAGCCAGGGTCTGACCGTTGCCAACAGCGGTACCACCAACCTGACGCTGGTCATCTCCAATGCAGCGGTCAATGTGGAAGAGAAGACCTTCACCTATGTCACCAAGTCTCGTGTCAGCTTGCAGGTAATCGCCGATTTCCAGGGCAATCGTCTGACCAAGCAGTTCAACATGTCTTCCAGCAAAGAGAGCCCGAGCGAGCCGAGCATGGCCGATCTGGAGTCCACTCTGAATCTGCAATTGGGTAGCGTACTGCAGCAGATCATGGCGGATGATGCATTGCGCGGTTATCTGAAGGGTCAGCCGAACGGCGCAGGAGTCTGATAATGAAAAAACTCTGGTTGCTGGCCATGCTGATCGCGCCATTGGCGTTCGCTGGCCCAAAAGTGAGGATGGAGACCAACCACGGCAATATCGTGGTGGAGCTGGCATCAAAACAGGCACCGCAGACGGTGAAAAACTTCCTGCGCTATGTGGCTGATGGCAGCTACGACGGCAGCATCTTCCACCGGGTGATTCAGGACTTCGTGGTGCAGGGGGGCGGCTATAACCAGCAGTTCCAGCAATTGCCCGCCTATGAGCCGGTAGCCAACGAGTCTCGCGGTGGTCTGCCCAACAAGCGTGGCACCATTGCCATGGCCCGTACCCAGGCGGTCGATAGTGCCACTCGCCAGTTCTACTTCAATCTGGTTGACAACAATAACCTCAACGCCAATGCCGGTGCCGGTTATACCGTGTTCGGCCAAGTAGTGCAGGGGATGGAGGTACTCGACAAACTGGCTCAGGTGCAGACGGGTTACAGCTCCATTCTGCGGGCCAACGATGTGCCGACCAGCCCCATTATCCTGAAGAAGGTAGTGTTGTTGGCGGAAACGCCAGCGGACAAAAAAGCGGGTAAATAATCCTCGTCAGGCACAGGCCATCGGCCACGTCCGGTCACGCTAGCATGCAAGGCTCATCCCGTTCGGGATGGGCCTTTTCTCTACCTGCGCTTATTTCATCCTATCTCCCAGCTTGCCTTGGCTATCGTTCATCAACCTGCCAAAATGACGCACTTTTCCAAGATTCGTCAGGTAGTTGAACATGATCCGCAAGCCGAGCTGGCGAGAGTCCCTCGCCGTTTACCTCGAACCCAGAGTGCTGATCCTTTTTGCCATGGGCTTTTCATCGGGTCTGCCGCTATTGCTGGTCTTTGGCACTCTCTCTTACTGGTTGCGAGAGGCGGATGTCAGCCTGACCGATATCGGCTACATGAGCTGGGTGGCGCTGGCCTATGGCTTTAAATGGTTGTGGTCACCACTGGTGGATCGCATGCCGTTGCCACTGCTCTCTACTTTGCTGGGGCGTCGCCGCAGCTGGATGTTTTTCTCCCAACTGCTGATCGCCGGGGCGCTGGTCGGCATGGCATTTTGCGATCCCAAAAGTGGTTTGACCCAGTTGGCGCTATTCGCTTTGCTGGTGGCGTTCGCCTCGGCGACTCAGGATATCGTGATCGACGCCTATCGCATCGAGTCGGCACCGGAGCGGTTGCAGGCTGCGATGGCGGCCTCCTACATGACCGGCTACCGACTTGCCATGATCATCGCCGGTGCCGGTGCGCTGGCGCTGGCAGCCTGGTTTGGCAGCAACAGCCATTACGACTACCGGGGCTGGCAGATCACTTATCTGGTGATGGCCGGTCTGATGTCACTCGGGGTGATCACCACCCTGTTCTGCCACGAACCCGATATCGACCTGGCAGGGCAGGGCCGGCAACAGGCAGAACGCAAGGCACTGTTGCTGGGGAAGGGGTGGCCCAATCTGCTGGCGAGTGTTGGAGCCTGGGGTTATGAGGCGATCTGGAGCCCGTTTGCCGACTTCTTTCGTCGCTATGGCAGTTCGGCGCTGCTGATCCTGGCGTTGATCGCCTGCTATCGGGTTGCCGATGTGGTGATGGGCGTCATGTCCAACAGCTTCTATGTGGATATGCAGTTTAGCAAGACCGAGGTGGCCACCATTACCAAGGTGTTTGGTGTCATCATGACGTTGGTTGGCGCTGCATTTGGGGGCGTGCTGGTGATGCGCTTTGGCACACTCCGGATCCTGTTTCTCGGGGCTCTGCTCACCGCCAGTACCAATCTGCTGTTTGCCCTGCTTAATCAGGTAGGCCACAACCTGGAGTTACTGACCCTTATCATCTCGCTGGATAATCTCAGTGCCGGTATCGCGGCAGCGGCCTTTGTGACTTACCTCTCAAGTCTTACCAATGTTGCATTTTCGGCAACTCAGTACGCGCTGTTTAGCTCGGTGATGTTGTTGTTGCCCAAATTGTTGGCCGGCTTTTCGGGGCAAATTGTGGAGCAGATTGGCTACAGCGCCTTCTTTATCGGGACGAGCATCCTGGGATTGCCGGTATTGTTGTTGATTGTGCTGGTGGCGAGAAAGGGAAAAAAGCTGCTCTCAGTGGCAGATAAATAGCAAGGGCTGGCACATAGCCAGGGGTGATTAGATTCACAATTCCGGATAAAGTTCCAGATAAGTTGTTTCACCTAATATTTTATTTGATTAGAATTCCTTTCGCTCCTTGTGGGCAGGCTACGGAAAACCTCAACTAACGCACAAGAGACCAATAAAATGGCCAAATTTACCAAGACTCTGATCGCTGCCGGTCTGCTGGCGGCTGCCGCCACTCCGGCTTTTGCTGCTGATTACAGTGGTGATATCCACAAGAATGACTTCAAGTGGTTCCAGTTCAATATTATGCATGGTGAGAACAACAAGCTGCCGTTCTCCGACAACGCTGATAACAACTATTTTGAGATGGAATTTGGTGGCCGCTCCGGTATTTTCGATCTCTACGGCTACATCGACGTACTGGATGTATTCAACGAAGGCAAAGATAACTTCCATGGTGGCGATAACTTCTTCATGAAGTTCGCACCACGCATGTCCATTGATGCATTGACCGGTAAAGACCTCTCTTTTGGCCCGGTGAAAGAGGTTTATGTTGCTAGCGTTACAAACGTTGGCGATAAGGGCCTGTTTGAAACATATATTGGTCTGGGTTCTGACGTTGAAGTGCCTTACATGGGCAAGATGGGCCTGAATCTCTACTCTCGTTATGTGCGCGAAAACTACGGTGCTACTAACGAAGGTAAATGGGATGGCTACATGGTTAGCACCACCTGGTTCAAACCGGTATACAACTTCTCCAATGGCTCTTTCATCGCTTATCAGGGCTATCTGGATTACATGTTCGGCGCCGATGAGCTGGAAAAAACTGATGCCACTCGCACCTCTGAATCACTGCAGTGGTTCAACGGTATTTACTGGCACAACGATCGCTTTGCCCTGGGTTATGGCCTGAAGGTTTATAACAACATGGCCTTCTTCAAAGATGGTGCTTCTTATGGCCCAGGCCTCAACCAGAAAACATCTGGTGTGGGTCACTATTTCGACGCAACCTACAAGTTCTAATAAAACTTGGGGTACAAAAAACCGGAGCCTTTGCTCCGGTTTTTTTATTTCTGATATGGCGTGTTAAATAATGTGACCGAGTCGACAGACAAGCGCCATTATATAAGTTCATTTAATCGCGGAAATTCTGGAACTGCATCGGTTGACCCAATTCGGCACCACGGACCAGCGCCATGGTCTCTTGCAGATCGTCGCGTTTCTTGCCGGTGACACGAACTTCATCACCCTGAATGGCAACCTGAACCTTGATTTTGGAGTCCTTGATCAGCTTCACCAGTTTCTTGGCGATCTCTTTTTCGATCCCCTGCTTGAACTTGACGGTCAGGTGGAAGCGCTTGCCGGAGTGAACAGAGTCGCCGACTTCCATCGAGCTGTTTTCGATGTTGCGCTTGAGCAGGGCGCCGCGCAGGATTTCGACCATCTGCTTGAGCTGGAAATCGGCATCGGCTTCCAGTTTCACCTCTTCCTTGTTCAACTCGAAGCTGGCTTCTACCCCACGAAAATCGAAACGGGTGGCCAGTTCACGATTGGCGTTGTCGACAGCGTTCAACACCTCGTTCATTTTGACTTCAGAGACAATATCGAATGACGGCATAGCCGAAGCTCCTCATGTTGCGTTATCGGGGGGCAATCTACCAGAAAACGGGCAAATTTGCTGATTTTGATGGGGTTGCTCTGCTAGAATCCCCTGCGCACATGACGGGCGGACCCGTTAGTGTCCATCAAAAGTATCTTCACTTATCCCCGGTAACAGGTTGAGAGGATTGCAACCCTTACCCTGACAGAGTCACACCATGCCAAGCGGATTAAAAAATTCCCGACAACCCCTTATTCCACAGTGGTCCTTGTTGGGTTGCGGTGCTCTCGGCGGCGTTTTTGCCTCCTTGTTGACCATCAGTGGTCAATCAACCCGCGCGTTGCTGCGCGAGCATCACCAGTCAACGTTGCATCCGGGGATCGACTTTACCTCGCTGGAAGGGCACGTTCAGCTACTCAATATCGAGCGGGGATTTGTTAGCAATCCCGGTAAAATCAAGCGATTGCTGGTAATGACCAAAGCCAATCAAGTGCTTGATGCGTTGACGCCTCTGGTGGGCAAGCTGGATGCCGGTGTGCCGATCGTGCTGTTGCATAACGGCATGGGGATTGCCGAGCAGGTCGTCGCCATGTTCCCGCACAATCCGGTGATTGGCGGGGTCACCAGTCATGGCGCCATGAAGTGCGGCCATTTTGTCTTCCGTCATACCGGCAAGGGTGAAACCTGGCTTGGCCCGATCAATGAGGCCGCCAACGCTCATGTTGCACTTGCCGATGAGTTGGCGCTGGCGCTGGGTCAGGCTGGCTGGGATGAGCAGATACTGGTGCGGCAGTGGCAAAAGCTGGCCATCAACTGCGCTATCAATCCGCTTACCGCTCTCTACAAGCTGAAGAATGGCGAGCTGGCAGGCCCCCGTTTCGCTGATGCGTTGCAACAGATATGTGTGGAAGTGGCGGATGTGATGTGTGCCGAAGGCATTGCCACCACGGCGGAAGAGCTGCAACGTCGGGTGATGACCGTGGTGGAGCTGACTGCTGATAATTACTCCTCCATGTATCAGGATATGGAGCAGGGACGAGAGACCGAGATTGAGGCCATCACCGGCTTCCTGCTGGCCAAGGCGGCGGAGCACGGTATTGCTGTGCCGGTCAATCAGGGGCTCTATCAGGCGGTTAAAGAGAAGAGCCAGGCAGCTTGATTAATCGCTAGGTAGCCAAGGAGGCAAAGATGAGTGTACTGGTGTTGGTGGCCCCGGGGTCGGAAGAGATAGAGACGGTGGCCATTGTCGATACCCTGGTGCGCGCCAGGATTGAGGTGGTGCTGGCTTCTTGCTGTCCTGCCGGATTGCGGCAGGTGAAGGCGTCGCGCGGGGTTCAGCTGGTGGCTGATTGCCATATCGATGAACTAACCCGCCGGGATTTTGAGGCCATCGTGGTGCCCGGGGGCTTGCCGGGTAGCGAAGTGATCCGCGATACCCATCTGGCCATCGATCTGCTCAAAGAGCAGGCTCGCCTCGGCCGCTGGCGAGCCGCGATTTGCGCAGCGCCCGTGGTGGTGTTGCAGCACCATGATTTGCTTGATGGGGCCAGCGTCACCTGTCACCCCGGTTTTCAGACCCAGCTGCCTGCATCTTTGCTGTCACAGGAGCGGGTGGTCAGGGATGAAGCCCATCGTCTCATCACCAGCCAGGGACCGGGTAGCGCCATCGAGTTTGCGCTTGAACTGGTGCGGGTACTGCGCGGAGATGAGCAGGCTACGGCCGTAGCGGTTCCTATGGTTCTGCCATAACCGCACGGCCATAAAGCAGCTTGAGCTGGCTATGCCTTGAACAACAGGCCCCGGTCATGTCGACCGGGGCCTGTTTTTTTATCTGCGGTTGTCAGTTATGCCGAATGATCTGACTCAGTAGTCATACTGTTTGCACTCCTTCTTGCGAAACTCCTCACGCCAGCGTGCCAGTTCTTGCTCTGTACCCAGTTTGTCCCCTTTCTTGATGGCTTGTTCCAGTATCTCTATCCGATCGTAAAGCCAGCGGCACTCTGCCGTCGGGTTGTTCTTGCTGATGCTTGTCAGCGGTAGCAAACAGAGTCCCAGCCAGAGGTATCTCATCCCGCATGCTCCTTGTTTATGGCTAAATATGAGGTCTCTTTGGAGTCTATTATTTTAGCCGCCATGAGGAGGGATAGAGCTGTTTCCATCCTTGGGGTAAGATGATGTCATGTCTGTTTATTTATACAGTGGTATGCGCAAGGTCATCCATATCGACATGGACTGTTTTTTTGCCGCCGTGGAGATGCGGGATAACCCAGCACTGCGGGAGGTGCCGCTGGCCATCGGTGGGGCCTCCGAATGGCGCGGCGTCATCTCGACCTGCAACTATGTGGCACGCCGGTTCGGGGTTCGTTCGGCCATGCCCACCGGATTGGCGAAAAAGCTCTGTCCGCCATTGGTATTGCTACCGGGGCGAATGTCGCTCTATCAAGATATCTCGCGTCAGCTCAGGGCCATTTTTCTTCGTTACACCGATCTGGTTGAACCCCTGTCGCTGGACGAGGCTTATCTCGACGTGACCCACAGCCGCTGTTGCGGTGGCAGTGCTACCCTGATGGCAAAAGAGATCCGGCAGGCCATTGTTACCGAGTTGGGATTGACCGCTTCGGCCGGGGTGGCGCCAAACAAGTTTTTGGCCAAGCTTGCTTCGGAGCAACGCAAGCCGGATGGATTGTTTGTCATTCGCCCCGATGAGGTGGCCGAATTTGTCTGCCAGTTGCCTCTGGGGAAACTACCCGGAGTCGGGCGCAAGACCGCTGAGCGGTTGGAGGCTCAGGGTCTTTACACCTGTGAGGATGCGCGAGGGTTGTCGGCCGATGAGCTGCAAAGCCGCTTTGGCAAGTTGGGCGAGATGCTGACCAGCCGGATCTGGGGGCGGGATGAGCAGCCGGTACAGGCACACCGGATCCGCAAAACCATCGGGGTGGAGACCACGTTGGCAAGCGATCTGTGTGATGAGGATGCTTGCCTGACGGTATTGTATCAGCTGTTGCCGGAATTGGAGCGGCGCTTTCAGCTAGCCTGTCCTGCCGAGCAAGTGATGGGGCAAGGGATTAAACTCAAGTTTACCGACTTCCATCAGACCACCGTCTATCGTAGCCAGGGAGGTTATCAAGCCGGATTGTTCATTCCTATGCTTCAGGAGGGTTTACAGCGTTCGAAGGGACGCTCGGTTCGCCTGCTGGGGCTGGTGGTCGGGCTGCCGAAAGAGGGAGAAGTTAACCAACTTTCGCTCGATTTGCTGTGAGGCGGTTAAGTTTTTGTTTATAAAGTCGATAATCAATCCATAGCTATCTGTATGACATAGGAATATTGGCATGAGCGCACTTTCTGTCCAGGGGCGGATCACTCTGATTGCTGGTTGTTGTCTGTTGATCACCGCGGCGGCGCTGGTTGCCTCTTCTATTTACAATGCCAGCAAGATGCAGGAACAGGTGCGGCACGCCACCATGCAAGAGGCCCAGCAGTCTGCCGAGAACTGGATGAAGGCGATGGGGGCAGAACAGGCCGCCAAGGTGACCAGTTATCTTGATGAAGCCTATTTCCGCGCGACCTTGCTGGCCGAGGATGTGCTGTTCCAGCGCAAGAATGCGGCCGACAACTTTGTCCATTCGGAGGCGTTGCGTAGCGCCATCAATCAACAGTTACACGACGCGGCGGCGTCTTCTACCAATTTGCTCGGTGTTTACGCCGTGTTTGAGCCGGATCAGCTGGATGGAGAAGATAGCAATTATCAGGGTTCTACCGATCTCGGAGCCAACGACAAGGGGCGTTTCTCCAGTTACTGGGCTTATGACAACGGCAAGATAGTGCCGGAAGTGCAGAATGAAGATGTGCTGGCTGATGAGAGTCCGACCGCAGCCGGAGGTGTTGAAAACGAGTGGTATCGTTGCAGCATCCGCACCCGGGCGCTCTGTTTACTAGAGCCTTATATGGATGACGTAGGGGACAAGAAAGTCTTGATCACCTCGGTCTCCGTACCCTTGCTGGAGCAGAACTCGGTGCTGGGGATGGTCGGGGTCGATATCTCCCTGACCACGTTGCAAAATCTGGTCTCTGCCATGGATAAGGAACTGTATGCCGGTAAAGGCAAGATATTGCTGGTCAGCAATGAGGGCCGGGTGGCGGGGGCTGACGAATTTGACGTGACGCTGGGGCTTGGGTTGCCTCAGCAGTATCAGGGCCTGGCAACCGAGCTGAAAGGGTGGCTCAGTCAGGGCCAGGAGCTGACTCGCTGGAGCCGTGATGGCGCCCTGTTACAGACCTTTGTGCCGGTATCCATGCGTGGTACGGATCGCAAATGGGGTATCTACATTGAATTGCCACGAGCTGTGGTACTGGCTTCTGCCCAGCAGTTGCAAGATGATCTGGCTGCTGAAGCCAGCCGCAGTGTTGCCACGCAACTGATGATTGGTTTACTGATTTCATTGGTCGCATTGAGTTTTATCTGGCTGATGGCTCGTCAAATTGTGGCCCCCATTCGCGCCGTCGTTGCCCGTCTCAAAGATATTGCCACTGGCGAAGGCGATTTGACCCAGCGCATCGATATCCATCGGCAAGACGAGATTGGTGAGCTGGCCAAGTGGTTCAACAGCTTTCTCAACAAGCTGCAATCGACCATCAGCCAGGTTATTGACACCGTTGCTGGCACCCGTGCCAGCGCCGAGCGTGCGGCGCAGGTGGCCGGACGTACCAGTAGTGGCATGCAATCCCAGTATCAGGAGATCGATCTGGTGGCGACGGCATTTGAAGAGCTCAGCGCTACGGCGATGCAGGTTTCTGGCAATGCCAGCTCTGCCGTCGCAGCCGCCAACACCACTGACGCCGCCGCGCAAGAGGGCAAGTATGTGGTAGCCGATACCCAGGAGGCGATGCGCAAGCTGATGACCATCATCAACGATGCCCAGCCGGTGGTGGAGCGGCTCTCGGCCAACAGTGGCAATATCAATGACATTCTCACCGTTATTCAGGGGATTGCCGAGCAGACCAACTTGCTGGCGTTGAATGCAGCCATCGAAGCGGCGCGGGCCGGTGAGCAGGGCCGTGGCTTTGCTGTGGTGGCGGACGAGGTGCGCAATCTGGCTGGTCGCACCCAGAATGCCATCGTCGAGATCCAGAATCTGATCAGTCAGTTGCAGTCTGGGACTGGTGCTGTGGTCAAGGCTATTCGCGATGGTCATAGCCAGGCTGACGAGACGCTGGCCAAGGTGGATCTCTCGGTACAGGTGCTGGAGCAGATCATCCAGTCGGTCTCCACCATCCATCAAATGAACGAGCAGATTGCCCGGGCGGCACAGGAGCAGAGCCGGGTGGCGGACGAGATTAACCGTAATGTCAGCAACATTCGCGATGTGAGCAACACCATCCGGGCTGAAGCGGCGACCTCCGCTGAAAATGGTCGCGAGCTATCCGCGCTGGCTGACAAACAGCAGCAACTGGTGGGACAGTTCAAGGTATAAAAAGTGCAAAAAAAGGCGCCATCCAGCTGGAGGCGCCAAACACATTCAGATGACAGACTGGGTCAAATCGAGAAGATCTGAGCCCCTCTTCCCGCAGAGGAAGAAACACAACACCACAATCACAGGCTAACAGCTCACGAAAAACACATGTAAACCAACATGTAGTAGAAAAAGTGAGCCATATGACAACTGATTGCTGCGCGAATTATGTTTATTCACTGGTCGACCCGCAACCGACAAATTATAATGCGCTCCATTAGAAAAACTCATCGTCGGCTGGTGTCATGTCTCGTCGTTTACCTCCGCTCAATGCACTTAAAGCATTTGAAGCAGCGGCTCGTCACTTAAGCTTTACCCGCGCAGCAGAAGAGTTGTTTGTGACTCAGGCTGCCATCAGTCACCAGATCAAGGCGCTGGAGGAGTATCTTGGCATCAAGCTGTTCCGCCGCAAGAACCGCTCCTTGTTGCTGACCGAAGAGGGGCAGGGCTATTTCCTCGATATCAAAGATATCTTTGCCTCCATTTCGGAAGCGACCGACAAGCTGCTAGCCCGCAGTGCCAAGGGGGCGTTGACCGTCAGCCTGCAGCCGAGTTTTGCTATTCAGTGGCTGGTGCCGCGCTTGGTCAAGTTCAGCGAACGTCATCCTGATATCGATGTACGGATCAAGGCGGTCGATCTCGACGAAGGGTCGCTCACCGACGATGTGGACGTGGCCATTTACTACGGACGTGGCAACTGGCCGGGTCTGCGTTGCGACAAGTTGCATACCGAATACCTGATCCCGGTTTGTTCCCCCTTGCTGCTGACCGGGCCCAAACCGCTGCGCACCCCGCAAGATCTGACCCTCCATACTCTGCTGCACGATACCTCCCGTCGCGACTGGAAGGCCTGGTTCCGCCAGCTCGATATCGATGCGCCCAACGTTAACCAGGGGCCCATTTTCAGCCACTCCACCATGGTGATCCAGGCGGCGATCCACGGTCAGGGGGTGGCGCTCGGCCACAGCGTGCTGGCACAACCCGAAATTGAGGCCGGTCGTCTGATCTGTCCGTTCGAGCAGGTACTGGTGAGCAAAAATGCCTTCTATCTGGTGTGTCAGGAGCAGCAGTCTGATCAGGGCAAGATCGTTGCCTTCCGCGACTGGATGCTGGAGCTGGTAGAGCAGGAAGAGGCACGTCGCAGGGCAAGGCTCGCCGATGCCTGATGTGATCCGCGAGGGGGCAGTTGATGCCCCCGTTCGCATTTTGCTGGCCCACGGGGCGGGCGCCGGGATGGATCACCCCTTTCTTGCCGAGCTGTCACGTCTGCTGGCCGGGCCAGACATCGAAGTGGTGCGCTTCAACTTTCCCTACATGACCAAACGGGCAGAAGATGGCAAGCGCCGTCCGCCGGACAGAGCGCCAGTGCTGCTCGCTCGTTGGCGCGACATGATCCGCGAGTTTGCCCATCCACGGTTGTTTCTGGCGGGCAAGTCGATGGGGGGACGGATGGCGGCAGAGCTGTATCATGACCCAGAGGATGAGATGAATGCTGCAGGATTGCTCATTCTCGGGTATCCTTTCCACCCTCCGGCCAAGCCCGACAGTTGGCGAGGCGAGGTACTCAAGCATATTGCAGTGCCAACCCTGCTGTTGCAGGGGGAGCGTGATACCTTCGGTAGTCGCGCCGATCTGGCCGATTTCCCCTTCTCACCCGCCGTATCGGTCCATTGGTTGACCGATGGTGATCATGGTTTTAAACCGCGTAAAGCCAGTGGCGTGAGTGAGCAGGAGAATATGCAGTATGCGGCGGCGGCCATCAGCCATTTTGTCGCCCGGCACGGATAGCAAGAGAGGGCTGGCCTTATTGGCAGCCGTGATGAGAGAGGGAGAGTGAGGATGCAGATCCATCGACATTGGCTGATACTGGCCGGTCTCTTCGGGTTGACGGCCACCATGCTGGGGGCTTATGGCGCCCATGGCTTGGCGGCGACCGGCATTACGCCTGAGCGTCTGGCGGCGTTCAATACCGCCGTGCAGTATCAGTTTTTTCACGCATTGGCCCTGCTGGTTCTGGGCTGGTGTGGTGTGCGCAGCAAGGTGATCCACCTGGCTGGCACCGCATTTGTGCTGGGGATCATTGGATTCTCCGGCAGTATTTACGCCATGGTGCTGCTTGGCAGCAAGGGGCTGGGGCTGATTACCCCGGCCGGTGGCCTCTGTTTTATGTTGGGATGGGCGGCTTTGATTTGGGCCGGCTGTCGTCTTGGAGGAAAAAATGAATAATCTGCTGCTTTATTGCCGCCCCGGTTTTGAGAAAGAGGCGGCTGCAGAGATCACCGAGCGTGCCGGTAACATGCAGTGCTACGGTTTTGCCCGGGTCAAGGACGACAGCGGTTATGTGATCTTCGAACTGTATGACGAGGAGCAGGCGGACCTGCTGGCGCGCAAGCTGCCGTTCCGGGAGCTCATCTTCATTCGTCAGATGCTGGTGGTAACCCATGAGCTGAAGGCGCTGGATGTTGCAGACAGGATCACCCCCATCATCGAGGCAGTTCGCGAATACACCATTTGTGGCGATCTGCGAGTCGAGACCGCGGACACCAACGAAGCGAAAGAGCTGTCGGCCTTCTGCCGCAAGTTCACCGTGCCGCTTCGTCAGGCGCTGCGCAGCAACGATATTTTGACCAAGAAAGAGACGCCGAACCGTCCGGTGTTCCACGCCTTCTTCATGGCCAATGACCATGTGTTGCTGGGTTACTCATACTCGTTCAACAACTCCGGATTCCACATGGGGATCCCGCGTCTGCGCTTCCCGGCCGATGCGCCGAGCCGCTCCAGCCTCAAGCTGGAAGAGGCGTTTTACGTGTTCGTGCCGCGGGAAGAGTGGGATATGCGTCTTTGCTCCGGTCTGAAGGCGGTGGATCTGGGTGCCTGCCCGGGCGGCTGGACCTATCAGCTGGTGCGTCGTGGCATGATGGTGACGGCGGTCGACAACGGCATGATGGCCCAATCCCTGATGGATACCGGTCAGGTCAAGCATATCCGTGATGATGGTTTCGTCTGGCGTCCGAGTAAGAAGAACACCTACTGGCTGGTGTGCGACATGGTCGATAAACCGGCGCGGGTCGTTCACATGATTGCGGACTGGTTCCGTGAGGGCGACTGTCAGGAGGCGATGTTCAACCTCAAGCTGCCGATGAAGAAGCGTTATGCCGAATCGGTGCACAATATTGAGGTGCTGCGCGAGATGCTCAAGGAGATCGACAACGCGTTCGTGATCCAGGCCAAGCAGCTCTATCACGATCGTGAAGAGATCACTGTGCATGTTTACAACAAGTACTGGGTCTCCAAACTCGAGCCCAAGGTGTGATCTAAGCGTTCAGCTCGAACGATAAATGGCAAGACCGACAGGGAAACCTGTCGGTCTTTTGCTATTCGGGGGCTTGGAGAATCAGAAACGGTAATCGACGCGCAGGGATGACTCGTCATCGGTTACCTTGAGCTCGATCTGCAGCGGGATGGTTTTATCGACCGGATTGAACTGCATCTTGATCCCGTCCCCTCTGAGCTTGATGGCGGTATTCATACTGCCAGCCCGGAACTTGACTCTGGGTTTGTAGCGATCGAACGAGAGACTGACGCTCTTTTCCGGGGTCAGATTAAGCTGCTGGTAGGAGGTGACCTTCTGGTTGCCATAGTTGTCGGTGGTGACTTCGATCCCGAACGAGAGTGGGCGCGGTGCCTTCAGCAGGTCGTTGCTATCCAGAGTCGAACGCCAAACCTCGGTGGCGGCGCGTTTCTCTTCCAGTGGCAGCCTTGCCGTTTGATTTGGTTCAGGCAATTCGAATGCGCCAGCCGTGCTGCTCAGCAGCAGACAGACTGGAACCAGATAGCACCAATACCCGTTCATGAACAACTCTCCTTGTTATCCTTGTCTATACAACATAGTTGCACGTCACTGAGTGGGAAAGTCTTCATAAATATAAAAAGGGAGCCGAAGCTCCCTTTTCAAATCAATGGATTAGCTTATAGCCGATCGATGATGGCTTGGGTGAATTCGCTGGTGGAGGCGCTGCCGCCCAGATCGCGGGTGACTCGGTCACCGGATTCGATGGTGGCTCGTACCGCCTCGCGGATCCGCTCTGCTTTATCCTGCATGCCGAGGTACTCCAGCATCTGGATGGAGGCGAGGATCACCGAGGTGGGGTTGGCGATATTTTTGCCTGCGATGTCGGGTGCAGAGCCATGGACCGCTTCAAAGATGGCTGCGCCATCACCAATGTTGGCACCTGGTGCCATGCCCAGACCGCCGACCAGACCGGCGCAGAGATCCGAGAGGATATCGCCGAACAGGTTGGTGGTGACCATGACATCGAAACGCTCCGGATACATCACCAGATTCATGCAGGCGGCATCGACGATCATCTCTTCGCTCTGGATATCCGGGTAGTGGCTGGCGATTTCACGGGCCACTTCGAGGAACAGGCCGGAGGTCGACTTGAGGATGTTGGCCTTGTGGATAATGGTGACCTTCTTGCGCCCTTCCTGACGGGCCAGCTCGAAGGCAAACTTGACGATGCGTTCGGCCCCTTCGCGGGTGATGATGCTCATCGCCTCGGCGCTCTTGTTGTCATCGCTGCGCTTCTGACCGGCACCCGAGTACATCCCTTCGGTGTTTTCACGCACCGTGATGATGTCGATGTTGTCGTAACGGCTTCTGGTGCCCTTGAAGGAGATAACCGGACGCACATTGGCGTAGAGGTTGAATTTCTTGCGCAGGGAGACGTTAATGGAGGTAAAACCGCCGCCGACCGGCGTGGTCAATGGCCCTTTCAGGCTCACCTTGTTCTTCTCAATCAGATCCAGAGTGGCCTGGGGCAGCAGCTCGCCATGTTTCTCGAGGGCAACCAGACCTGCGTCAGCATATTCGTACTCAAAGTCGCAGCCTGCATGGGTCAGGATCTGGATGGCTGATTCAATGATGCTGGGGCCGATGCCGTCGCCGGGGATCACGGTAATTTTTCTTTTGGACATGAGAGGGTTCCACTTCCAGGGTATAGGGGAGGATGGGGCTGCTTTATAGCATTTACTCAGCAAACCAACCACATTCCTTTACATTCTACTCACTTTCATCAACAGCGAGGGTGAGTCTCGTCATGGTTCGCGCCCTTGCCTGCATTTTTGTTCGGCCATTTATTCCGGCTGGGGCGGGTAGCGGATGTCCCGCAGATTGAATCCCAGCACAATATCCCGCTGCAAGCGTACCAGCCGCTGGGCTAGCAGCGCCTCATCCTGATACTGACGCAGCTTGAGCAGTGGTTTGGTGGCATTTTCTTGCTGGCAGGCCTCGAGCATGGCCGCCAGATTGCCATACTGCAGCAACAGTTGGGTGGCGGTCTTGGGGCCGATACCCGGTACCCCCTTGATATTGGAACCGCTGATACCGGTCAGGGCCCAGAAGTCGACCAGCTGAGCGGGCATTACCCCATATTGCTGCTGGACGAAGGCGGCATCCAGCCAGCGTTTGTTGAAGTAGTCGCGTACCCGGATCTGCGGGCAGATCAGTTGGCAAAAACCCTTGTCGGTGGAGATGATAGTTGCCTGATGGCCGTGGCTGGCGATGCCGCTGGCGAGAGTGGCGATCAGATCATCTGCCTCGTCGGTCTCGGAGAGCAGGGCATCGACACCGCACTCCCAGAAGGCATCCTGCAGGGTCGCCAGCCCTTCACGCAGTTCGGGGGGCATTGGTGTGCGCCCCTCCTTGTAGGCCGGATAGACCTCTTTGCGCCAGCTGTGCACCTCGCCATCAAAGACGGCGATGACATGGGTCGGTTCGCTATTGGCCAGCAGCTTGCGGCAGGTGTTGATAAGGTTGGCGCGGGTGGCGACCAGCGCCTGGGCGGGGGTCAGTGCCTGCTGGGCCTGTACCGCGTGCAGACGGCGAATGAGGTTGAGGGCATCGATGATGAGCAGGTGTGGCCGGATAGTTGACATGGGGCACTCTTGGCGGTCGGGACGCCCCATTGTAACAAACCGCTCGCCTTATGGGGGATTGATGGCATTCGGGGAGGGATAGCGTCAATAAAGAGGGGCGCCGATGCACCCCTCTGTCGATGATTGTGCTTTCTGTACCCTAGCGGACGATTTCGTAGCAGGGTACATATTGGCTGCCCGGCAGCTTCATCCGCTGCTGCTTGACGAAGCTCTCCAGCAGCTTGTCCATCAGGTGCATCAGCTCCTTGTCGCCGTGCAGCTTGAAGGGGCCTTTCTTCTCGATGGCGCGAATGCCCCCTTCCTTGACGTTGCCTGCCACGATGCCGGAGAAGGCGCGACGCAGGTTGGCAGCCAGAAGCTGCGGCGGCTGGTTGCGGTGCAGATCCAGACTGGCCATGTTGGCGTGATCCGGCTCGAAGGGAAGCTGGAACTCAGGTTCAATCTTGAGGGACCAGTTGAATGAGTAGGCATCGCCAACCGATTTGCGATATTCGCGGATCTTCGGCATCGCCTCTTTCATTACCCGGGCCACTTCCGGCGCATCGCCGACAATGATCCGGTAGAGCCGGGTGGCTGGCTCGCCGAGGGTCGCCTTGATGAAGTCATCGATGGCGCGGAAGTAGTCGGCGCTCTCTTTCGGACCGGTCAGAATGATGGGCATCGGCTGGCGTTCATTGGCCGGGTTCATCATGATGCCGAGCAGATAGAGCAGCTCTTCGGCGGTGCCGACCCCGCCCGGGAAGATGATGATGCCGTGGCCCAGACGCACGAAGGCTTCCAGCCGCTTCTCGATATCCGGCAGGATCACCAGCTCGTTGACGATGGGATTGGGCGGTTCAGCCGCGATGATGGAGGGTTCGGTGAGGCCAATGTAGCGGCCGTTTCGTACCCGCTGTTTGGCATGGCCGACAGCGGCGCCTTTCATCGGGCCCTCCATGGCACCCGGGCCGCAACCGGTACAGATGTTCAGCTCACGCAAGCCCAGTTCACTGCCCACCGCGCGGGTGTACTGGTATTCGATCTCGTTGATGGAGTGGCCCCCCCAGCAGACGATCAGGTTGGGATCGGCGCCGGGCAGGATCACCTTGGCGTTGCGCAGGATGGCGAACACCACGTTGGAGATATGGGTGGAGTTGGTCAGATTGACCTGGCGGTTGGACTCGAGCTGATTGGAGACATAGAGAATGTCGCGCAGCACCGAGAAGAGGTGCTCCTGAATGCCGCGAATAATTTCGCCATCGACGAAGGCGTGCTCGGGGGCATTGAACAGTTCCAGCTTGACCCCGCGCTCGCGCCGGATCACATGAATATCGAACGATTTGAAGCGCTCCAGGATCTCCTTGGAGCTGTCGGTATGGCTACCGGAATTGAGCACTGCCAGCGAGCAGTTGCGAAACAGTTGATAGATATCGCTGGAGGCAGTCTGCTTGAGGCGATCCACCTCAAGCTGTGACAGCAAATCCATGCTGCCGACGGGATTGATGTGCGTAATCATAGGTTCCCCTTTACTCACTTGTTATCGTTGTGTTTTTCCCTGGGGAGAAAAGGGGACGCCATGTTGCATCCCCTGAGATCGATAGTAGTGGTAACAGAGGGGGGAGGGAAATAGGGTTGCGACTGTTCGCTGTTTTTTTCGCCGCTTGTCAGGCCAGTGTGACCTGATCCCGCCCGTTGTTCTTGGAGTGGTAGAGCGCTTTGTCTGCCCGCTCGAACACATCGGAAGGGTTATCCCCCTCCTTGAACAGGGTGGCGCCGATGGAGATGGTGATCTCCACCTTGGCATCGCGAAAACGAAACGGGATGCTCTTGATGGTCTGGCGCAATGTCTCCAGCGGCTTCTGGAACTTGTCCGGGTTAATGTTGGGCAGCAACACCACGAACTCTTCGCCACCGAAACGGGCGATGAAATCAGTGTCACGCAGGGCGCTTTGCAGTGCCTTGGCAACTACTTTCAGCGCCTTGTCGCCCGCCATATGACCGTAGTTGTCATTGATGTTCTTGAAGTGATCGATGTCGATAATCGCCATACAGAGCGGGGTACGGTAGCGCAGCCAACGTTTGTACTCTTGCTCCAGCCGTTCATCAAGGGCGGCCCGGTTGTGTACCTGGGTCAGGCTGTCGAGGAACAGTTTGTGCTTCTGGATGGTCAGCCGCTTCTTGTACTCAGCGGTCTCTTCTTTCATCAACCGCAGCTTGGACTCCATGGTGGAGAGGCGAGTAAGCAGATGACGCTCCCTTGCCGCCGTGCTTTCACGCTCCTGCAATAGCTGGTTGATGGCCCCCATATGGCTGCCGATGGTCTGTTTGAGTGCGTCGATAGAGTTATGGCTGGTCAGGGAGTGATCGATGGCCTGCAGCTCATTGACCAGCGCTTCGCGGGCTTCCCGGGTTTCGTTTTGCAGCGCGCGCCCCTCATCGAGGGATTCGGTAAACCCGACATGTACTGCTGACAAGCTCTCGTTGAGAGTACTGAGGAAGGCGCGGGAGGCTTTGCGCTCTTCGCGGGTACCTTCGATGATGAGTTCGATCACCTGTAGGCAGGTTTCTGCCAGCATGGTGGGGTTGACCCCGATCAGCAATTGGCGACGGATATCGCTCAGGCTTTCACCTATGGTCCCGGCGAAATCGAGTTCGGTGATCAGGCGTTGCAGCTCGTCCGCAATGCGGGCGTGATCTTTGAGATCGAATGGATCGACATCGGGTTGTGTGTCGTTGCTGGTCGTTTCACTCTCTGGCTGCTGGCTCCCTGATGGTGCCAGCAGTGGCTGGCTTGGCAGCAGCTGGATCTTGATCGCCTGCTGGTAGAATTCCAGCAGCTTGATCACCTTTTTCTGATGATCGGCAATGCCGTAACCTGCGGGGCTGGCCAAGAACTCCTTGAGGGATTTACGGGTATCTTCCGGGAAGCCCTTGATGGTTTTGAGTTGCCTGGATCCCAGGTCGATGGCCGCCTGAGTCAGGGTTATCGACTCTTCCAGGGCATTACTGTGCTGTTGTAGCAGTTTTTCAATGGCCAGCAGATCGGCATCCAGCGAGGTGAATGCGGGATTATTATCCAGCTTCAGCTTGAGCTTGGCGAAGCGATTGTCCAGCTCGCGATCGAAGCCACGGCAGGAGAGCATCAATTTATTGATGAACTGGATGCCACGAGCGCGCTCGGCATCGGAGAACGAGAGAACGCCGTCCAGTTCCAGCTGTTTCTGCTGAAGGGATTCCCTGAGCCTGGCCAATTGTCCTGCTACGGCAGCGATGTCATTCATTATCAGGTCGCCCTGTTGTCATTATTGTTTTTGGTGTTGGATAGCAACAGTGGTCGAACCTGGCTTCGAGCCTCGTCTGTTATCTATATTGCTTGCAGGTCATTAGCCGCTTGCTTCCTTGCCAGGCTGTGCCAATTAACCCATTGCTTTTCATGAGAAGAATTGACTTTTACCAGCCCCTTGTCAATTGCCATCAGGCCGCATTGCCACACATCCCCATTAAAAAATGCAGCCTGTTGGCAATCGATGGCAGCGAGCTCCAGCCAGGCGTTTTGCTGGAATTTTTCGCTGAGCTGAATGGCTCCCGACAGGGCGAGATAGCAGAGATCAAACAGGCCATTGTGATCGAGCGCGGTGGCCGCTTTGGGCAAAAAGGGGTGACTGACAATCCCCAGGCTTATCCGGCGATCCAGTGGATAGTTGCAGGGGAAGGCGGCGATGGCCGTCAGCAGGTCACCAGCCAGTTGATGCAAATTGGTGACATGGCGCTGCGGCACGACATAGAGCATGTGTCCTTCACGCAGGTCATAGATACGGCCATCTTGCGGCGTCAGAGTATCCATATAGGCACCGAATGCCTGTTCAATCTCGCGGCTAGCCTGATAGCCGTGGCGTTCAAGGGTGTTGACCAGAAAGGGCACCCGAAACAGCAGGTAGTGCAGTTTGTCATCGAACTCGCTGGTTGGGGTGTCGCTGAGATACCAGCGATCCGACTTCAGCTGGCGCTTGGCCATCTCTCGTGGCCAGCGGTTCATCAGACGCTGCCAGTTGGCCAGTCCCGAGCGGGGCTCAAGCAGCAAGGCTTCACCGGTGCGTTTGAGTTGCAGACGGGCGGTACGCAATTTGAGCCAGAGAGTGAAGAAGAGGTAGATAAAGAGGGCGAGTAGCAGACTGGTGGTGATGCTCGACCAGAGATAACGCTCCTGTTGGTGCTGGCTGGTACTCAGACGCTGCTCAAGCTCCTTGATATGCTGTACCCGCTCGACCTGGACATAGTTGTCGCGGATCGCGGCTTGCTCCTGAGCAATCTCCTGCTGGCGTACCTCTTCCCCCAAACGGTGGAAGCGTTTGTAACTGTCGAGTGCCTGGCGCAGGTATCCCTTCTGTTCATAGGCTAGCGAGAGCAGCCGGAATACCTCGTACTGACGGCGGGTATCACCAATCTGATTGGCCAGGGCCCGGGCATTTTCCAACTGCAGGATGGCGATGGCCGCCTCTTGTTTCTGGAGATAGAGCTCGCCGAGCAGCAGCAGGGTATCGATGAGCGGCTCTTTGGCATCATTGAGCTCGTGGGACTGGCGCGCCGCATTGAGGTAGTTGCTGGCCAGCGAGAGATTGCCACTTTGCAGGTAAGTCTTGCCGATCTCGTACTTGAGCAGGGCAGCTTGTGGTCGGCTGCTCTTGTCATTGAGCAGATCCAGCGCATTGAAGAAGTAGACCAGCGCCATATTGAGGTCGCCCTGATCACGGTTGAGCCGAGCCAGTACGATGAGCGAGTCACAGAGTAGTGACGGGTTGCCAATAGAGTGAAAATAGTTGGCAGCTTCATTGGCATACTGCAGTGCTTTCTGTGGCTCTTGTTCCTGTTGATAGAGCTTGACGATCTGATTCGATAGCAGGCCGAGAAACAGAGGGTCATTGAGGTTTTTGGCCTGCTGCTGGGCATCGATATACTCCCCCAGCGCCAGCTGTGGTTGCTGCAAAGCGCGATAAAGATCGCCGCTGATGGCGCTGACCCAGGCACTGGCCAGTGGGTTGACGACTTTGGCCGCCCAGATCCGCGCCTCGGCCAGATGCGCTTTGGCATCGTCAAAGTGCTGATTTTCAATGTCATAGCTGGTGCGTTGCAGGCGGCTATAGATTTGCAGCTGGCTTTGCTTGAGCCCTGGTGCCGCTAGCTGGGTCTCCAGTTGTTCCAGCAGGGTGCGACTGCTGTTTTGACCATCGGGTCTGAGCCCCTGACTGCGGATCTTGAGATAGAGCCCGTGTGCTTTGAGTTCAAGTTGTTGCTCTTTATCAGCTAGCGTCATTGCGGTATCGAGAGCTTTTTGAGTCGCCTGGTACTGACCCAGTTGCAGTAAACACTCCCCTTTTAGCAGATGGGCCCCGATGTTCTGGGCAATGGTGCTGTAGCTCAGGATGGGCTCGCGATAGCCGAACTCCTGGCGATTACTGATGATTTGTTGGGGATTATTGGCCGAGCGAGTCAGAAAAGCAGAGGTGATTTGCACGCATCTGGCAGGATCGGCCAGCACCAGAGACTGCGCCTGTTGCAGGTCGATAGATAGCTGCTCCTTGTCCAGCTCCAGATTCGGGGCGGACAGGGAAGACATCATCATGGCCAGAAAAAACAGTTGATTCATTGGATTAAGGGCGGCGCGGAGGTGATGGCATGTTATCCAAGCCCCCCCCTGTGAGTCCAGTCTTTACTGTGGGGGCAAGCTGGCTTGGGGGAGGGGCGGTTATGCCGCCCCTCCCTTCAGCGGTGTATCGCGTTTACTGCCGGATCAGGCGCAGGTTGGCGGGGACCGCTTCGAAATCGGAGCGGAACGGATTGATATCAAGGCCACCGCGACGGGTATAGCGGGCATAGACGGTCAACTGCTCAGGCTGGCAGAAGTGCTTGAGGTCGATAAAAATGCGCTCGATGCACTGCTCGTGGAACTCGTTGTGCTGGCGGAACGAGATAAGGTAGCGCAGCAGCTTCTCACGATTAAGCTTTGGCCCCTTGTAGCGGATCACCACTGACCCCCAGTCCGGCTGGCTGGTCACCAGACAGTTGGATTTTAGCAGGTGGCTGTGCAGGGTCTCTTCTACCTGCTCGCTGCTGGCTGCTCCTTGCAGCAGGGCCGCATCAAACTCGTAATGGTCTACCTCGATATCCTGTTCGTCGATGCACTCGCCGGGCAGCAGGGCGATCTGGTGCGGAGCATGATCGAGGGGGAATAGGGTGACCTTGACGGTTTCACCCGCACAGCTGCTCAGATCCTTGGTCAACATGGCGGCGACCGCTTCGATGGAGTCGCAACGGGTCTGGTTGAAAGAGTTGAGGTAGAGCTTGAAGGATTTGGATTCGATCAGATTTGCGCTGGTGGCCGGAATGGTCACCTCACCGATGGCGACCATCGGCTTGCCCTTGGCATTGAGCCAGGAGAGTTCATAGAGGGTCCAGACATCACAGCCCTGAAAGGGGAGGTTATCGCCCAGTTGGAGGTCATCCCGGTTCAGACTGCGGGGAACCGGTTGCAGCAGGGAGGGTGTGTACTGGCTGATGTAATCGGATTGCTGGCCCAGGCTCAGGCCGGTCAGGGCGCTGGCCCCTGCGTATCTATCTTGTTTGCTCACTGGTTTGCTTACCTAATGTGTTCATGATGATGGAAATGAAATGGGCTATGGCACGGGCAGATCGTTGCCGCCGTTTTACCTGGGCGCCGCCCGGTTTGCCTCATGGGATGCGAGTCGGCTGGCAACCTTGTTTGTCACCCTGTTTGATGGTGCAATAGCGAACTTTGCCAGCAATTGTGGGGATTTTCGATGTCGGATCAAGTTTTGTCTGCCCTGGAGCACTTTTTTGCCCGCTGGCAACGGGATGGCGAAGCCAGACGAGGCCTGCCCCTGTGCGAGTGGGAGGCGGACTGGCGTTCCCCCTGCCAGCTGGGTGAGCCGCTTGATGGTCGGGTGGCCTGGCGTCCTTACCATCGTCCCGAGCCAGCTGATTTTTCGGCCATGGCTGATGCCCTTGAGCTGACTCTGCACCCCAGTGCCACAGCCCTGTTTGGTCACTGGTTCAGTCGCCCCATCCCCTGTCTCTTCAAGGGGTTGCGCCTTGAACTGATCTTGCCGTGGAACGATGCGGATCTCGACCTGCTCAAGGAGAACCTCATCGGCCACCTGCTGATGTTGCGCAAGCTCAAGCGCACCCCATCCATCTTTATTGCCACCACCCGCAACGAGATGACGCTCATCTCGCTGGATAACGAGAGTGGTCAGGTGTGGTTGGAGTGGCTCGACTCCGGCCGCAGGCTGCCGTTGGCGCCCTCTCTTCCGGCGTTTCTGGCGCGGCTGGAAACGCTGCCGCAATAGCGCCTGTTCGAGCCACTGTCGCTTCGCGGAACAGATATCGAAACGAAAGAGCCTTGCCATGCGGCAAGGCTCTTTTTTATGGCTTTATGGCGTCACGTGCTGGGAACGAGCTTAATCCTTGAAATCCCAGGAGAGGTTGGAGACCAGGCGGCAGCTGTCGCACTTGAAGTCGAAGATCTCGTGCAGCGGTTCTGCCAGTGCCCACTCACCGCCACAGCTGGGGCAGGGGCGCGCCTTCTCCTCGGCGGCGCTCAGCCCGCCTACCCGGTAGAGGTAGTAGTAGGTGGGAATGCCGCTCAGCACCTCCAGCCGTTTGGCAAGATCGCTGCCGCGCCGGTAGAGGCGGCTGCCCACTTCGCCGATCTCGTGCAGCGCTGCATGTTCGGCGATGGAGCCGTTCATCTGCAGTTGGTCGCACGCCTCCCAATCCTCCTGCCACTTGATGATCTGTTTCTGATCGCCATTGGCGACGGCGGGCAGTTGGTAGAGCGGGATGGGGGCGAAGTGGTCGCCACAGCGCAGCGGCGAGCAGGTGTGCAGAAAGCTGGTATAGAGCAGCATCCAGCTCGGTCGTTCACCCTGCTCGCCGCAAGGGTCGGTACTGTCAGACAGTAAATCCGCCCCCTGCAGCTGCAGTTTCGGCGCGAGCAGCCCGGCCTGATTGAGCTGCTGCTCGGCCAGTTTGACCTGATCGCTCTGGTTGTCCGGGTGCAGGCTGTCCTGCTCCGGGCAGACTACCCGGCTGACGAAATAGCCCTCGTGCATGCTGGTGGGAAACTCGCGGCCGAGGATCTGGCCCTGATAGCGCAGCATGTCGAGGTAGTTGACGATGGCTCGCTCGGCTTCACCCAGGGAGGTGTCGCGGTAGCACTCAAAGCAGAGTTCGACGATGTACATGGCTCAGCGCTGCCCCTGCTGGATGAGCAGGTCGGTCAGCCGATCCACCTTCTGTTCGATGCGTGCGAGCTGCTCGGCGAGTTGCTGCAGGGTGAGCTCAGGCGCTGGCTGGGGCACCGCCTCTGGCAGGCTCTCGCTCTCGGTGGTCGCGACGGGTTGCTGCTTCCACTGGCTCAGCACTTTCAACAGCTCGGCCATCGGTACGGGCTGGGTGAGGCGGGCCTTGATCATGGCGGTGGTGGGCGTCAGGCCCTTGGCGGCCAGCTCGTTGGCAATTAGGATGATCTCGTGGGCGGACATAAGCATGCTCTGGGTGAGAAAGGGGATCGATATCGGGGCGGGATCTTAACCAAACCCTGCAGGGGAGGAAAGGGGAGGGCGGCTTAGCGGGGCTGGCGCAGCATTACATCGAGCTGGTCGATCGCTTCGCACCAGTCGGAGTCGTGCCACAAGGCGTCGCGCAGAAAGCTGGCCTGGGCGGCGCTCCAGAAACTGGCTTCCGGCAGCAGGGTTTCGTTGTCGAGGTGATGGTCGTGCACAAAGCGGTGCAGGCTCAGCTCGTCGTTGGCCATCCCGAGCTGGGCAAACAGGGCTGGCAGATCGTGGACAAGGGGTTCCATCTCGTCTCTCCCTTTACTTATCCCTGAGATTATAGACAGGCATTTCCCCTTGCCCGGTCGGGGTTTTATCATCAGCGGGAAGCGGTGCGATTGAGGCTGGATGGCCGGTGAGAGCGGTGTCTGGCAGGTCTGCAGGCCACTATAAATATAATTTATGGTGTTTTGCCAAATGCCCACATTTTAACTTATACCGAGCTGGGACACCTCATCAGCGGCGCGTTATCGCCCCAGTGGCCCCCGGAGGCCAAGGTCCGATCCCGTGACGATTGAGCGGTCAGGTTGTATCAGGTCCTGCGGGGAGAGATCAGTGTCCCTGCCGTGGCAGGGACGGTCAGCTGACAAGGGTTAGATGGCGATATTCAGATGGCAGGTATGCGATGGGGTGGCAGATCGACGCCCACGACGTGCAGCCCCTGCATCTTGAGGGTGCCCTGATAGTGGCTCTCGCCATCGCTGGAGAATTCAAACTGATAGTGGGTCAGCAGCCGCAGGGGATGGCGGGCCAGCTCCCGCCGGTTACGGGCCAGCGACAGCAGTTGCAGATCATGGTGCTGGCAGTAGCGGCGCATATATTGCCAGGCGACTTCTGCCTGTTGGCGTTGCAGCCAGAACAGGCCGGCAATGGCAATCAGCAACAGAATTCCGAGCATCTCTCCCATAGGCGGGCTTCCTTATCGTGATGTCGATAACCGGGAGTCCTGCTGGAACTCCCAGTCTCCTTTTCTATTTCCCGCCGTGTTGCCTCGTGGCGTGAGGGGGAGGCGAGGGATCAGGCCGAGGCAAACAGACGGCCGATGGCCTTGCCCAGCGCCTCGCTGCGCTCGGGGTCGCGCAGTCTGGCCAGCATATCATTGCGCAGGGCCGGTAAAGTGACCAACTCGGCAAAAACCTGATTGAAGAACTGGGTCGGTTGCAGCGCCAGCTGTTCCAGATAGTGGCTGAGCAGATTGGCATCTTTCAGATCGGGCCAGAGTCGCCCGGCAATGGCGAGCAGCAGTGCCGGGCTCGGCTGGGTTTGCAGCAGGGTCAGCAGCTTGTTGTTGCGCAGTGCGCTGCCGGGGCAGGAGGCCATGGCGCGGCAGAGGTAGGCCAGGGTCTCCGGGTTGGGCGTGGCGCACTCCTGCTCCTTGCCGATCCGCTCAAGCAGGGCGCCTTGTACTGCTGGCGGCAGCGGGGCGTTTTCAAGGCTCTGGCAGAGGGCATAGAGCGGCTCTTGCGGCAGTTTGGGTAGTGCCTTGCAGATCAGCGCCAGATTGCGCTCATCATGCAGCCGCTCGGCCAGATCGGCAAAGCCCTGCAGCCCCAGCGTCTGCCAACCGGTGTCGTTGGGGGCGGCCAGATAGTGGCAGAGGGCATCGTAATAGGCAGAGGGTGCCTGCTCCAGCTGGCGCGCCAGCTTGGCGTGCAGACTGGCCATTTTTGCCTCTGCCGGGCGGAAGGTGTAGGGATTGTCGGCCAAGCGCTGGGCTTTTTCTTCATCAAGGTCACCGGTGAGCTTGTAGCCCAGGGTCTCCACCACCTGATCCATAAACAGCTTGGGGCCGTTTGACATCAGCAGGCCGCGCTCATCGAGGGCAAACTTGAGGAACCAGAGGTAGTGGCGAGACTCGCTCGGTTGGAAGAAGTGCACACCCAGCCAGGCGTGCTGTTGCAGCGGCCAGGGGTAGGGCTCCTGCTGTTGTTCGATGCGGACAAAGGTATCGCTTGCCAGTGGCCGCACCTGGCGGCCCATGTCAAACAGCTGGAACTGGGTGCCAGCCTGAGTCAGAAATTCGGTCAAGGTATTGATGGCAGTAGGCGTCGCAGACATGGTGAGATCCGGCTAATGGTGATGCGGGCCGATTATAAGGCCCTTGCCGAGGATAGCCAGTGGCAGCAGACGTGTGCTGCGGCAGATATCAACATGGCAGCCATGCGGGGGGAGGTGTATAGTATCGCCCTTTTTTAACGGCGGCAGGCCGCGCTGGCTGCCCTGTATGTCGACGACCCGGCTGAACCGCCGGTGCTGCGCGACTGAATGTATCGGCATCCTGGCTGATCCTGTCGGGTCAGTGGATCAATCTGTGGTTATGAGGAAGAGAGCGAGATGAATCAATATTTGCTGGTAGCTGGCCTGTTGGGGGAACTCACCGCCGAGTTGCAGCGCCTCGAGCGCTGGCAAGCTGACCATCCCGGTGACGAAGCCCTGGCAAGCACCCTGCCTTTTTGTGTTGATACCCTGAGCTTTGATCAGTGGCTGCAGTTCGTGCTGATCCCGCGCATGGAGCAGCTGGTGATGTTGCAGGCGCCGTTGCCCACCAGCGTCTCCCTCTATCCCATGGCCAGCGAAGTCTATAAAGAGGAGCTGGCCGAGGTGGCGGCCCTGCTGCGCTTGATCGCCCGTTTCGATCTGCTGCTCTCCGGTAAAGTGATCGAACAATGATGCCAGAGCAAACCCGAGAAGATAGTGACCTGAAGCTGACTCTGCTCTATCAGGATGAGTGGCTGGTGGCGGTTAACAAGCCGTCCGGTCTGCTGGTGCACCGCAGCTGGCTCGACAAGGCCGAGACCCGCTTCGCCATGCAGATGACCCGGGATCTCATCGGCGGTCGCCACGTCTATCCGGTGCATCGCCTCGATCGGCCCACCTCCGGCGTGCTGCTGTTTGCGCTCGATCCGGTGATTGCCCGCGCACTGACCGAAGCCTTTACCCAACGTCAGGTACACAAGGAGTATTTGGCGCTGGTGCGGGGCTGGGCACCCGAGCAGGGGGTGATCGACTATCCCCTCAAGGAGCAGCTGGACAAGATTGCCGATGCCATGAGCAACCCGGATCGTCCGGCGCAGGATGCCGTCACCACCTTCCGTCGCCTGCATCAGGTCGAGCTGCCCCACGCGGTCTCCAAGAAGCATCCCACCAGTCGTTACAGTCTGGTCAGATTGTTTCCGAAGACCGGCCGCAAGCATCAGCTGCGCCGCCATATGGATCATCTGTTCCACCCGATTGTGGGTGACACCACTCACGGGGATGGCCGTCATAACCGCTTCTTCCGCGAGCACTTTGGCTGTGAGCGGCTGCTGCTGGTGGCCCGCACCCTGAGCTTTACCCATCCGGTGTTGAAGGTACCGATGCGGATCCAGGCGCCGCTCGGTCAGGATGTGCTGCGCCTGTTTGCCGAACTGGGCTGGCCCGCCAGCGAGAGCGACTACTAAGCGTTTGATCCTCGGCCCTGAACGGGTGGCATCTGACGCCAGCTTGCTGATAGAGTTGCTCACGAGCGTTGCTCAAAAGAGTGACTAAAGCTGGGAGGGGAGAATGGCGCAGATCGATATCGTGGTAGGGAGTGTCTACGGCGCAGCCATACTGGTGGCCGAGACTCTGGCAGATGAGTTGGAACGCAAGGGGCATCACTGTTCCCTGCACGAAGAAGCACGGCTGGCGGACATCGACCCCGGCCGTTTTTTATTGCTGGTCAGTGCCACCACCGGGCAGGGGGATATTCCACCCAATCTGCAGCCCTTTGCCAGCGAACTGGCCGACAAGGCCCCCTGGCTCAAAGGGCTGCGTTATGCCCTGATTGCCATGGGTGACAGCAGCTATGACCATTTTTGTGGCGCGGGTCGTCGGCTGGACGGATTGCTGCAAGAACTGGGGGCCACGCGAGTGATTCCCTCGCTGGAGCTGGATGCCACCGTGCACGATGAACCGGAACGGGTGGCACTCAGCTGGCTGCAAAAGTGGAATATTCAGCCCTGAATATTCTCTGAAATAGAGCCATATCAATCCCCTGACGCTTACCTCTCTGGGGATTGATATTTGTACAACTACGGTTTTTTGTATCGAACCTATTTCCTTGTATGACCGAAGGATATTTCCCCTCCCGGTATTCCAATCTAGTGATGATACACAACGGCATTGTCGACCAGCGCCTCAAATAAAAGTTCAATCTTGAAAGCGATCTCAGTCATGTTTTTGTCATTGAATTGAAAGATATAGACTTAAATTCCGTTGCGAATTAATTGCTGATAACGGTTTCAGGTTGATCATGTTTGCTCGGCCTGCTGTTTTTTGGGGTTTTTATTGCTGTTTTTTCTGTTAATTAACCTTGTTGTGTTGTGGCGATCGTTTGCCGAGCGATTTGTCACCATTTTGTGAGTCGCTTCATATTTGTCGTGAAATGCCCTCCCTATAATCGACCCCGGTTATCACCAACAGGATTACATGGTGATAAGAAGTTGAATATTCAGGATCACACTCCTCACTGCGGGAAATAAGGAATATGACAATGAAAATGAAGTGGCTCCCGATTGCAGCAGCCGTTACTGCCGCCCTGGCTTCCCAAGCCGCCTTTGCCGTAGATTTCCACGGTTACTTCCGTTCCGGTATTGGTGTTTCCGACAACGGGGATATGCAGACCGATGTCAGCAAACAGAAAGTAGGTCGTCTGGGAAATGAGAACGACACCTATGGTGAAGTTCAGTTGGGCCAAGAGGTCTACAACAAGAACAACCAGACTTTCTATGTAGACTCAATGGTTGCCATGACTGCAAACCAGAAAACAGGTTGGGAGTCCACCAGTGGTGACACTCAGTTTGTGGTTGCTCAGTTCAATGCTCAAGCCAAGGGTATGTTTGGTGGTAATGAGACCCTGTGGGCCGGTAAGCGCTACTATCAGCGTCATGACATCCATATCTCTGACTTCTATTACTGGAACGTATCTGGCCCTGGTGCTGGCGTAGAAAATATCGAGATGGGCCCTGGTAAAGCTTCGTTTGCATGGGTTCGTAGTGATGAGGGTGATGTAAACACCAATATTCTGGATGCTCGTTATGCCGGTATCCCTCTCTGGACTGATGCTTCATTGGAGCTGGGCATTGATTATGCTCTGGCCAATGATACAGAAGAGCAGAAAGGCAAAGTTATTGATCCAACTACGGGTGCCACCGCTGGTAGCAGTTCTGACGGTATGATGTTGACTGCCGAGTTGACTCAGTCAATGTTGGGTGGTTTCAACAAGACAGTTGCTCAGTACTTTACCGATAGTTACAGCACCAATGCTGTTTACTACGGAGCTGGTGGCTGGACCAGTCAAAGTGGCGATGGTGGTAATGGCTTCCGCTTGATTAACTGGGGTGTGCTGCCGGTCGGTGACAAGGTTGAATTTGGTCACCAGATTGTATACGGCCAATCCAACGGTGTTGATAAAGACACTACCGATATGGATACCTTCTCTATCGTTGCTCGTCCCATGTACAAGTGGAACGATGTAATGAAGACTATTGCCGAGGTAGGTTACTACAAAGACAATGTAGAGAAGACTGGTTCAGCCAAGAAGAGTACTGACGGTACCAAGTACACCTTGGCTCAGGCTTGGTCTGCTGGTTCCAGCTTCTGGGCTCGTCCGGAAATCCGTGTGTTTGCCTCCTATGTGCAACAGGATGATACTTTCCGTCCGAGCACCGCTGGTGGTTTGAAAGAAGACAATGCTTGGAACTTCGGTGTACAAGCCGAAGCTTGGTGGTAATCTCATCATCACCTGATTTCAAGTCGCCCCCGCTTGTCGGGGGCTCTTTTTTTCAAGATGGCGTGTAGGGTATGCAGATGAAATATAGCAAGGTAGCGTTGACGATTTTGTGTTCCACTCTGATGACGGCGTGTGCGTCTCTTGAGGCTACAGTGGCTCCCACCCAGGAGTACAAGAGCATCCTCGATAGCCGTGCCAGCGCTCTTCAGCAACTCGGCACCGCCACAGTATGTTGCAGTAGTATCAATGAGTTGCGGTATCAGCCGTTGACTGCTGAGCAAAAAAGAGTGATTGCCATCGATGGCAGCTCTCCTGCGTTCAACTTCCCGGAAGGCAAGAGTTATTACGCAGCGTTCAAGCTGCCAACCAATTCCGGTGATCTCAAGATTACGGTCGCAGGTCTGATCGACAAGACGCTGTTCAATCCGACCGTATTGATGCTGGACTCCCAGTTCAAACCGACTCGTACCATAGGTTCTGACATCATTACCTATAAGCCGGCCCGAATGCTGGATGGTGATCGGGTAGAGGGGGTCTTTACCATTGATCGCTCCTATGTTGGCAACCCGAACAATGAAACCTATATGGTGATTTACACCACTCAGGCCACCCTGAGTCAGACCACCCAGGCCATGAGCCCTTCCAAAATGATGGCCAAATCCCTGAGTGTTCAGGACTATGGTGCCAAGGACCCGATAATTCCTCATTCCGCATGGGGCGTGGTCACGGTCGATGTAGAAGACATGAGTGCCAGCAAGCTTGGTGATAACTTCTACAAACCGGTTTACCAGGAAGCGATCAATGCCAACACACCGATCGTAGATCCGACACCCAACAAGCTGGTCGTTCCTGCCGCTACAGCAACCGCTGCGGCTGTTGCAACGAGTACTGCGGTTGTTACCAAACCAGCTCCTGCCATGCTGAGTGAAACCGAGCTCTTCTATCAGAGCCAGATCGAGAAGGCGGTGAAAGCCGGTGATATCGACAAGGCGATGAAGCTGGTGAACGAGGCCGAGCGTGCTGGTTCAACCAAAGCAAAAATGGTGTTTGTTGACGCAGTAAAACGCTCGCAAAAGTAGTGTAATGCCACCTTCTGCTGGTCAGATATATTTATTAAGGCCTCCCTTGTTGGAGGCCTTTTTAATCGGTAGACTGTAATAAATAAAATAACGCCGTTACATTCTGTTACGTATTGTTTCGTGGTGATGCGAATAGCATTATTAAAATACAAAGTGAAACTGCAATTTATATTTACTTGTAATAAGGTTATGGTGCGGATTATTAACTTATATTTATTTGTTTTTTGTGCTTCTGAATAAGTTGTGATCTTCCCTCCAATTTCAATATTCCCCTCTCTTCGAAAGCAGCAATTTACGAACTGCTGAGTTATATTCTGATGGTCAAAATAAACAAGCCCGAATCGAAGATATCAGGATGAATTAGTGGTTATTTCATCCAGATAGATCGTTCAGGGACGACAATCCATTCAGGAGCGCACATAATGTTCAAAAATGCTTTCTCTAATCTGCAAAAGGTTGGTAAGGCGCTGATGCTGCCAGTATCAGTCTTGCCGGTCGCAGGTATTCTGCTGGGGGTGGGTGCCGCCCACTTCAGCTGGTTGCCGGAAATTGTTTCCCAGTTGATGGAACAGGCCGGTGGTTCTGTATTTGGTCAGATGGCCCTGCTGTTCGCAGTGGGTGTTGCTCTGGGCTTTACCAATAACGACGGCGTATCTGGTCTGTCAGCCATCGTTGGCTACGGCATCATGGTCGCCACTCTGAAGGTCATGGCGCCTGTGATGGGTGTTGAAACCATCGAAACCGGCGTGCTGGGTGGTATCCTGGCCGGTGGTGTTGCTGCCTGGGCTTTCAACCGCTTCTACAAGATCCAGTTGCCTGAGTACCTGGGCTTCTTCGCCGGTAAACGCGCCGTACCTATCATTACCGGTTTCGTTTCCATCGGTCTGGGTGTCATCCTGTCCGTGATTTGGCCGCCAGTGGGTGGTGCGATTGGTACCTTCTCCGATTGGGCTGCCAACCAGAACCCGGTACTGGCTTTCGGTATCTACGGCGTGGTTGAGCGCTCCCTGATCCCGTTCGGTCTGCACCACATCTGGAACGTACCGTTCTTCTATCAGGCTGGTACCTGTGTCAACGGTGCCGGTGAGACTGTTCACGGTATCATGACCTGCTTCCTGACTGCTGATGACGCTTCCCGCGCTGCCGGTAACGGCTTCGGTCAGCTGGCTGGTGGCTACCTGTTCAAAATGTTCGGTCTGCCTGCTGCTGCGTTCGCCATTGCTCACGCTGCCAAGCCGGAAAACCGCGCCAAGATCGTTGGTATCATGGCCTCTGCTGCCCTGACCTCTTTCCTGACCGGTATCACCGAGCCGATTGAATTCTCCTTCCTGTTCATCGCTCCGGTTCTGTACGCAATCCACGCTGTACTGGCTGGTCTGGCTTACGTACTGACCAACTCCCTGGGCGTAGTACACGGTCATACCTTCTCCAACGGCTTTATCGACTTTGTTGTTCAGTCTCCGCGTGCCAGCCACATGATGCTGCTGGTTGGTCTGGGTCTGGTATACGCAGCGATCTACTACGTGGTATTCAGCTTCGTTATCCGTGCCATGAACCTGAAAACCCCGGGTCGTGAAGACGAGACTGCTGAAGAGACCGTTGGCCAAGGCAAAGACGAAATGTCTGCTGCTCTGGTTGCTGCCTTCGGTGGTAAAGAGAACATCGCTTCTCTGGATGCTTGTATCACCCGTCTGCGTGTTGGCGTGAAAGATGTGGCTAAAGTTGACCAGGCTGGTCTGAAGAAACTGGGTGCTGCCGGTGTGGTAGTGGCTGGTTCCGGCGTACAAGCCATCTTCGGTACCAAGTCCGACAACCTGAAAACCGACATGGATATCTGGATGAAGAGCAACTAATCCAGTTGCCTGAATACCAGAGTTCTTGAAGAGGGAGGCGAAAGCCTCCCTCTTGCTATTTGCGGTTCAGGAGAGTGCGAGCCAGAGCGCGGCAGGAAGTGGTATTGCTCAAGGTGCGCTGTGGAATGAAAGGCATGCTGCTGGCCCCGGTGTGCAAGGTGGTGTGCCTCGCTCACCTTATCGAACGCCATCGCCCGATAAAACCCGCCAATAAAAAGAGCGCCATCAAGGCGCTCTGTTGTCGAGTGGGTAGGGTTAGAGTTTCTCCAGATCCCGCTCAATCTCGCTGATCTTGTTCTGCACCACTTTTTCCAGGTGGCGCAGGTCGCGCAGGATCTTCTGCTTGATGTCCGGGTCGGCCTGCACGTGCACGCCCTGGGTCAGGTTGTCGAGCTCATCCACCACGTACTTGAGGTTGGCGTTGATCTCGGTGACATCCTTGTACTCGTGGGTACCGGAGTCGACCAGCATGGTTTTACGCTGGCGCGGATACTTGAATTTGACACTCTTGGCGAAGAATTCGCCTTTCTGCTTCTTGAAGTAGATCTTGAGGATGTCGTGGTTGGCCTCCTGGCGCAGGGTGTAGCTGTCGACGGAGGCGGGATCCTGGATCCCCAGGCTCTTCAGATTCTCGTACATCAGGCTTCCTCGGTTTGAAACGATCCTGTCCTGTCTATCTTAACCGAGTCGGTGCTGCTTGCCTGTGACAGGGGCGCCAAAATCAAAAGGGCGCCATCAGGCGCCCTTTAAATCACGGCAAAACGGCTTACTCGTCGATGGAGCGCAGCAGGGCGTTGATACCGACCTTGGCGCGGGTTTTGGCATCCACCTTTTTGACGATGACGGCAGCGTAGAGGCTGTACTTGCCGCACTTGGAGGGCAGGGAGCCAGAGACAACTACGGAGCCTGCCGGTACGCGGCCGTAGTGGATCTCGCCAGTTTCGCGGTCATAGATGCGGGTGGACTGGCCGATGAAGACGCCCATGGAGATGACGGAGCCTTCCTCGACGATCACCCCTTCAACCACTTCGGAGCGGGCACCGATAAAGCAGTTGTCTTCGATGATGGTCGGGTTGGCTTGCAGCGGCTCCAATACGCCACCGATACCGACGCCGCCGGAGAGGTGTACATTCTTGCCGATCTGGGCACAAGAACCGACGGTGGCCCAAGTATCGACCATGGTGCCTTCGTCAACGTAGGCGCCGATGTTGACGTAGGAGGGCATCAGCACTGTGTTCGGCGCGATGAAGGAGCCTTTGCGGGCGGTCGCCGGCGGCACTACGCGTACACCGGCAGCCTTGAACTGCTCTTCGGTGTAGTTGGAGAACTTGAGGGGAACCTTGTCGTAGTACTGGGCGTCGTCACCCTTGATGATGCCGTTGTCGTTGATACGGAACGAGAGCAGTACTGCTTTCTTCAGCCACTGATGAACAACCCACTCACCGGCGATCTTCTCGGCAACCCGAGCCTTGCCGGAGTCCAGCAGCTCGATGACTTGCAGGATGGCGGATTTGGTAGCGCTGTCCACAGTGCTCGGGGTAATGGTGTCGCGGCGCTCGAAGGCCGCTTCAATGATCTGTTGCAACTCGGTCATGACAGGTTTCCTTTAAAAAATTCTGTTTGTTGTATCACACTTTTCCGACTGTTTTTAAGTGGATGACCGGAATTCTTCCGACCAGCGACCATTTCTTTCATATTTCCCGTCCAACCATTTGTTTGTTATGGGAAAACGGAGGTGAAAACAGCCTCTTTCGAATCAGATTGCACTCACTCCATGGCAAATTGCTGCGGATTGAGTTGATGCACCAGCCGCTCCTCCAACAGCTGTTGCTGCTCCACTGTCAACGGCTCGCCATTGAGGCTGGTCAGGCTGAAGAAGTCCTCCACCCGCTCGCCGAAGGTGGCGATCTTGGCTGCGTGCAGCGACAGACCACACTGCTGGAATACGGCACCGATCCGCGCCAGCAGGCCGGGAGTGTCGAGGGCGGTCAGCTCCATCAGGGTGTGGCGGCTTTCCCCTTTATGAGGCAAAAAGACCACCCTGGTTGGCACGCTGAACTGGCGGTGGCGCCGTGATAGTGGCTTGTTGCGCAGCACCAGCTTGCCCGGCTCCTGCAGCGCTTTCTCCAGTGCCTTCTTGATGGTGGCGGTGCGGTTGGGGCTGATGGGTTCGCCGTTGGGCTCCAGCACCACGAAGGTATCGAGCACATAGTTGCTGCGCGAGTTCATGATCTGGGCGTCGTGGATATTGAGGTTCTTCTGATCCAGCGCCGAGGCAACGGTTGCAAACAGGTTCGGTGTGTCACGGCAGTTGATGAACACCTCACTGCCGCCACGGGTCGGATGTTTGCCGATGAGTACCAGCGGTGTCGGGTTGTCGCCATGTTCGATGATGTGGCGGCAGTGCCAGGCTATCTGCTCCGGGCTGTGACGAAGGAAATAGTCGGCCTTGAAGTCGGCCCAGAGCTGGTTGATCTCTTCCTCCGGCACGTCGCGTTGCGCCAGGATCTGTTTGGCCTGCCGCTGGTTCTCGCGAATGCGCAGCCGCATGTCGGGCGGGTTTTCCAGCCCCTGGCGCAGCGCTTTCTGGGTCGCGAAGTAGAGCTCCCGCAGCAGGGTGCCCTTCCAGTCGTTCCACAGGGTGTCGTTGGTAGCGCAGATGTCGGCCACGGTGAGGCAGTAGAGCAGGTCGAGGTGCTGCTCGTCACGCACCTTCTGGGCAAAGTCGGTGACAACATCCGGGTCGTAGATATCGCGGCGCTGTGCGGTGACCGACATCAGCAGGTGGTGGCGTACCAGCCAGGCGACCAGTCGGCTCTCGTAGCGATCCAGACCGTGCAACTGGCAGAACTCCAGCGCATCGACGGCGCCCAGCTCGGAGTGATCGCCGCGCCGCCCCTTGGCGATATCGTGAAACAGGGCGGCAATGCTGAGCAGTTCCGGTTTGCGCAGCCGGGTGAACACCTCGTGGCAGAGCGGATGACTCTGGCGGCTGGCCGGATTGGGAAACTGATGAATGTTCTTGAGCAGCCGGTGGGTGTGCTCATCCACGGTATAGGCGTGGAACATGTCGAACTGCATCTGGCCGACGATCAGGTTCCACTGTGGTAGATAGGCGGCGAGGATGCCGTATTTGTGCATCAGGGTCAGCGGCAGGCCGATGCCGTTGGGGTGGCGCAGCAGCGCCATGAACAGGCGGCGGCACTCCGGCAAGTCTTGCAGCCAGCTGTTGAGCTTGCGCCTTGCCTCGCGCAACTGGCGCAGGGTGGCCGAGTGAATACCGATAATCTCGGGATGTTGGGCCATCTGATAGAAGAGGCGCAAGATGGCGGCTGGCTCGCGGCCAAACAGCTCGGCATCCACCGAGTCGATAAGGCGACCGCGGAGCTGGAATTCGTCGGAGAGGCGGCGTACATCCATGGCAGTGTTGCCGAGGATCGCCTCGTCAAACAGCTGTAACAGCATCTCGTTGAGTTCGGAGACCCGCCGCACCGTCTGGTAAAAGCGCTTCATCATCTGTTCGATCGGGGCGTTGCCTTCGCCCTCGAAGCCCAGCATCTGGGCCACGGTGCGCTGGCGATCGAACAGCAGGCGGTTGTCGCCCTTGTTGATGGCCATGTGTAGGGCAAAGCGCACCTTCCACAGGAAATTCTGGCAGTCGAGCAGCTCGCGGTATTCGGCCCGGTTGAGAAAGCCGTGGCTGGTCATCTCGAACAATGTGGTGGCGCCGAAGTGACGCCGGGCGACCCAGGCGAGGGTCTGGATATCCCGCAGACCGCCCGGGTTACTCTTGAGGTCGGGCTCCAGCTTGTAGGCGGTGCCGAGAAACTGCTGATGGCGCTCCGCCTGCTCCTGCCGTTTGGCGCGAAAGAAGGCTTCGCTCGGCCAGAAATGTTCCGGTTTGGTGGCCTCCTTGAGCTGCAGGAATCCCTCTTGGCGACCGGTGATATAGCGCGCCTCGATCAGGTTGGTGGCGACCGTGATGTCGGCCTTGCCCTGCTCGATACACTCCGCCACGTTACGCACCGCTTGACCCACCTCCAGTTTGAGGTCCCACAGCAAGGTGATGAACTCGCCGATGCGCAGCCCCAGCACTTCATCCAGCTCGTCACCGTCATAGAGGATCAGCAGGTCGATGTCTGAGTGGGGGTGCAATTCGCCCCGGCCATAGCCCCCCACGGCGATCAGGGTGAGGTCGCTCTTGTCGAAACCGAACTTTTGCCAGAGCCGAATGAGCAGCTGATCCATGTACTCAGAGCGGGTGGCGACCAGCTCGATAATGTTGTCACCGGCATCGAAGCGGGCGTGCAGCCAGCCGAGAAAGCGGCTCAGGTACTCTTTGCAGTTGTCGCGGGTGAGCTGATCGTCGGGTAACAGTTGGGGGGAAAGCAGGCTGGCGTCCATGGCATCTCACACGCAAGTGGCAGGCAAATGGCTGAAACGGGCAGTAAAAACCCCGGCGCTTTGGGAGTTCAGGGCCGGGGTTCGATGTTAGCTGTGTTTGATGAAGCGGTCGATAGTGTCGTCGGGGCGCAGGGTCAGCACCTCGCAGCCATCCTCGGTCACCAGCAGGGTGTGTTCCCACTGGGCAGAGTCGCCGCCATCCTTGGTGGTCACGGTCCAGCCATCCTTCGGATTGACCTTGCAGTGATACTTCTTGCTGTTGACCATCGGCTCGATGGTGAAGCACATGCCCGCTTTCAGCTCCTGCTTGCCGCTGTTGCGGTAGTGCAGGATCTGCGGCTCTTCGTGGAATTCGGCCCCGATGCCGTGGCCACAGTAGTCACGCACTACGGAGAAACCGGCTTTCTCGACGATGGGCTGGATAACTGCGCCGATCTCGGTGATGCAGGCACCCGGACGCACCTTTTTGATGGCAGCGTAGAGGCTCTCTTGCGCAACTTTGCAGAGTTGGCGGCGCAGCGGGGTGGTCTCGCCGACGATGAACATGGCTGAGGTATCGCCGTGGTAGCCATCCTTGATGACGGTGATATCCAGGTTGATGATGTCGCCATCGCGCAGCTTCTTGTGATTCGGGATGCCATGACAAATAACATCGTTCACCGAGGTGCAGATGGATTTGGGGAAACCGTGGTAGTTGAGCGGAGCCGGAACCGCCTGTTGAACGTTGACCATATAGTCGTGGCAAAGGGTATTCAGTTCGTCAGTGGTGACGCCAGCTTTGACATGGGGCGCAATCATGACCAGCACATCGGCGGCCAATTGGCCGGCAACGCGCATCTTTTCAATCTCTTCCGGTGTCTTGATTTTAATGGACATGGGATCTCTCTTGCGGCCTGCCGCTGGGTCTGCAAGGGCAGGCAGGACAGGTAATGAAAAATAGATGCGTTTGCAATCAGGCCAAAATTTTATCCGCAACCCCCGCGTACTTCCAGTGTGATTGTCATCACAGCGTCAAATCGGCGTCGCAGCATCCCCCGACGGGATCCATTTTTACACCACTTTAGGGTGTAGTCCGGTGGTGTCATGAGCAAAGTTATGGTATAAAGCGCGCCGGAATGGGGAACTTGCGTCCACCATTTCATCACCCTTAATCAATAACACACACACATCGACACATATACCGGGGTGCCTTAACAGGTCGGTTATATGGGATGTGTGGAGGCCTAACCCCATACAGAGGTATAAAATGGCTAAAGTTTCTATGCGCGACATGCTGCAAGCCGGCGTTCACTTCGGTCACCAGACTCGTTACTGGAACCCGAAAATGAAATCCTACATCTTCGGTGCCCGCAGCAAGGTTCACATCATCAACCTGGAAAAAACCGTTCCGTTGTTTGACGATGCCATGAACTTCATCAGCTCCGTAGCTGCCAAGAAAGGCAAGGTACTGTTCGTAGGTACCAAGCGTGCCGCGTCTGAAGCCGTAAAAGAAGCCGCTGAGCGTTGCGACCAGTTCTATGTTAACCACCGCTGGCTGGGCGGCATGCTGACCAACTGGAAAACCGTTCGTCAGTCCATCAAGCGTCTGAAAGATCTGGAAACCCAGAGCCAGGACGGTACCTTCGAAAAGCTGACCAAGAAAGAGGCGCTGATGCGTACTCGCGAAATGGAAAAGCTGGAGAAGAGCCTGGGTGGTATCAAGAACATGGGCGGCCTGCCTGACGTTCTGTTCGTTGTCGATGCCGACCACGAGCACATCGCTATCAAAGAAGCCAACAACCTGGGTATCCCGGTAGTTTCCATCGTTGATACCAACTCCAACCCGGACGGCGTTGACTATGTCATCCCGGGTAACGACGACGCTATCCGTGCCGTACAGCTGTATCTGAATGCTGCTGCTGACACCGTACTGGAAGCTCGCGAACAGGACATCGTTGTTCAAGCTGAACAAGATGGCTTCGTTGAAGCTGAGTAATTGATAAGGACTGTAAAGCCCTTATTAACCAAGCTGATGTAATTGGTTAGCAGGGGCCCTTGTGGCCCCTGTTTCTTGTCAATTGAAGACCGAGGATACTGGACATGGCTAACGTTACTGCCGCCCTGGTAAAAGAACTGCGCGAGCGCACTGCCGCTGGCATGATGGATTGCAAAAAAGCACTGGAAGAAGCTGCTGGTGATATCGAGCTGGCAATCGAGAACATGCGCAAATCCGGTCAGGCCAAAGCCGCCAAGAAAGCGGGCCGTATCGCCGCTGAAGGCGTTATCTTTGCTCGCACCGAAGGCAACGTTGCCGTCATGATCGAGCTGAACAGCGAAACCGACTTCGTCGCCAAAGATGCCAGCTTCATGGCAATGGGCCAGAAGATTGCTGACATCGCTGCGACCCAGAAAATTGCTGACGTTGACACGCTGAAAGCCGCTGACTTCGGTAACGGCGAATCCGTCGAGCTGACCATCACCAACCTGATCGCCAAGATCGGTGAGAACATGAACCTGCGTCGCGTGATGCTGGTTGAAGGTGACAACCTGGGTACCTACGTTCACGGTTCCCGCATTGGTGTTATCACCAAGCTGACCGGTGGTTCTGCCGAGCTGGCCAAAGATCTGGCCATGCACGTTGCTGCTAACAGCCCGCAATTCGTCAAGCCTGAAGACGTGTCTGCTGAAGTCGTTGCCAAAGAGCGCGAAATCCAGATCGACATCGCCATCAACTCCGGCAAGCCGAAAGAGATCGCCGAGAAGATGGTTGAAGGCCGCATGAAGAAGTTCACCGGTGAGGTTTCCCTGACTGGTCAGCCGTTCGTGAAAGATCCTTCCATGACCGTTGCCGAGCTGCTGAAGAAAGAAGGCGCTGACGTTGTCTCCTTCACCCGTTTCGAAGTGGGCGAAGGCATCGAGAAGCAAGAGACCGATTTCGCTGCTGAAGTTGCAGCCCAAATCGCGGCCGCTCAAAAGGCCTAATCGAACCGGTTTTTCCGTTTCCCCAGACCGCGACTTATGTCGCGGTCTTTATATGACCAGGAATCAGTGACATGAGTACCAATCCCAAACCTGCATACAGACGTGTTCTTCTGAAGTTGAGTGGTGAAGCCCTGCAAGGATCCGAGGGTTTCGGCATTGATCCGGCGGTGCTGGAGCGGATGGCCCAAGAGATCAAAGAACTGGTTGAGTTGGGTGTTCAGGTCGGTCTGGTCATCGGTGGCGGCAACCTGTTCCGTGGTGCCGGTCTTGCCAAAGCGGGCATGAACCGCGTGGTGGGCGACCACATGGGTATGTTGGCAACCGTGATGAACGGTCTGGCCATGCGTGATGCCCTGCATCGTGCTTATGTGAATGCCCGTCTGATGTCTGCCATTTCTCTGCAGGGTGTCTGCGACTCCTACAGCTGGGCCGAGGCAATCAGCCAGCTGCGCGCTGGTAAAGTTGTTATCTTCTCTGCCGGTACCGGCAACCCCTTCTTTACTACCGATTCTGCAGCTTGCCTGCGCGGGATCGAGATCGAAGCTGACGTAGTGCTGAAAGCGACCAAGGTCGATGGTGTATACAACGAGGATCCGGTCAAGAATCCGGATGCCGTGCTGTATCATGAACTGAGTTATGATGAAGTTCTTGAAAAAGAGCTCAAGGTAATGGATCTTGCTGCCTTTACTCTGGCACGTGACCATGATCTGCCGATCCGCGTCTTCAACATGAACAAACCGGGTGCATTGCGTCGGGTTATCATGGGTGAGCCGGAAGGCACTCTGATCCGCCACACTGGTAAATAAGATAAAAGTGAGCCACCAGGCGCTCTTATCCATTACGTCAGTAAATAAGATAGACACGGGCCGTGCGACGGCTCGTTCGCCAAAAGGAAAACCACTGTGATCAACGAGATTAAAAACGACGCCAAGGAGCGCATGGGCAAGAGCGTAGAAGCGCTCAAGACCCAAATGTCCAAGATCCGTACCGGTCGTGCTCATCCGAGCCTGCTCGACGGCATCCAGGTTGAGTACTACGGTGCGGCCACTCCGCTGAAACAGTTGGCCAACGTAGTGGCAGAAGATGCTCGCACTCTCTCCATCTCTATCTTTGACCGCTCCATGATCCAGGCGGTAGAGAAGGCGATCCTGACCTCCGATCTGGGCCTGAACCCGTCCAGCAATGGCCAGACCCTGCGTGTGCCGTTGCCGCCGCTGACCGAAGAGCGTCGTCGTGACCTGACCAAGATCGTCCGCGCCGAAGCGGAAAATGCCCGTGTTGCCGTGCGCAACATTCGTCGTGACGCCAACGCCGATCTGAAAGCACTGCTGAAGGACAAAGAGATCTCCGAAGACGACGACCGTCGTGCCCAGGAAGAGATCCAGAAGTTGACCGACTCCTACGTCAAGCTGGTCGATGAGGCCCTTGCCGTAAAGGAGAAGGAGCTAATGGAAATCTAAGCGCCTGAAAGGTATATTACGAGCGCCGTGTAGTGCCCCTGCACGGCGCTTTTGTCTTTGTGGGAGAATTACATGTCGCTTTTGGCTGCGTTGGGTGATTGTGCCAACTCGTCTTTACCCCGTCACGTCGCCATCATCATGGATGGTAACGGTCGCTGGGCCCAAAGCAGAGGCAAGATGCGGGTTTATGGCCACAAGGCGGGCGTCAAGTCAGTGCGCGAGGCTGTTACCTTTGCTGCGCGTGCCAAGATCGAGGCATTGACCCTGTTTGCATTCTCCAGCGAGAACTGGCGCCGCCCGGAAGGGGAGGTCAGTGCCTTGATGGAACTGTTCATCACCGTGCTGGGTCGTGAGGTGCAAAAACTGCATAACAACGGGATCCGGCTCAAGGTGATTGGCGATACTGCTCGCTTTAGTGAGCGGTTGCAGGCCAAAATCGCCAAGGCGGAGGCCCTCACCGCCAATAACAAGGGTCTGACCCTGAATATTGCGGCCAACTATGGCGGCCAGTGGGATATCGCCCAGGCGGCCCGCAAGCTGGCCAGGGCGGTCGCAGCCGGTGAGCTGGCGGCTGACGACATTGATGAGGCCATGTTGACCCGCGAGGTTTGTATGGCCGATCTGCCACCCGTGGACCTGTTGATCCGTACCGGTGGCGATCATCGCATCAGCAACTTTGTGTTATGGCAGCTCGCTTATGCCGAGCTCTATTTTACCCCGGTATTGTGGCCCGATTTCAACGAGGCCGAGTTTAGTGAGGCTGTCGCCTCCTTCGTTGCCCGCGAGCGCCGTTTTGGCTGCACGGGTGAACAGATACGGGAATTGATCGCCGAGCAGCAGACCGGCTAAACCCCGCTCCCAAGAGAGAGGTTTCTTTTGCTAAAACAACGAATTATTACTGCTTTGATGTTGATCCCCCTGGTGTTGGGGGCGCTCTTCTTTCTGCCATTGAAATTTTTTGCCCTGTTGGCTGCGCTGGTGTTTTTGTTGGCCAGTCGCGAATGGAGTGGGTTTGTCTGTGCTGCCCCGCAGCAATGGTTGCCCATCGTGTTTTGTCTGTTGCTCGGTGCCAGCCTCTTTTGGCTGCCGGTCGAGCAGCTCTGGACCCCTCATCTGCATCCGTTGGTGATGGGGGTGCTCTGGACAGCCGTCAGCTGGTGGCTGCTCGGCTTGCTGCTGGTGTTGCGCTATCCCCAGAGCGCCAAGTTGTGGAAAGAGTCAGTCTGGCTCAAGTCCCTGTTTGGTCTGGTGACCCTGGTGCCCTTCTTCTGGTCGCTGGTCGCTATCCGTGGTTACAACTTCTATCACGACCCCATGATGGGCGCCTGGATCCTGTTGTTCGTAATGGGACTGGTTTGGGCGGCAGATTCTGGCGCGTATTTTTTCGGCAAGGCGTTCGGTAAACACAAGCTGGCACCCGCTGTCAGCCCGGGTAAAACCATCGAAGGGATGTGTGGTGGTCTCTTCACCGCCAGCCTGCTCGCGATTGGTGTCACCTGGTCGATGGGATTTGTACCTGCCAAGATGGTCATTGTACTGTTCTGCTCCCTGCTGGCTGTATTGGCTTCCGTGCTGGGCGATCTGACCGAAAGCATGTTCAAGCGCGAAGCTGGCATCAAGGACTCCGGCACCCTGCTGCCGGGTCATGGCGGTATTCTCGACCGGATCGACAGCCTGACTGCCGCATTGCCGGTATTTCTGCTCAGTTATCTGCTACTTAGTCAGGAGTTTTGATGCGCAACCTGGTGATTCTGGGGGCCTCCGGTTCCATTGGTCAGAGTACCCTGAAGGTGCTGCGCCATAATCCGGGCAGTTGGCAAGTGTTGGCATTGACCGCCGCCCGCAGTGTGGACGCCATGCTGCAGGATTGCCTTGAATTCTCTCCCCGTTTCGCCGTGATGGTTGATGAAGAGGCCGCCCGCGAGTTGACCATTCGCCTCAAGACTCACGGTAGTACGACACGGGTCATGTCTGGTGCGGCTGCCTTATGTGACGTGGCGGCCCATCCCGATGCCCACAGCGTGATGGCAGCCATCGTCGGTGCCGCGGGTCTGGCCCCGACCATGGCTGCAGTGCGTGCCGGCAAGCGCATTCTGCTGGCCAACAAGGAGGCGCTGGTGATGTCCGGGGCCTTCTTCATGGACGCGGTGCGTGAGCATGGCGCCGAGCTGCTGCCTATCGACAGCGAACACAATGCAATCTTCCAGTGTCTGCCGACCGCAGTGCAGCGTCAGCCAGGTTTTTGCGATCTGGCGGAGGCGGGGATCAGCAAAATTCTGCTGACCGGTTCTGGTGGCCCGTTCCGTTATACCGAGATTGGCGAGCTGGCCCATGTCACACCGGCACAAGCCATTGCTCATCCCAACTGGTCTATGGGGGCCAAGATCTCGGTCGACTCCGCCACCATGATCAACAAAGGGCTGGAGTACATCGAGGCGCGCTGGTTGTTCAACGCCACGCCCGAGCAGATCCAGGTGGTGATCCACCCGCAGTCGGTGATCCACTCCATGGTGCAGTACAAGGATGGCTCTGTGCTGGCCCAGCTCGGTAACCCCGATATGTGCACACCCATCGCTCATGCACTGGCCTATCCCAATCGCATTCCCTCCAGTGTGGAACCTTTGGATTTCTTCAGTGTCGGAGAGTTCAGCTTTATCCGGCCTGATTACGACCGCTACCCCTGTCTGGCGCTGGCCATCAATGCCTGTCAGAAGGGACAGGCGGCGACCACTGCGCTTAATGCCGCCAACGAAGAGGCGGTTGCCGCCTTCCTGGCGGAACGCATCGGTTTTATGGATATTGCCCGGATCAACGAGGCGGTGATGCTGGCACTGGAGAGCAGTGCCGTGAACTCGCTCGATGATCTGTTTGCCCTAGATGGTGCGGCCAGATCCCGTGCTCACCACCTGATTGAGGAGCTTGGTTGATGGGCGGCATGTTATGGAATATCGGCGCCTTTGTCGTTGCGCTGGGCCTGCTGGTTGCGGTGCACGAGTTTGGCCACTTCTGGGTTGCCCGCCGTTGTGGCGTACGTGTAGAGCGCTTCTCCATCGGTTTTGGCAAAGCGATCTGGCGCCGGATGGGCAAGGATGGTACCGAGTATGTGCTGGCACTGATCCCGCTCGGGGGTTACGTCAAGATGCTCGATGGCCGGGTCGATGAGCTCAAACCCGGCGACGAGCAGCACGCTTTCAATCACAAGCCGGTCTGGGCCCGGATGGCCATCGTCGCCGCTGGCCCCATGGCCAACTTCGTGTTTGCCCTGTTTGCCCTCTGGTTGATGTTTATCATCGGGGTGCCGAGCGTCAAGCCGGTGATCGGTGAGGTGCGTCCCGCATCCATCGTGGCCGAGGCGGGTGTGCAGCCAGGGATGGAGATCGTCGGGGTCGGCGATGAGCAGACCGGCGACTGGGAGAGCGTTACCTATGCTCTCATCAGCCATCTGGGTGATCAATCGGTCACCCTCAAGGTGCAGGCGCCCAATACCAGCTATGCCACCGATAAAACCCTGTCGCTTGCCAGCTGGACATTCGATCCGGATAAAGAGTCACCCATAGGCAGTCTGGGGATAGTGCCGTTGGGCGGCAAGGTATTGACCGTGGTTGCCGCCGTGGTACCCAAGAGCGCCAGTGAAAAAGCGGGGCTGCAGGTAGGCGATCGCATCAAGCAGGTCGGTGAGCAGCCGATCACTGACTGGACCCAGTTTGTCGAACAGGTGCAACAGGCTCCGGGTGAGCCATTGCAGGTGGTGGTGGTGCGCAATAACAGTGATGTGAGCGTGACGCTGACGCCGGACACGAAAAAGGTGCAGGGCAAGCTGGTTGGATTCGTCGGTCTCTCACCGCAATTGGTTCCATTACCGGATGAATATCGAATTCTGTTACAGTATGGGCCTTTGCAGGCGCTGTGGCATGGTGCTGACAAGACCTGGAGCCTGATCACGCTCACCTTTGACATGATTGGCAAGCTGGTTGCCGGCATAGTGTCGCTGGATAACCTGAGTGGCCCCATCTCTATTGCCAAGGGGGCGGGTAGCAGTGCCGATTATGGGTTGGTCTATTTCCTGAGTTTCCTGGCGCTGATCAGCGTCAACCTGGGGATCATCAACCTGTTCCCCCTGCCGGTACTCGATGGCGGCCATCTGGTCTATTTCCTGATCGAGGCGGTCACCGGCAAGCCCGTATCTGAGAGAATACAGGAAGTGGGTTTCAGGATCGGCGCCGCCATTCTGATGTTATTGATGGGTATTGCGCTGTTTAACGATTTCGCTCGCCTCTGAGGTCAGAGCATCAACAAGGACACATAAGAACAAAATGGCTGTTAAAAAAGCATTGGTGTTGAGTTGCCTGCTGGGTGCCAGTTTCTTGGCCCAGGCGGCCCCTGCCTCTTTTGTGGTGCAAGATATCCAGGTCGAAGGTTTGCAACGGGTGACCCTGGGTGCCGCACTGTTGAATTTGCCGATCCGGGTTGGCGACACGGTTGATTCCGTGGCCCTGGCCAGTGCCATCAAGAAACTCTACTCCTCGGGTAACTTCGAGGATGTGAAGGTCTACCGCGATGGTCAGGTGCTGCAGGTGATGGTCAAGGAGCGTCCGACCATCTCCAGCATCGAATTTTCCGGCAATAAAGATATCAAAGAGGAGCAATTGACCCAGAGTCTGGAGTCCTCCGGTATTCGTGTCGGCGATCCGCTGGATCGTACCGTACTCACCTCCCTCGAGAAGGGGCTGGAAGATTTCTACTACGGTGTGGGCAAATACTCCGCAAAGGTCAAGGCCATCGTCACCCCGCTGCCGCGCAACCGGGTTGACCTCAAGTTCACCTTCCTGGAAGGTCAGGCGGCCAAGATCCAGCAGATCAACATCGTGGGCAACAGCGTCTTCCCGGAAGACAAACTGATTGCCCAGCTCTCCCTGCGTGATGAGGTGCCCTGGTGGAACTTCACCGCGGATCAGCGCTATCAGAAGCAGAAGCTGGCCGGTGATATCGAAACCCTGCGTTCCTACTACATGGACCGTGGTTACATCCGTTTCCAGCAGGAGTCTACCCAGGTCTCCATGACCCCGGACAAAAAGGGTGTCTACGTTACCCTCAACATCAAGGAAGGGGAGCAGTACAAGGTCTCCGGCATTCAGCTCAAGGGCGATTTGATCGACCGGGGCGGCGAGATGAAGGGGCTGATCCCCATCGAAGGTGGGAGTGTCTACTCGGCCAGTCAGGTAACCCATACCGAAGAGGTGCTCTCCAAGTTCCTCGGTCGTTACGGCTATGCCTACCCGAAAGTGGTCACCTTCCCGCAGATCAACGACAAGACCAAGGAAGTCGAGCTCATCGTCAACGTTGAGCCGGGCCCCCGTGTCTATGTGCGCAACATCAATTTCACCGGCAATGCCACCACCGAAGATCAGGTGCTGCGTCGCGAGATGCGTCAGATGGAGGGGACCTGGCTCTCTTCCGACAACATCGAGCAGTCCAAGAGCCGTCTCAACCGCCTTGGCTACTTCGAGAGCGTCGAAGTGGATACCAAGCGAGTGCCGGGCAACGATGATCTGGTTGACCTCGACTTCAAGGTCAAGGAGCAGCCAGCAGGTTCCATCAACGCCGGTATCGGTTACGGCACCGAGTCAGGTTTGAGCCTGCAGGCTGGGATCTCCCAAGACAACTTTATGGGAACCGGCAAGCGGGTTGCCATCAATGCCAGCACCAACGACTACTCCAAGAACGTTGATCTGAGCTACAACGACCCCTACTTCACCGTCGATGGCGTCAGCCTGGGTGGCCGGGTCTACTACAACCAGTTCCGTGCCGATGATGCCGATATCGTTGATTACGAGAATGAAACCATCGGTTTCCGTCTCTCCAGTGGCTTCCCGGTCAACGAGTTTAACCGACTGGACTTCAGTACCGGTGTCGAGAGTACCAAGCTGAGTCGTCCGTCGTTCAATGCCCAGAACTATCAGGAGTGTCTGAAAGACAACCCGGATACTGACGGTAACACCTACTGCTGGGATCAATGGAACGACAACCGCCAGTCAGTGCAGATGGATCAGTTCTGGAATATCTATTCGCAGGATGGCTCCAATCTTGATTTTGTGACCGTCGACCTGACCGCAGGCTGGACCCGCTCAACCTTGAACAAAGGGATGTTCCCGACCGCCGGTGACCGTCAACGGGTCAATGCCAAGGTGACTGTACCGGGCATGGAGTTGCAGTACTACAAGCTCTCTGCTGAAGATGCTCACTACTTCCCGCTCGATGCAGACCACAACTGGGTCATGATCGGCAAGGGGCGCGTCTCCTACGGTAATGGCTATGGCGATGACTCCATGCTGCCTTTCTTCGAAAACTACTATGCCGGTGGTTTCGATACGGTGCGTGGCTTCAAGAGCAACACCATTGGTCCGAAAGCTATCTACAAGACCTATACCAAGCCGGGTACCGGTGGCTGTACTGGCAATCAGCCGTGTGAGACCGGCTATTACGAAGGTTCCGACACCTCGGTCGGTGGCAACGCACTGGCGGTCGCCTCGTTCGAACTGGTCTTCCCGACCCCGTTTGTTTCCGAGACCTATCGTCCGCAGATCCGCTCTACCGCCTTTATTGATGCCGGTACGGTCTGGAGCACCGATTTTGCCAATGGTGCCTATCCTTGCGCGGCCGGGGCAGATTGCAACTATATGAGCCAGGACTACTCCAACCCGGGCAATATCCGGGTCTCTGCCGGTGTCTCGCTGCAGTGGCTCTCGCCAATGGGCCCGCTGGTGTTTGCGCTGGCCAAGCCCATCAAGAAATATGAGGGTGACCGCACCGAGTTCTTCTCGTTCAACATCGGTCGCACCTTCTAATTCGTGTCTCACCCCCACCCATGCGGTGGGGGTATTTAATGATGGGACGCGCGGTATGCGTGCCTCACCAGGTAACAAGATGGCCCTAACGCCGCTTGCATAATCAGGTAAATCAGGTAGCCCTCACCATGAGGGAACAAGGAGTAAGTGTGAATAAAGCGTTGAAAGTAGCTGGTTTGAGCTTTGCACTGATGGCTGCCGGCATGGGTTCTGCCTTCGCTGAGACCAAGATCGCCGTGGTTGACATGGGCGAAGTCTTTCAAAAGCTGCCCCAGCGTGAAGCCGTTGCAGCCAAGCTGAAAGGTGAATTCGAGCCGCGTATGCGTGAGTTGCAGAAGCTGGAACAGGAAGGCCAGAAGTTGGTCGAGAAGTTCCGCAAGGATGAAGCCTTCATGAGCGCCGAGCAGAAGAAGCAGAACCAGGAAAAACTGGCCAAGCTGCAGATGGAGTTCAACCAGAAGCGTCAAGCCTTTGAGCAGGACAACGGTCGCCGTCAGTCCGAAGAGCGCAACAAGATCCTGACCAAGGTGCAGGCTGCCATCGATTCCATCGCCAAGAGCAATGGTTACGATCTGGTGCTGGAGCGCAACGCCGCCCCGTATGCAGCCAGCAAGCTGGACATCTCCGGCCAGGTTATTTCTCAGGTAAGCAAGAGCAACTAATTGATGGCATTTACTCTCGCACAGCTGGCCCAGCAACTGGGGGCCCAGGTCCATGGCGACGGAACCCTGGAAATCCGCAAGGTAGCGACACTGGAAAAGGCCGGGGAGGGTGAGATTACCTTCCTGTCCAACAAGAAGTACCGCTCTTATCTGGAGCAGAGCAAGGCGACCGCCGTGCTCATTACAGAGGCGGATCTCCCTTTCTGTCCCACCAATGCGCTGGTGCTCAAGGATCCCTACGTGGGTTTTGCCCGGGTAGCCCAACTGCTGGACACCACGCCGCAACCGGCCACGGATATCCATCCGAGCGCCGTCATCGCGGCTGACGTGCAACTGGGCGAGAGAGTGGCCATCGGCGCCAATGCAGTGATCGAATCCGGCGTCGTGCTGGGTGACGATGTACGCATTGGCCCGGGTTGTTTCGTTGGCAAGAACACCCGGCTGGGAGCTCGCTCCCGGCTGTGGGCCAACGTCACCCTCTATCACAATGTGACCATGGGTACCGACTGTCTGGTTCAATCCGGCACAGTGATCGGGGCCGATGGTTTCGGTTATGCCAACGAGCGTGGCGAGTGGATCAAGATCCCCCAGCTCGGCGGCGTGACGATTGGCAACCGGGTCGAGATCGGTGCCTGTACCACCATTGACCGCGGTGCGCTGGAAGATACCCGCATCGCTGACAACGTCATCATCGACAACCAGTGCCAGATCGCCCACAACGTGGAGATCGGTTACGGCACCGCCGTGGCGGGTTCCACCGTGATGGCTGGTAGTCTCAAGGTCGGCAAATACTGTATCATTGGCGGCGCTTCCGTCTTTAACGGGCATATGGAGATCTGCGACCAGGCCACCGTCACCGGTATGGCCATGGTGATGCGACCCATTACCGAGCCCGGTGTCTACTCTTCCGGCATCCCTCTGCAAACCAATAAAGAGTGGCGCAAGACCGCCGCCCGGGTGATGCGTATCGAAGAGATGCACAAGCGGTTGAGCAAGCTTGAGAAGAAGCTGGATCAAGAATAATCACGATTGGTATAGGGTACTGTTTTGAATACTGAAAAGAAGAGCCTGGGTATCCAGGAAATCATGGATCTGCTGCCCCACCGTTATCCGTTCCTGATGGTGGATCGGGTCGACGACTACGAGATCAGCGATGAGCGCAAAACCCTGCGTGCCATCAAGAACGTCTCGTTCAACGAGCCAATTTTCCAGGGACACTTCCCGGCCAAGCCGGTGTTCCCGGGCGTACTGATCCTGGAAGCGATGGCGCAGGCCACCGGTATCCTGGCCTTTACCATGGTGGGCAAGCCGTCTCCCAACGAACTCTATTATTTTGCCTCAATCGACAACGCTCGCTTCAAGCGCCCGGTCGGCCCCGGTGATCAGCTGGTGCTGGACGTGGAGTTCCTGAAAGAGCGTCGCGGTATTGCCAAGTTCACCGGTGTCGCCACCGTCGACGGTGAAGTGGTCTGTACCGCCGAGCTGATGTGCGCCAAACGCGAGGTTTAACACACGTGATCGATCAGACTGCCACCATTCACGATACTGCTATCGTCCATGAGTCTGCCGTGATCGGTAAAGGGGTTGAAATCGGCCCCTTTTCTGTCATCGGCGCCGAGGTAGAAATCGGCGACAACACCTGGGTAGGCTCCCACGTGGTGATCAAGGGCCCGACCAAGATTGGTCGCGGCAACAAGATCTTCCAGCACACCTCTATCGGCGAGGATTGCCAGGATAAGAAGTACGCTGGTGAGCGTACCTTCCTCGAGATTGGCGACAACAACGTCATTCGCGAGAACTGCACCTTCCACCGTGGCACCATTCAGGATCAATCCCTGACCAAGGTGGGCAGCGGTAACCTGTTCATGGTCAACGTTCACGTTGCCCACGACTGCATCATCGGTGACAACTGCATCTTCGCCAACAACGCGACCCTGGCGGGCCACGTGGTGATCGGTGACTTCGTGATCTTTGGTGGTCTCTCTGCCATTCACCAGTTCGGCCGTGTCGGTTCCCATGCCTTCGTCGGTGGCTGTGCCGCCCTGAACAAGGATGTGCCGCCCTACGTGATGGCCGCTGGTAACTACGCCAAGCCGTTCGGGGTCAACTCTGAAGGGCTGCGCCGTCGCGGTTATACGCCTGAGGCTATCTCTGCCGTCAAGCGTGCCTACAAAGAGATCTTCCGTTCCGGCAAGACCATCGAAGAGGTGCTGCCGGTATTGATCGAGATGGCGCAAGCCGAGCCGGCCGTCCAGCTCTATGTGGACTTCCTCAAAGATAACGAGCGCGGGATCATCCGTGCCTGATCCGGTTCGTATCGGTATCGTCGCCGGAGAAGTCTCCGGCGACATTCTTGCTGCCGGTCTGGTGCGCGAGCTGCAGACCCGCTACCCGGATGCGCAGTTCGAAGGGATCGCCGGGCCGCGGATGCAGGCTCTCGGCGTCAAGGCCCTGTTCGAGATGGAAGAGCTCTCCGTCATGGGGATCACCGAGGTGCTGGGCCGTCTGCCGCGCATCCTCAAGGTTCGTCGCGAACTGCTGCGCCACTTTATCGCCAATCCGCCCGATATCTTCATCGGCGTGGATGCACCGGATTTCAATATCGGGGTGGAGCTGAAACTGCGCCGCGCCGGTATCAAGACGGTTCACTATGTCAGCCCCTCGGTGTGGGCATGGCGTCAGAACCGCATTCACAAGATCAAGGCCGCCACCGACATGGTGCTCGCCTTCCTGCCGTTCGAGAAAGCCTTCTACGACCGTTTCGAGGCCCCTTGCCGTTTTGTCGGCCACACCATGGCGGATGATATTCCACTGGTGCCGGATCAGGCTGCCGTGCGCCGCAAGCTGGGCATCGATGCCAACCGCCGCTGGCTGGCGGTACTGCCGGGCAGTCGCACTGCAGAAGTGGGCTTTATGTCCCCTCTCTTTCTCGAGGCGTGCAAGAGTCTGACGGTACGCTATCCGGATCTCGGTTTTATCGTGCCGCTGGTCAATCAGAAGCGGCGTGAGCAATTCATGGCCATCAAGGCCGAAGTGGCGCCGGATCTCGAGATGGTGCTGCTGGAAGGGCAGGGGCGCGAGGCGATGATCGCTGCCGATGTGGTGATGCTGGCGTCCGGCACTGCGGCACTGGAAGCCATGCTGGTGAAAAAGCCGATGGTGGTGGGCTACAAGCTCAAACCCTTCAGCTACTGGCTGGCCCAGCGACTGGTGAAGACCGAATTTGTCTCCCTGCCCAACCTGCTGGCCGGGCGCATGCTGGTGCCGGAGCTGATCCAGCATGAGTGCACCCCGGAGAATCTGGTGGAAGAGGTGAGCAAATATTTCGAGCACGACAACAGTGCGCTGGTCAACACTTTCACCGAGTTGCACCAGCTGATCCGCTGCAATGCCGATTTGCAGGCCGCCGACGCGGTGGCTGATCTGCTCGGCAGATAACGCTATTTCGGATCGTCGATTGCGCCGCGCTACCCGTTAATCTATTACCTGAGCGGTGATACCGCGCCAGTTGACCCCATGTCAGGCCCCACGGGGCCTGTTTTGATTCAAGGCTACAAGATGATGATCGATATTCCTGACGACAAGCTGGTTGCCGGTGTGGATGAAGTGGGTCGCGGCCCGCTGGTGGGTGACGTGGTCACCGCCGCGGTCATTCTCGATCCCGCCAACCCGATTGTCGGGCTGGCTGACTCCAAGAAGCTCTCCGAGAAGAAGCGCCTCGCCCTGTTTGACGAAATCAAAGAGAAGGCGCTGGCCTTTGCCATCGGGCGTGCCAGCCCGGAGGAGATCGACGAGCTCAACATCCTGCACGCCACCATGCTGGCGATGCAGCGTGCCGTGGCAGGGCTGAAGGTCACCCCCGAGCTGGTCTTTATCGATGGCAACCGCTGCCCGGCGCTGCCGATGGAAGCACGCGCCGTGGTCAAGGGCGATAGCCTGGTGGCCGCCATCAGTGCCGCCTCCATTCTGGCCAAGGTGACCCGCGATGCGGAGATGACCGAGCTGGACAGCCGCTATCCCGAGTATGGTTTTGCCCGTCACAAGGGTTATCCGACCGCTGAGCACCTCGCTATTCTGGCCGAGCGTGGCCCGCTGCCCGAATATCGCAAAAGCTTCAAACCGGTGCGCCGCGCACTGGGGATCGAGTAGACCATGCCATTTAGTTTGAGCAGCGAGAGGAGATGACGATGGCTGAACCCCGTTTTATCCACCTGCGAGTCCACTCCGACTTCTCCATGGTCGATGGCCTGCAGAAGATCAACCCCATCGTCGGGGCGGCGGCGGCCAATAACATGCCGGCGCTGGCGCTGACCGATCAGATGAACATGTGCGGTCTGGTGCGTTTCTATGGATCGGCCCACGGCAAGGGGATCAAACCCATCGTCGGTGCCGACTTCTGGGTGCAGAGCGACGAGCTTGGCGACGAGCAGTTCCGTCTCACCCTGCTGGCCATGGACAATGACGGCTACCAGAACATCACCCTGCTTATCTCTCGCGGCTACCAGCGCGGCCACGTGCAGGGGCGCCCGGTTATCGACAAGAGCTGGCTCGCCGAGCATGCCAAGGGGGTGATCGTGCTCTCCGGCGGCCGTGAAGGGGATGTGGGCAAGTTCCTGCTCAAGGGTAACCGGCAGATGACCGAGCAGTGTCTTGCCTTCTACCAGACCCATTTTCCCGATGCCTACTACCTCGAGCTGTTGCGGACCGGTCGACCCGACGAAGAGGTCTACCTGCACATGGCGGTGGCGATTGCCACCGAGTTCGAGCTGCCTGTAGTCGCCACCAACGAGGTGGTGTTCCTCTCTGCCGATGATTTCGACGCCCACGAGATCCGGGTTGCCATCCACGATGGCTATACCCTGATGGACAAACGCCGCCCCCGTCGCTACAGCCCGCAGCAGTACCTGCGCAGTCAGGAGGAGATGGCGGAGCTGTTTGCCGACATCCCCGAGGCGCTGGAGAACACGGTGGAGATCGCCAAGCGCTGCAACGTGACGGTGCGCCTCGGTGAGTATTTCCTGCCCAACTTCCCGACTGGCGACATGACCACTGAAGATTTTCTGGTGGCCAAGTCGAAAGAGGGTCTGGAGGAGCGGCTTGAGTTCCTGTTCCCGGATCCGCAAGTGCGAGCCGAGCGCCGTCCCGAATATGACGAGCGTCTCGACATCGAGCTGAAAGTGATCAACCAGATGGGCTTCCCGGGTTACTTCCTCATCGTGATGGAGTTTATCCAGTGGTCCAAGGACAACGGCATTCCCGTTGGCCCGGGCCGGGGCTCGGGGGCGGGCTCCCTGGTGGCCTATGCCCTCAAGATCACCGACCTCGATCCGCTGGAATTTGACCTGCTGTTCGAACGTTTCTTGAACCCCGAGCGGGTATCCATGCCCGACTTCGACGTCGATTTCTGTATGGATCGGCGCGACGAGGTGATCGACCACGTCTCCGAGATGTATGGCCGGGATGCGGTGTCCCAGATCATCACCTTCGGCAGCATGGCGGCCAAGGCGGTGGTGCGGGACGTGGGCCGGGTATTGGGCCACGCCTACGGCTTTGTCGATCGTATCTCCAAGCTGATTCCGCCGGATCCGGGCATGACCCTGGCCAAGGCATTCGAGGCCGAGCCAAAACTGCCCGAGCTCTACGAGCAGGATGAGGAGGTCAAAGACCTCATCGACATGGCTCGCCGCCTCGAAGGGGTCGTGCGCAACGCCGGTAAGCACGCCGGTGGCGTGGTGATCGCGCCCACCAAGATCACCGATTTTGCGCCGCTCTATTGCGATGACGAGGGTCATCACCCGGTGACCCAGTTCGACAAGAACGATGTGGAGTACGCGGGTCTGGTGAAGTTCGACTTCCTCGGCCTGCGGACCCTGACCATCATCGACTGGGCGCTCGGCATGATAAACCCGCGTCTTGCCAAAGAGGGCAAGCCGCCGGTGGACATCGCCGCCATCCCCATCGATGACAAGAAGTCGTTCGACCTGCTGCAGCGCTACGAGACTACCGCGGTATTCCAGCTGGAATCCCGCGGCATGAAGGATCTGATCAAGCGGCTCAAGCCTGACTGCTTCGAGGACATGATCGCACTGGTGGCCCTGTTCCGACCGGGCCCGCTCCAGTCAGGCATGGTGGATAACTTCATCGACCGCAAGCACGGCAATGAAGCGATCTCCTATCCGGACGAGAAGTGGCAGCACGAGAGCCTGCAGCCCATTCTGGAACCGACCTACGGCATCATCCTCTATCAGGAGCAGGTGATGCAGATCGCCCAGACCCTGGCGGGCTACACCCTGGGTGGCGCGGACATGTTGCGTCGTGCCATGGGTAAGAAAAAGCCCGAGGAGATGGCCAAACAGCGGGCCGGTTTCGAGGAGGGCGCCATTCAAAACGGCGTCGACGGCGAGCTGGCGATGAAAATCTTCGATCTGGTGGAGAAGTTTGCGGGCTACGGCTTCAACAAATCCCACTCCGCCGCCTATGCGCTGGTCTCCTACCAGACCCTCTGGCTCAAGACCCACTTCCCGGCCGAGTTCATGGCGGCGGTGATGACCGCCGATATGGACAACACCGACAAGATCGTGACTCTGGTGGACGAGTGTCAGCGGATGGGGCTGACGGTGATCCCGCCGGATGTGAACACCGGTCGCTATCGCTTCTCGGTCAACGAAGATGGCCATATCGTCTATGGTATCGGCGCGGTGAAAGGGGTCGGTGAAGGTCCTATCGACGCGATTCTCAGCGCCCGGGATCAGGATGGCCCGTTCCGCGACCTGTTCGATTTCTGCAACCGGGTCGATATCAAGAAGCTTAACAAGCGGGTGATGGAGAAACTGATCCTCTCCGGTGCCATGGACCGGCTCGGTCCCCACCGCGCCGCCCTGATGGCGACGCTGGAGGAGGCAATGCGTGCCGCCGAGCAGCACGCCAAGGCGCAGGCGGTGGGTCAGGTCGACATGTTCGGCGTGCTTACCGAAGAGATTGACGACGTTAAGAAGGCGTTTGCCAACGTGCCGCACTGGCCTGACAAGGTGTGGCTGGAAGGGGAGCGCGAGACCCTCGGGCTCTATCTCACCGGTCACCCCATCAACCAGTACAGCGGCGAATTGCGTCGTTATACCTCGGGTCGCCTGTGCGATCTGCATCCCACCTCCCGCGATACCGTGACCACGGCGGCGGGGTTGGTGATTGCGGCCCGCAGCATGGTGACCAAGCGTGGCAACAAGATGGGGATCTTCACCCTGGACGACCGTTCTGGTCGCCTCGATGTGACCCTGTTCAGTGAAGCGCTGGAAAAATATGAAGAATTGATGCAAAAAGACCGTATTTTGGTGGTTTCTGGACAGGTCAGCTTTGATGACTTCTCCGGTGGCCTTAAAATGTCGGCTCGAGAATTACTGGATATCAACGATGCGAGGGAGCGTTTTGCCAGAGCAATCCGCATCTCCCTTGATGAACAGCGGATTGATGATCGCTTTTTCCCGCGTTTGTGCGAGATTTTGGAGCCCACCCGTGCCGGAGTCTGTCCGGTTCAGGTAAACTATCGTCGCCCCGGCTCTCGGGTGCGATTGACGCTCGGTACCGAGTGGCGGGTGACGCCCACCGATCAACTGATAGATGACTTGCGAGTCCTGCTTGGACGAGAGCGGGTTGAATTGGTTTTTGATTAGAGGTTCTAAGGCCCTATGAGTCTTTTTCTGGATTTTGAACAGCCGATTGCCGAGTTGCAGGCGCAGATTGATGAACTCAAACATGTGAGTGAAGGCAATCACGCCGTGGATCTGAAAGACGAGATCCGCCGGCTGGAGAAGAAAAACGAAGAGCTGACCAAGAAGATCTTCGGTGATCTGGGTGCCTGGCAGGTATCCCAGATGGCGCGTCATCCCCAGCGCCCCTACACCTTTGACTATATCGAGCATATCTTCACCGATTTCGACGAGTTGGCTGGCGATCGCGCCTATGCCGATGACAAGGCTATCGTCGGCGGCATCGCCCGTCTCGACGGCGAGCCGGTGATGGTGATTGGTCACCAGAAGGGTCGCGAGACCAAAGAGAAGATCAAGCGCAACTTCGGCATGCCGCGTCCGGAAGGATACCGCAAGGCCCTGCGTCTGATGGAGATGGCCGAGCGCTTCAAGATGCCGATCATCACCTTTATCGACACCCCGGGCGCCTACCCCGGCGTCGGTGCCGAAGAGCGTGGCCAGTCTGAAGCGATTGCCCGCAACCTGAAAGTGATGGCCGGTCTGACCGTGCCGGTGGTCTGCACCGTGATCGGTGAGGGTGGCTCCGGTGGTGCGCTGGCCATTGGCGTGGGTGACCGCGTCAACATGCTGCAGTACTCCACCTACTCCGTCATCTCGCCGGAAGGGTGTGCCTCCATCCTGTGGAAGAGTGCCGACAAGGCTTCCGTGGCTGCCGAAGCGATGGGGATCACTGCTCAGCGTCTGAAGGAGCTCAAGCTGATCGACCACGTGATCGACGAGCCCCTCGGCGGTGCCCACCGCGATGTGGAGAAGATGGCCAAAAACCTCAAGGCCCGCATCAAGCAGGATCTGGATGCCCTGCGTCCGCTCGAGACCGAGCAACTGCTGGAGCAGCGCTACCAGCGTCTGCTGGGCTACGGTTACTGCTAAGCGCAGCCGTTAACCCCGAGTGTCCAAGCCCCCGTCTTATACGGGGGTTTTTTATTGCCAGATTACCTGTCTTGCGGTGATTGCCCCAACGCGCCCTGAAACAGCGCTGGTCTCTATTCGCAGGTTGGATACCATGCTGCTGGCGATGGCTGTCAGGGGCAGGCAGAGGAGGGCGGTACGCTTTGTCAGTGGCTGGTCTGTCTCTTGTCCACTGCATCCAGTGGCATCGCTAGCGATGGCATGACAAGCCGCTTGCGGCATAAAAAAGCGCCCCGTCTGTGCGGGGCGCTTTTAGAGGTGTCAGGTTGTATTACAGTTCAAATTCGTCTGTAAGACCCTCATAGGCGATATCGATTGATTGCAGCTCCTTCTGCAGGCGGTGTTTGTCTTTCAACGCCTCGATTTCACGCCATTTACGTTTTTTTCCCGTTGTCCCGCGGCTACGCGAACCGAGTTCAACTACCTCGTCATAATCGAAGTTGAACATTTCCATGGCTCCCTCCTTGGTTTTTATCGTTTTCACCACCCGTATAACATAACAAGACTGAAAATAAAACGTTTTCGTTACAGCTCTATGACCGAGCTAAAAGTCGGGTACAAAAAAACCGGGCTCCTTTGGGGAAGCCCGGTTTTTAGTATAAAAATTAACCGATTACAGGCGGCTAGCCAGCATGGTTTCCAGCTTGCCCTGATCGACGGCAAACATACGGATCCCTTCACCGAGTTTCTCGTGAGCCATGGCATCCTGGTTCAGTTCCCAGCGGAATTCGTCTTCGCTCATCGGGGTTGGTTTGGCTTTACGCTCGCCGGTGTAGTCCAGCTTGCGTACCACGGCACCTTCAGTTTTGCTCAGCTCTTCCAGCAGGGCCGGGCCAATGGTCAGGCGGTCACAGCCAGCCAGTTCCAGGATCTCGCCGGTGTTGCGGAAGCTGGCGCCCATGACCACAGTCGGGTAGTCGTGCTGTTTGTAGTAGTTGTAGATGGCGGTAACGGAGACCACGCCCGGATCTTCGCTGGCGGTGTAATCACGGCCATTTTTGGCCTTGTACCAGTCGAGGATACGGCCCACGAACGGGGAGATCAGGAAGGCACCGGCTTCGGCACAGGCACGCGCCTGAGCGAAGGAGAACAGCAGGGTCAGGTTGCACTGGATACCCTCTTTCTCCAGCACCTCGGCGGCGCGGATCCCTTCCCAGGTGGAGGCCAGTTTGATCAGAATGCGGTCGTTGCTGATACCGGCTTCGTTGTAGAGGCGGATCAGTTTGCGGGCCTTGGCGATGCTGGCTTCGGTATCGAAGGAGAGACGGGCATCCACTTCGGTGGAGATACGGCCCGGAACGATCTTCAGCACTTCCAGACCGATGTTGACAGCCAGCTTGTCGCCCGCGTCGATGATTTGCTGTGCCTTGTCCTGGCTCTGGGATTTGGCCCAGTTGATGGCGTCTTCGATCAGCGGTGCGTACTCGGGGATCTCGGAGGCCTTCAGAACCAGAGAGGGGTTGGTGGTGGCATCGATGGGCTGATAGCGTTTGATGGCTTCGATATCACCGGTGTCGGCAACAACAGTGGTCAGGGCTTTCAGCTGGGTTAGTTTATCGGCCATAGCGAATATCATCTCTTAATGAGGGAGTCATCCCTGGGTTGCGGGCTTGAGACGGTGGTTCTGAAATAAAATTACAGGATCTTGGTGCCTCAGGCTCAGAAAAGCGCGATGGGGGTGACCCATCGTCATTGCCTGCCTAATTAATACTTATGTGGTGCTTCCTGCAATAGGGGGACTTGGCTGTTAAATATTCAGACTGTTGAGAAATTCCGTTTTATCACATGAAACTATATGATTAATAAGGTTTTTTGTATTTCGTTCCAGCACTTTTCCGGTTTGCTTCCAGGCCAGTTTTTTTCGCAAATATCGATATTTGTGTCATCGATCACATAAATTATCCAATTGCATACTTGAAATTTAATTACATGGAAAACGTTTATCGGAATATCCCGATATGAAAGCCATTTCATGCAAGCGTTTGCTATTTCAGACAACAGGGCAGAGATATCGCAAAAAGGATTCCATATGGAGCACTACGACCTCCTGTCTGATTAAATTATTGGATTTGTTGAAAGTTTGCGATTTAAATGGAGCTTTATAGGCTTTATCCGTTCGTTTTTTGTGTTGGCGGTGATCGGGATCACTATTCCGGGCTCTCCCGCTGTGCTAGATTCCGCCCCTTTAGCAACACGCTAATTAAACGACAGACAGAAAGCGGCCAGCGTACGCAGATGTGCTGGCCATGGATGTGAATAACAACGAGAGAATTATGGACACCTTGATTGCGATGTTAAATGACCTGATGTGGGGAGCCGTGCTCATCTACCTGCTGATCGGGGTCGGGATCTTCTTCACCTTCAGACTGGGCTTTATCCAGGTCCGCCATTTTGGCCACATGTTCTCCGTGCTGAAAAACAGCCGCAAATCGGATAACGCCGGGATCTCCTCTTTCCAGGCACTCTGTACCAGTCTTGCTGCCCGGGTCGGTACCGGCAACCTGGCCGGCGTGGCCGTTGCCATCTATCTGGGTGGCCCCGGCGCCATCTTCTGGATGTGGCTGATCGCCTTTATCGGCATGGCGACCGCCTTCGTCGAAAGTACCCTGGCCCAGCTCTACAAGGTAAAAGACGAGGATGGCAACTACCGCGGTGGCCCTGCCTACTACATGGAGAAAGGCCTTGGGATGCGCTGGATGGGGGTGCTGTTTTCACTGTGCCTGATCCTGGCGTTTGGTCTGGTGTTCAACGCGGTGCAGGCCAACTCCATCAGTCTGGCGATGAAGGTCGCGTTCGGTATTCCTGACTGGGCCAGCGGCCTGGCGCTGGTGGCGCTCTCTGGCCTGATTATCTTCGGCGGTATTCGTGGCATCGCCCGTTTTGCCGAGCTGGTGGTGCCCTTCATGGCATTGGCTTACATCCTGCTGGCGCTGGTCATCGTTGCCCTCAATATCACCGAGCTGCCCCATGTGATGATGCTGATCATCAAGTCAGCCTTTGGCATTGAGCAGGCAGGCTCCGGGGCGCTGGGTTATGCCATCTCCCAGGCGATGATCAACGGCATCAAGCGCGGTCTCTTCTCCAACGAAGCGGGGATGGGCTCGGCCCCGAACGCAGCGGCGACCGCGACCCCCTATCCGCCGCACCCGGCCTCTCAGGGCTATGTGCAGATGCTGGGGGTCTTTATGGACACCATCGTCATCTGTAGCTGTACTGCCGCCATCATCCTGATGTCCGGCCAGTTTGAGCCGGGCTCCGGTGTGACCGGGGTTGAGCTGACCCAGCGGGCGCTCTCTTCCCAGATTGGCCATGGCGGCAATATCTTCATCGCTGCAGCCATCTTCTTCTTCGCCTTTACCTCCATCGTGGCGAACTACTCCTATGCCGAGACCAATCTGGTATTCCTCGAGCACAATCACAAGGGCGGCCTGATGCTGTTCCGGATGTTCGTGCTCGGCATGGTGATGTTCGGTTCTGTGGGTGAGCTGCCGACTGTGTGGGCGATGGCGGATGTCTCCATGGGGTTGATGGCTATCGTCAACCTGGTGGCGATCCTGCTGCTCTCCGGCGTGGCCATCAAGCTGGCCAAGGATTACAACGATCAGCTCAAGCTGGGCAAGGTGCCCACCTTTGATGCCAACAAGTACCCCGAGATCCGCTCCCAGCTGGAAGAGGGTATCTGGGACAATCCTGGCCAAAAATAGTCACGGTGAGTCAAACCGCAGAGGGGAGCCAGTGGCTCCCCTCTTTTTATCTGTGGTGATCCCATCGCCGGACGATTTGGCGCAGCCGTCGCTGCAACTGGCGCCAGCTGCGTTGTCGCTGTCGTGTACTGAGGGGCGCATAGCGCCAGCGGCGAGCGAGCCATGCCGCCTGCAGCAGAGCGTGGGCAAGGTCGGGGCGTAGCCGAGCCAACCGTTCACACCACTGTGCCATGCTTTCGGGCGGGATCGGGGGCCAGCCGCTACGTGTCCCGCGCTTGCGCAGCGCCAGCCAGATCCGCCGCTCGGGCGGTAGCCGCGCAGGCAACAGCAGGGGCAGACTCACCAGCAGAGTGACCAGCAACAGGCTGGCGAGGATCAACCAGGGGGTATGCCCCGCCAGTGCTGGCCAGCGCTGACCAATTTGCTGCCAAAGCTGACCTGCATCGTGGCCGATCACCCAGCGGCTCCACTGGTAGTCGATGTTGCTGCCCCACCAGCGCAGCTGGTTGAGCAGGGCCCAGTTGCGATAACGCTGCAAAGAGAGCGGATCCGCGGCGGTGAACTGGTCGTTCAGGGCCTGCGTCACGTCGCCTTCAATGCGCTCTGGCGCCACCGCTGCGGTGGGGTCAACTCGCCGCCATATTCCCCCTTCATCGAGATATTCCACCCAGGCGTGGGCATCGAACTGGTGTACTGCCAGATAGTGGCCACGGGGATTCCATTCACCACCGAGATAGCCGGTGACCAGCCGTGCCGGAATGCCCGCCGCGCGCAGGACGAAGGCGGTCGCCATGGCGTAGTGGCCACAAAAGCCGCGCCGGGTATCGAACAGGAATTCATCTACGCCGTTACTGCCAAGGCGTGGCGGGGTCAGGGTGTAGTAATAGGGCTGGCTGCGAAACTGGTCGAGCAGAGCGGCGACCAGTGCGCTGTGATCGGGGTAGCGGGCGGCCAGGGCTTGGCCATAGGCCCGTGCTCTCGGGTTGCCATGGCTGGGCAACTGCAGGTTACGGGCCTTGCTCTGTGGATCGCTGAAAAGAGGGCCGGTTGCTGTGCTCACCCGATAGCGGATGGCTGCCTCACCGCTCCCCTGCCGATAGAGAGTGGCAATGGGGGTGGCCATGACGGGCCCGCCCAGCACGCGGGGAGTGGCCAGCGCAAAAGCCCAGCGATGGCGTTGGGGCTCGGCAATGACCTCGTAGCTTCCGGCGGGCAGGGCGCTTTCCGGCAGCGGATTGAGCGCGGTTTGCTCTGATACGCTCCGTTGCCAGGCCTTGACCTCGGCACTCAGCTGCCAGCGTTGGCCATCGAAAATCTCCTGGCGCATCACTGGAAAATAACGCTCGCGAGCAGGGGGCGGGCCGTCGGCAAAGGTGACGCGAAAGACCAGTTCCGAGGAGTTGACCAGCTCGCTGATATCGCCGGGGGCCACCTCTTCCGAGAGCCCCGACAGGGCGCGGCTGGTGGTGGGCATCTGCCAGAGGGGCGGGAGCCTTGGCAGCAGCAAAAACAGGGTGATGAGCAGGGGGATCGCCAGCAGCAGAGCGCCGCCTGCGCTGCGCCACGGCCGTTTCTGCTCGGGGGCGATGGCGGTCACCAGTGCGGTCACCGCCAGCCAGAGGGCTGCCACCATCGCCCCTGCCCAGCCGATGTGTTGGCGCTGCACCAGTGCCAATCCAATCAGAAAGAAGGCGAGCAGCAGCACCTGCTCGATGTCCCGCTCGCGCCGCACTTCAATTATTTTCAGGCTATAGCCGAGCCAGAGCAGATTGATCAGGGCGGGCAGGGTGCCCAATGTACGCCACTGCAGCCCAAGTAACAGCACGGTGGTGATGGCCAGCAGCGCCAACCAGCGGGCAGGCAGAGGCGGCCAGCCGCGCCACAGCATCATGGCCCGAATACCGAGGGTAGCAGTGCCTACCGCCACCACCCAGAGTTGCAACTGGGGCCAGAGTGCCGCGATCAGCAGCAACTGCTGCAGGGCGATGAGCGGCAGCAGGCGGCGGTTATCGAGCAGCATCCGGCGTGATCTCCGGAGGCTTGGCATCGAATTGGGCCATTGCCAGCAGGCAGCGCTGCACAAAGGCGGTGCCGCTATCGGGCCCCAGCGTCTGGTTTGTCAGCGTCAGGGTGAAGGGGATGCCCCGCTTGCCGTAATCGGTGCACCACCAGGCCAGCACCGCCAGTCGCTGCTCCAGATCCCCGCCCGCGACGCGCTGCAAGGTGAGGTGAGTGTCATCCTGCAACGGTTCATGGAACTGCTTGGTCAGCAGGCCGCGCCCTTGAGCGAGTTGTTTCCAGGCTATCCGGCTCTGGGACTCGCCAGCTTGATGGGTCCGCAAGGTATCAAAGTCTCCGAGGGGCGACGGAGCTGGTTGGCCATGGAGCCCCTTGCTTTCACCCGACAGTTCCCCCCTCCGCACCCCGAACTCCGGTTTGGGAGCGAGCCATCCTTCCAGTTGCAGATCCAGCAGTGACCAGCAGCAAAACAGGCCGAGGGGGTAGCGGCTCTCCACCCGCAATCGGCCAAGGGGCAGTGGGCCACGGCGTTTACCCGGTACTGGCAGGATCAAGGTGCGGGGCACCGGATCGGCCTGTGCCAGCCAGAGAGTGCCTTCGTTGAGAGTAAAGCGGAGTGCCCGCACCGGGCGTGGGCTCTGCACCGTCAACCGGATGGGCAACTGGCTGCCCGCTTCCCCCTGCACCAGCGGGCCGCCCAGCAACGCCAGCCCCAGCAGGTTGCGGTGGGTGAGCCACATGGCGGCCATAAACAGGCTGCCGAGGCAGTAGGCCACCAGCAGCACCAGATTGTTCTGGTAGTTGGTGCCGAGCAGATAGATGGCGAGCAGTACCAGCAGATAGAGCAGCCCCATGCGGGTGGGCAGGATGAAGAGGGTGTGCGTCTCCAGCGTGATCTGGCGCGCCGGGGGAATGCGACGAGCGAGCCAGCGTCGCTGCCAGCTATCGCGCCACTGCTGCCAGCGGGTTGGCTGGTGGCTCATCAGGGATGGTCCGGATCGACCCTGGCCAGCAGCCGCTGGCTCAGGGGGCAGGCTTCGCCGTACTGCACGCCAAAGCTGCCCCGCAACCGGTGCTCGGCGACATAGGGAAACACAGCCTGCACATCTTCCACCGTGACGAAGCGCCGCCCCGCGACCAGCGCCCAGGCCCGGCTTACCGCCAGCAAGGTCTTGGCCGCCCGGGGGGAGAGGGGCTGGGGCAGCTCGCCATCAAAACGGCTCTGCTCCACCAGCGCCAGCAGGTAGTCGAGGGTGGCATCAGAGAGATGGATGGCATCCCCCTCCGCCTGCAGCGCAGCGAGCTCGGTGGTATCCAGCATGGCGGGGAGGGGGCCTGTCGGCTGGTGGCCGCGCAACAGTTGGCGCTCCGCCTCCCGTGGCGGAAAGCCCAGCGATAACCGCACCGCGAAACGGTCGAGCTGGGACTCCGGCAGCGGGTAGGTGCCCGCTTGATCTGCCGGGTTCTGGGTGGCGATGACGAAAAACGGCTCGGGGAGTGGATGGGTGTGACCCTCGATACTCACCTTGCCCTCGGCCATCGCCTCCAGCAGGGCGCTCTGTACCTTGGGGCTGGCACGGTTGATCTCGTCCGCCAACAGCACCTGAGTGAAGATGGGGCCGGGATGAAAGTGAAACTGTTGCTGTTGGGGGTTAAAGATCTGCAAGCCGAGCAGGTCGGCGGGCAGCAGATCGGCGGTGAACTGCATGCGTCGGCATGCAAGCCCCAGTACCTGTGCCAGTGCCTGAGCCAGAGTGGTTTTGCCCATGCCGGGCAGATCCTCGATCAGCAGGTGGCCGCGGGCCAGCAGGGTCACCAACGCGATTCTGATCTGCAGCGGTTTGCCCAGAATGACCTGTTCCAGTGCGGCCAGCAGCCCTTTGATGTGCTTTTGTGATCTCACCTGCGCCCTCCGTGGCTCTCTTTGCTCCTACAGCTTATACGCCAGCAGGCGGTGGCAGGGCTCATCGCTGAACAAGTGTGCGACTATCGGCCATCTCCCGAGGTGTCGCAGAGACATCGCCTTGGGCATCGTAAGCATATGCACCCTATTTATGATGATGCCAGTTTCATTCGCCGGGAGAATAACCACATGCACTTACTCGGTGCGATCTTGCCGCGGACGCAGGGCTCCCTGCTGCTTGTGCTGGTTCTGATGCTCGCCGAGAGGCTCCTCTGACCACAGTAATCGCCGGGTTGCAGGGAGTATCAGCGTCAGGGAAGGGCTGCCGCGCCGCTGTCGGAGGCGATGTGGTGTGCTGCTCAAACGGCACAATCCTAAAACCCATCTTTCCATATTGGAATGTACCGATCGCCATCTCTTCATTAGGTACGGGGAGGGGGGTGCTCATATAGTTCACCCCATCGTCCCTTGCCTTGACCCGCCATCCCGTCTGTATACCCCTTGAGCTGGTGGGACAATCTGTTACGGAGTGCCCATGCGTATTTTTCTGCTCTGCAGTTTTCTGATGATTATTCTCTATCCGGTCGGGATCGATCTCTATCTGGTGGCCGTGCCCCAGATCGCCGATACCCTGCAGGCGAGCGAGGCGCAGATCCACACTGCGTTCTCCATTTATCTGTTTGGCATGGCCGCGACCGTATTGCTGGGTGGCATGATTGCTGATCGTTATGGCCGTCGCTGGGTAGTGCTGGGTGGCGCCCTTATCTTTGTTATCGCGTCACTGGTTGCAGCTAATGCGGCGGGTATCCACCAGTTCTATCTCGGTCGTTTCTGGCAGGGGGTTGGGGCCGGAGCGCTCTACATCATGACGTTTACCGTATTGCGCGATGTGTTGAGTCAGGAGCGGCTGGCGATGGCACTCTCCATGATCAACGGGGTGATTTGCGTGATCCCGGTGTTGGCGCCGGTGCTCGGTTATCTCATCCTGTCGCATTTCGACTGGCGCGGGATCTTCGTGACAATGGCGCTGGTGGCCCTGCTCAGTGGTCTGGTCAACCTGCTGCTGCTCAAGGAGACCCGTCCTGTCAGCTCGCAGGAGAGCAGCGCTGTGTTGCCATTTTCCCTGCTGCGCTCGCCACGTTTCATGTTGCTGTCGTTGCTGACCAGTGCCAGCGTGACCGCCATCCTGGTTTATGTCAGCGTGTCACCATTGATCCTGATGAAGGAGTTTGGCTTTACCACCGAGCAGTACTCCATCGTGATGATGGTGATGGCCGGGGTGAGTATGTCGACCTCCTTCGTGACGCCGCTGCTGTTGCGCTGGCTGGGCAAACACAAGGTGATTGCACTCTCCCATCTGGCCTATCTGCTGGCGGCGTGCTCCCTGCTCGGGTGCTGGCAGCTGGGGGGCAATATCCATCTGCTGTTGCCGGGATTTGCCCTGATCTGCATCGGCTTCTCCTGTGGCTTCGGGGTGGCGATGGGCGAGGCGCTCGATGGCTGTCAGCATAATGTGGCGTTTGCCAGTGCCGTGCTCTGCATCATGCAGATCAGTCTCTCTGGCCTCTATATCTGGTTGATGGGCCATCTTGGCTTTGCTCCATCCGAGATGCTGATCTATGCGCTGTGTCTGGCAATGCTCAGTTACCTGGCCGTCAAAGGGCTGGTACCATGGTTCGCCGTCCGCGAAGCTCGGTCGCGGGGATAACGAAACATGAGAGGGGATATGCGCAATCCGGGTGAACTCGATCTGAACCTGCTGGTGGTTTTCAAGCATCTGATGCAGGAGCGCAGCGTGGCTGGTGCGGCCAAAAAGCTCTGCGTCACCTCGTCGTCGGTGAGCAAGTCACTCGCCAAGCTGCGGGACTGGTTTGATGATCCGCTCTTTGTGCGGGTGCGGCAGGGGTTGCAGCCCACCAACCTCTCCCGGACGCTGGAGGAGGAGCTTAACGCCTGGTTTCAGCTCACCGATACCATTACGTCACTGAATAGTGATGCGATTCCGGATGGTGCCCGCTTCAGTCTGGTAATGGAGTCTCCTTTCTATATCAGTTTCCTGAGCAACCTGCCCATGACCATCTATGAGAAGTACCCCAACTCGGTGGTCAAGACGATGGGTTGGGATCACAACTCTCTGAACGATATCGTCAACGGGGATGCTGATCTGGGGTTTTGTGCGCGTGAGACCTATGCCCGCTCTCACGCCAAGGTCAATCGGCTACCCTACTACATCGATCATGAAGTGCTGTTTACTGACCGTCCGGTGGCTTTTTTGCGCAAGGACCACCCTCTGCTCCAGCAGAAGTGGTCGCTGGAGAACTTTCTGGCCTGCCCCCAGATCAGCATGGTGTGGGAAGCCAACGATACCTGGGCCTTCGACAATTTGCTGGAGGAGGAGGGGTTGCAGCGGGAGGTGCCGATTATGGTGTCCAGCTTCGAGCAGGCGCTGCATATTGCTTCCCTGTCGAGCCATGAGCTGATTGCTGTGGCCCCCTCCTACTGCACCGGTTATGCAAGCCGGCATCACGACAACTTGATCGCCATGCCGCTGCCGCTACCTGAGAAGCTGTATGTGCAGTTGGAGATAGCCTTCATCCTGCTGTGGCATAAACGCCATAATAAGGACACCAAGGTGATGTGGCTGCGTAACGAAATAAAGCGGCTCTATCGCCTTGAGACAGATAAATAATGTCGTAAAAATGCTCAAAGGAATCAGCCGGGATCATGCGTTTCGGCTTGTTATGGTCTGAAAACAGCTGCGCTGGAGATTAACTCTATTGATGTCATTGCATTTAACTATTGAAACAAAATATTAACTGCGGTTCCATAATGGAATTTTTCAGCTTCCTGTTTTGCTGTAGACGTCCCCTGCCTTGCTGTTACATACTGTTATTCATAATAAAGTATCTTGGCTTTACTGGGGTGATACAGGGTATCAACCGGTAGCTGAACATAAACAATATATGTTTGTTTTGATATTATCACTCTGTTTTTACATTTGGATGTACGTACAGAGAATATCTATTAACAACTGAACGCTCATGACATAAATCATTACAACTTTTTTATAGCTTTATCCTGCCGGTTGTCTATTCTTGCTGCCAGCCCAGCATATTTTCGTTAAAGCCAGAAGTAGTTGGTAATGGAGTTAAAAAGGTTTTTAAATGATGAATTACAAAACGATTGCGGCCATTGGCTTGGTTATATTGCTCAGTGGTTGTGCCAAGAATCCTGTGCACTCAGATGGGACGCAAGCATTTGCGTTTAATAAAGCCGCGATTGTCAGCTCAAAAGAAATTACCAGCCATTTTTTCTTTGCCAACGTCGATTTCGGCATGAACGACACCATTGATCTTGCTGCCGTCTGTGGCGGAATAGAGAATGTTGTACGGGTTGAGTCCAGAATTGGTTTTTGGGATTCCATGTATAATTATTTTACCTTGACTATGTATTCGCCTCGCACGGTCACAGTCTATTGCGCTAAATAATGAGATAAGCCAAATAATCATGGCTTGCAGGGGTTATTTTATCGATGGCGATAAATGTTGTCGCCAATATATAGTTCGGGTGGCTGGATAGATAAGCATAAAGCCTTGTAAAACAGGGCAAGCTTGCAGTTCCGCCACCTGTGGTCGCATCTGTTGTCAATCCACGTTGTTTGATTATCATCATGCCAATGATTAAGCTGAATTTATAAAATGCATAATCCAAGCTGGTTGATTGTATTTTTATAAGTGCGTGAGTTAATCACGGAGTTAATTGATAGGTTGCTATGGTATATTAATTTTTTTGGGTAATGCATTTACATTATATAAATGGAAATGGCACCATTGATATTAATTAATGCCATTCAGTAATGGCATTGTGATAGTTTCTGCGAGCACAATAAAAACAAAAAGGATCCGCTAGCGCCCCATTCGTTACTGCTCGTAACAGGGCTTTCGATGTATAAAAATTGACATCGATCGCATGATGTTGATATCAGTCCAAACCGGTCTTGCCAATACTGCCAGCTGACAGCAGAATAGCTAACTTGTCACTAATATGTTGGGCAATTCAGAGGCTCTCTAATGGTGATGAGATGACTGCCACCATGGTGCCTCCGGTAGTCTGTTGTAGCTTGGTGGGATAAGACTGCGTGAGCGGGAGATATCAGATTCAGCAGATTGGTTGTTACTGGTGTCGCAGGCAGAAAATAGGCAATGTACTCTGTGGATTGTGTTTGCAGGATTTGCATTTAGCCGTCGTGCAAATTTGCAGAGAACTTGATGAGGGGAAGTATGCGTACGCTGAGTGAACTCGATTTGAACCTGCTGGTGGTATTCAAATACCTGATGGCCGAACGCAGTGTGGCAGGGACGGCCAAGCAGCTCAACGTGACCCCTCCGACAGTGAGCAAGTCGCTGGCCAAATTGAGAGAGTGGTTTGCTGATCCGCTCTTTGTGCGAGGACGCAAAGGGCTACAGCCAACCCATTTGGCGTTGACCCTGGAAGAGGAGTTGAAGGTCTGGTTTCCACTTACCGAGCGGATCGCTGCACTCAATAGTGAGGCGATACCCGATGGCGCCCGTTTCAATCTGGTGATGCAATCCCCTTTCTACAATAGTCTGCTAGGCGATCTGCCGATGGCTATCCATGACAAGTATCCCAATTCCGTGGTCAAGATGTTGGGGTGGCATCGTAATTCTCTCAATGACATCGTTAACGGTGATGCCGATCTTGGGGTATGTGTCCGCGAGAGCTATAGCCGCTCCCAGCTAAAACTCCGCAATCTGCCCTATTACATCAATCACGAGGTGCTGTTTTGCGATCGGCCCGTGGTCTTTTTGCGTAAGGATCACCCCTTGCTTCAGCAAGAGTGGTCGCTGGAGCATTTTCTGGATTGCTCACACTGCAGTGTGGTGATGGAGGTGCTGGAGACTTGGGGGCTGGATCTGCTGCTGGAGGATGAGGGGATGGCTCGCAAGGTTCCCATCATGGTTTCCAGCTTCGAACAATCACTGCATATCGCATCGCAACCCGACAATGATCTGATCGCGGTGGCCCCGTCTTACTGTGCTGGACACGCAGCCAAATATCATCCCAATCTGATCACCATGCCACTTCCGTTACCAGAGGAGCTCTATCAGCAACTGGAGCTGACCTTTATCTTGCTCTGGCATAAACGCCACAATCAGGACGCCAAGGTGATGTGGCTGCTTAACGAGATACGGAGCCTTTATCATCGGGAGTCGAAGCCCTCGGCCATGTAAATCGAGCCGGAGCCAGATGCTCCGGTTTTTTTATCTCTGCTCTCTTGCCGCCCTCTTCGGCCCCTCTTGCGCTTCATCTTGTCTCATCGCCAAGCACAGCTTGGTGTTGAGTGCACGTCTCGTGTGGAGCTACTTGCACGAAAAAAATTAATGTAGTTGCATTAGAAAACTTCACTAATGGTTACTTTTAAAGTGTGATCGATCATTAAGAATGGTAATTACCAGTGATATAGCATGGCAACCCTTGAAATGGCGGAGTAAAAGTATATTGCGTCTATTTTACCTCCTTATGACGGGGTGATTGTGTATCAGGGTTGATGAACCGGTTTGAGTAACGGGGCTCCAGCATCTTGGGTGCTGGCAAGCCACAACCCCATTCACTACCACTTGATAGCATGTTACTGAAATTGGTTGGATGAAATTTATTTTCATCGAACGGGGTGCGTGCACCCAAAAAATATCCAGGCAGGTTGGCTCATCGTGCCTCATCTATTGCCATAGTTGGGCACGATAAATAGTGCGTGCGTAGCCACGACCAGTTCAATAAAAATAAACCTCAATAAAGGCAGGTTAATATGCGTCCAGCAACAGCTCCATCGGGCTTATTACAACAACCAAAACCCTTTTTCATGATCTTTTTTGTCGAACTCTGGGAGCGCTTCGGTTATTACGGGGTGCAGGGAATTCTGGCAGTTTTCTTCGTGCAGCAGCTGGGATTTTCCCAAGAACAATCCTTTATTACCTTTGGTGCCTTCTCGGCGTTGGTATATGGCTTGATTTCGGTCGGTGGCTATGTCGGTGACCATGTCCTTGGTACCAAGCGGACCATGGTGCTGGGGGCCATCGTGCTGGTGATAGGCTATTTCATGACTGGCCTATCTATTTATAATCCTGACCTTATTTTCTACGCACTGGGTACTATCGCGGTCGGTAATTGTCTATTCAAGGCCAACCCGGCAAGTCTGCTTTCCAAGTGCTACCAACCAAAGGACCCTCGCCTGGATGGGGCATTTACCCTGTTCTATATGTCGATCAATATCGGCTCCCTTATCTCCCTTTCACTTGCTCCGGTGATTGCCGATCACTACGGCTATACCGTGACTTATAACCTGTGCGGGGTCGGGCTGATTATTGCGCTGCTCACCTTTTTTGCCTGCCGCAATATGGTCAAGGATATCGGTTCCGAACCGGATCATCTGCCGCTCAATTACAGCAAGTTGCTGCTGGTGATATTGGGTTCAGTCGCTATGGTCTTCTTCTGTGCCTGGTTGATGCACCACGTGGTGATCGCCAATATGGTGCTGATGACAGTGACTATCGCCGTGGTGATCGTCTTCTTTCGCGAGGCATTCAAGCTCGACACTGTGGGCCGCAACAAGATGTATGTGGCCTTCGTGCTGATGCTGGAGGCGGTACTCTTTTATGTGCTTTACGCCCAGATGCCGACTTCCCTGAACTTCTTTGCTATCAATAACATGCATCACGAGATGTTGGGCATGAGCGTCAACCCCATCAGCTTCCAGGCGCTCAATCCCTTCTGGGTGGTGGTGGGTAGCCCGGTGCTGGCACTGATTTATACCCGGATGGGGAGCAAGGGGCAGGATCTCACCATGCCGCTCAAGTTTACCCTCGGAATGTTCTTCTGCTCGCTGGGCTTTTTGACTGCGGCGGCGTCCGGCTGGTGGTTTGCCGATGAGCAGGGGCTTACCTCACCCTGGTTCATGGTACTTATCTATCTGTTCCAGAGTATCGGTGAGCTGATGATCAGTGCCCTGGGTCTGGCGATGGTGGCCGCGCTGGTACCGCAGCGTCTGATGGGGTTCATTCTCGGGATGTGGTTCCTGACCCAGGCGATGGCCTCCTTGCTGGGGGGTTATGTGGCCACCTTTACCGCAGTGCCGCAAGGGGTGACCGATCCGCTGCAGACCCTGCCCATCTACACCGGGGTATTTGGCAAAATCGGGATGGCGACCCTGCTGATCGCAGTGGTGATGGGGCTGATGGTGCCCTGGCTGAACCGGATGATGAATGCGAGCCCGACAGAGGCCGAGGCACTGGTGCCAGGTCAGTCACAGGCGTAATGAAGGGATAGTACGAGACAAGGCAAGGGCATTGACCCTTGCCTGGTTGTTTATGGTTTAGTTGTACTGCTCTTCCATCCAGGCTTCGACAATCAGCTGTGCCGATACCCCGTCCACACTGCCTTTCTCCAGCGCGCGATAGCCGCCACGCTCAAACAGGCGGGCACGGGCATCCGTGGTGGTGAGCCGCTCATCCTTGAACTCTACCGGTTTGCCAAAACGGCCATGCAACCGGTTACCGAATTTGCGGGCCCGTACGGTTATCTCCTGATCAGTGCCATCCATATTTAGCGGCAGACCGACCACCAGCAGGTCCGGTTGCCACTCTTTGAGCAGCTTCTCAATCTCGTCCCAGTTGGGAATGCCGTCGTTGGCCTTGAGGGCGCGCAGGGGTTGGGCGGTGCCAGTCAGCTCCTGACCGATGGCGACACCTATGCTCTTGGTGCCATAATCAAAGCCCATGATGCTGCGTGATGACATGAAAAAATCCTCGAAATACAACGCAGGCCGCGTTGCCGATAGGTTAGCTATGGCCGACATCGCTGGAGAGATGAACCGGATTCACCCCTATGCTGGCGGCGGCTTGTTGCCAACGTTTGTGAATGGGAGTCTTGAATACCAGATCCGGATTGGGGGGGATCACCAGCCAGGCGCCGTCAACCAGCTCCTGTTCCAGTTGCCCAGCGCTCCAGCCGGCATAACCAAGGGCAACCAGCCAATGCGCAGGAGCTTCACTCGTACCCAGCGTTTCCAGTATATCCTTGGATGTAGTCACCATCATTTCATCCCCCACTTGCAGGGTGGAGTTGAAACCGGGACGAAAACTGTGCAGCACGAAGCCACGGTCGGCATGAACCGGTCCCCCTTGCAGCACCGGCTGCTTGAGCTCCTGGTTGGCGGGTGGGGAGAGTTTAAGCTGGGTCAGCATGGTTTCCAGCGACATCTCCACCGGAATGTTGACAACCAGCCCCATGGCGCCCTCTTCGTTGTGCTCGCACAGATAGACCAGCGAGCGTTCGAAGTAAGGGTCAGAGAGGCTTGGCATGGCAAGCAGGAAGTGATTTTGCAGTGTTTGCATAGGGGCCAAATAGTGCAAAGGTCGTTGGGAAGTGAATAGGGCAATTATGGCAGTTCATCACTTTGGGCAAAACCGCTTTTTATCGGCAACACCTTGCCCAGTCGTCAATTAATGCAGGAGAGAAAACCATGGAAGGCATTTCAATCAGACAGAAGTTGATCCTGGGGTGCGTGGTGCCACTGTTGGCTCTGCTGGCATTGTTGGTGGGCGCAACCCAGGCGATGTCCCAGCTGATGGCCGGGATGAACGGCATGTATCAGGGAGAGGTGGTGCAGCTCAAAGAGCTGAAACAGATTGCCGATCTCTATGCCGTCAACGTGATTGATGCGACCAACAAAGCCAATGTGGGCGGTTTTACCCCGGAGAAGGCAAAGGCTGCCATCACGCAGGCTCAGCGCGATGTGGCACAGAGCTGGCAGAACTATCGCAATATGGCGATGGATCAGGGCGAAAAGCTGGAGGCTGACAAGGTACAGATGCTCTTTTCAGCGGCCGATCAGCAGATTGCTGCGGTGGTAAAGGTGCTCGATGGTGGTCCGGAGCAGGTGAGTGCTCACCTTGGTGCCCAGATCATGCCCCTCTATGGTGCCATTGATCCCCTCAGTGATGCGGTAAGTGCCCTGGTGCAGTATCAACTGACCGCGGCAGAGCAGAGCATGACTGAGCTTGCCCAACTCAAGGATCGGTTATTCCAGATCTTCCTGTTGCTGTTTCTGGTCGGTGGCGGGTGTGTGCTGTTTTTCGGGGTGTGGGCCGGGCGCAGTGTGAGTCAGCCGCTGGCGGCGATGAGTCAGGTGCTGCGTGGCATGCAAACCGAGCTTGACCTGAGTCAGCAGGCTCCGGTCTTGCGCAAGGATGAGATGGGGGCGCTGGCGCTTTCACTTAATCAGGTCATTAGCCACTTTCGTGGCTTGATCAACCAGATCAACGACATGGCGGAGCATTTGGCCAAAGAGTCGGCTCGACTGGCCCATATCGGGGTCGAGAGTCGCCAGCGCTTTGCCCAACAGCAAGCCGAAACCGATCAGACCGCGACCGCCATGAATCAAATGAGTGCTACCGTGGCCGAGGTTGCCAGTAGCTCATCCGGTGCGGCAGATGCGGCTCGGGTCGCTGACGAAAGTGCCCGTCATGGTCATGTGGTGGTAGAGGATGCCATCGCCCGGATGTCGGCGCTCTCCTCCCATATTCAGGATACGGCGGCGATGATCACCCAGCTGGCCGACGACAGCCGCGATATCAGCAGTGTGATGGATGCCATCCGAGGCATCGCCGAGCAGACCAACCTGCTGGCGCTCAATGCGGCGATCGAAGCCGCGCGGGCGGGGGATCAGGGGCGCGGTTTTGCGGTGGTGGCCGATGAGGTGCGGACCCTTTCCCAGCGTACCCAGCGCTCAACCGAGGAGATTGGCAAGACCATCATCAAGTTGCAACAAGGGGCCAGCGAGGCGGCCAATAGCATGGTGCGCGGGCTGGATCAGGTTGAAGAGTCCAACCGCACCGTGCTGGCCTGTGGCAAGGCGCTTGGCGAGATTGTCAGCTCGGTCGATGTGATCAACGAGCTGAACACTCATATTGCCACTGCCGCAGAGGAGCAGAGCAAGGTCGCTGAGGAGATCACCCGCAACGTGGTCAATATTGCCCAGATTGCCACCGAGTCGACGGCGGCAGCTTCCGAGATGAACCAGAGTTGTCACGAGCTGGAGCAACTCTCCAGTGACCTCAAGCTGAAAGTGGGGCAGTTCCGCTGTTAATCAGGCAGTGACAACCGCGCCAATAGAGTGAAAAGAGAGAGGCGGTCCAAGGGCCGCCTCTCTGTTATTGCCGTTTAGCGACTGGCCGTTCAGGCTTGCGCCAGCCGACGCTCGATAGCGTCCATCAGCATGCCGGTGATGTGCACGTCGAAGGCCGCTTCAATCTCGCGGATGCAGGTCGGGCTGGTGACGTTAATCTCGGTCAGGCGATCGCCGATGATGTCGAGGCCAACGAAGATGAGCCCTTTCTCTTTCAGGGTCGGGCCCACTGCACGGGCGATGGCCCAGTCAGCTTCGCTCAAAGGACGCGCTTCGCCACGGCCACCGGCCGCCAGATTGCCACGGGTCTCACCCTGCGCCGGAATACGCGCCAGGCAGTAGGGCACCGGTTCACCATCCACCACCAGCACCCGCTTGTCGCCATCCTTGATGGCGGGCAGATAGGTCTGCGCCATGCAGTACTGGCTGCCGTGGGCGGTCAGGGTCTCGATAATCACGCCGACGTTGGCGTCATCCTCCTTCATGCGGAAGATGGAGGCGCCGCCCATGCCGTCCAGCGGCTTGAGGATCACGTCTTTGTGCTTCGCGTGGAAGGCGCGCAGCTTGTCGGCGCGGCGGGTCACCAGCGTGGTCGGGGTGTGTTCGGCAAACCAGGCAGTGTAGAGCTTCTCGTTGGCGTCGCGCAGGCTCTGCGGCTTGTTGACGATGAGGCAACCCTCATCCTCGGCCCGCTCCAGTATGTAGGTGGCGTAGATAAATTCGGTGTCGAACGGCGGATCCTTGCGCATCAGGATCACATCGAGGTTGGATAGGGGCTGATCCACCACCTCACCCAGACTGTACCAGTCGGCATAGTCATATTTGACGGTGAGCGGACGCATGGTGCCAAAGGCGCGACCGGCTTCCATGTAGAGATCCTTCATCTCCAGATAGAAGAGCTCATAGCCGCGCTTTTGCGCCTCTTCGAGCATGGCAAAGCTGGAATCTTTCTTGATGTTGATGGCCGAGATGGGGTCCATCACGATGCCGAGTTTAATGGTCATCCGCTGTTCCTTTTAAATGGCTCGATAGGGTTGTAGGGTCGATTAGCGCAGCGTAATCGGCCGTTTGAGGCTGCCATCATTCGATGCCGCCATACAGCTTATCGACATTGCCCGATGGTATTAAGCGAGATCGCCAAAGCGGCACTGCAGCGCAGTAATCGCAGTCAGGGCGGCAGTTTCGGTGCGCAGCACTCGCGGCCCCAGCAGCATCTCTTTGAAATCTTCCTGCACGGTACGGGCGATCTCGTCGCTCGACAATCCCCCTTCCGGGCCAATCAGCAGGCGCACGCCATGCTCGGGTACGGGCAAGGTGTTGATGCTGTATTCGGCGCGCGGGTGCAGGTTGAGCTTGAGCTCCTTGGTCTCTTCCGCCAGCCAGGCGTCCAGTTCCATCGGCATGCGCACCTCTGGTACCACGTTGCGGCCACACTGTTCGCAGGCGCTGATCACCACTTTCTGCCACTGTTCGCGCTTCTTATCCAGTCGATCGGCCGGCAGCTTGACGCCGCAGCGCTCGGAGAAGAGCGGGGTGATGCAGGTGACGCCCAGCTCCACCGATTTCTGGATGGTGAAATCCATCTTGTCGCCACGGCTGATCACCTGACCCAGATGGATGGCGAAGGGGGATTCCACCGATTGGGCATCGCAGCGGTCGATGGTCACTTCCACCGACTTTTTGCCGACGCTGGCAATGGTGGCGGGATATTGATTGCCATCGCCATTGAACAGCTCGAGCTGCTGGCCCGGCTGCATGCGCAGTACCCGGCCGATATGGTTGGCGCCGTCTTCCGACAGGGCGATGGTCTGGCCAACTTGCAGGGTGGCCGGTTCATAGATACGTGGAATACGCATGGCTGATTGTCAGTCTCTTGCTTGGAAACCCTTCAATATCCTACTGCAAGGCTCACGCGGCAGTGGGGAAGGGCTTCATGATAGGAGGGGCAATCCCCTCCCTGGTCAAATGGGGTTATTGGCACTGCTTTTCAATAAAGGGGTTGGTATTGCCCTGCAGCGTGCCGATGCGGCGGTTGCGCTCGCACTCCCAGCCTTTTGCCGGGTACTGCCTGTCCCAAGCTTCGAACAGTTTACGCTGTTGCGCCGCCAGACGCAGCCCATACTGCTGGCTCATGTAGAGGTAGGCGCGGGCGATCTGGCCCCGTACCGGCCCCTTGGGTGGCTGCACCCGCCGCTCCTTGAAATCCACCAGCATCTGGCACTGGCCGTACTGATCCGGCTTGCCGTTCCAGTCGGAGAAGCGGTAGTTGGCCCGATCGCCGTTCACCTCGCCAATGGCGGGGAAGAGGTTGTGCATGTCCCCCTCCATCTTGTTGAACTCGGGGCTCGCCTTCTCGCAGTTCTTGCGACCGCCATCCTGCCAGCACTGCAGCTGGTGGCCGAACTCCCAAGCGGGGACCACATGTTCCCACTCGATGCGGGCGGCGCGCTTGGGTTGTTTGCGCGGCTCGTAGCCGCAGCTGGCGAGATCCGGGCTCATCTTCTTGCCCTGATAGTTGATGTTACAACCGCAGTAGAAGGTGGTGGCATTGGGTTGGCTACGATAGAGCTTCACCAGATCCTGCTTGGCTTCGCGAAAGGTCTGGGCGTGCAGGGGCGCGCTGAGCAGCGGCAAACCGGCCAGCAGGGTCAGGGCGAGGGAAGAGATAAAACGCATGGGATTCCTTGCAAACGGGATGATAGACGAACGATGGCGGGCACCCTAACACAGGGGCGCGACACAGGCTGGCTTACTGTTGGGGCTCCGGCCGTTCCCGCTCCAGCGGCTGCTTGCAGCGGCGACAGTGATAGCGCGCCTCGCCACGCACCACCTTGTTGTGGCGGCGAATAGAGAGCTGATGCTGCTGGCAGTGACAGCGATAGGGGATGGTGCGCTGGGCCAGAACAGCCAGATCAAAGCTGTGGGTGGTTCGGGGCTCAAGGCCGAACACCTCCCGCATCACCGACTGCCACTGCTTGCCGTGAGGCAACACCCGGTTTTTGCCACGCCCTTCACCCCACAGGGCGTGAACCAGCAGATGGGCCACCTCGTGGGGCACCACCTCGGTCAGAAACGCCTGCTGGTTGGCCTGATAGAGGGCGGGATTGAAGCGCAGCTCCCAGGTTTGCAGCCGTGCTGAGCCCGCCGCCCGGCCCCGCATATTGCAGTAGATCCGCGGGCGGGAAAAGGTGCGGCCAAGGTGCGCTTCGGCCTGCACAAAACAGGCTTCTACGCGTTGTTGCAGCAGGGCGGCAAGTTGGGCAGGGGTGGCAGACATCAACATCTCGTCAGGTAGCGGATAAGCAAAAGGGGAGCCAGGCTCCCCTTTTATCACCACAGCGAGCCTTACAGGCCAGCGGCGGAACGCAGCAGTTCGGCCTTGTCGGTCTGCTCCCACGGGAACTCGTTGCGACCGAAGTGACCGTAGGCAGCGGTAGCCTGGTAGATCGGGCGCTTCAGATCCAGCATCTGGATCAGGCCGTACGGGCGCAGTTCGAAGTGCTCGCGTACCAGCTTGACCAGCAGATCCTCGGCAACCTTGGCAGTACCGAAGGTTTCGACGCTGATGGAGGTCGGTTCGGCCACGCCGATGGCGTAGGAGATCTGGATTTCACAGCGATCGGCCAGACCGGCGGCAACGATGTTTTTGGCAACGTAGCGGGCGGCGTAGGCAGCAGAACGGTCAACCTTGGACGGATCTTTACCGGAGAAGGCGCCACCACCGTGACGAGCCATGCCGCCGTAGGTGTCGACGATGATCTTGCGACCGGTCAGACCGCAGTCACCCATCGGGCCGCCGATAACGAAACGGCCGGTCGGGTTGATGAAGTATTTGGTGTCCTTGTTGACCCACTCGGCCGGCAGCACCGGCTTGATGATCTCTTCGCGCACCGCTTCAACCAGGTCTTTGTGGCTGATGGATTCAGCGTGCTGGGTAGAGAGCACCACGGCATCTACACCGATGATCTTGCCTGCGTCGTCGTAGGCGAAGGTCAGCTGGCTCTTGGCATCCGGACGCAGCCACGGCAGGGTGCCGTTCTTGCGCACTTCAGCCTGACGCTTCACCAGCAGGTGAGAGTAGGTGATGGGGGCGGGCATCAGCACGTCGGTTTCGTTGGTGGCGTAGCCGAACATCAGGCCCTGGTCGCCCGCGCCCTGCTCCAGCGGATCGCTGCGGTCAACGCCCTGGTTTATGTCCGGGGACTGCTTGCCGATGGCGTTCAGTACGGCGCAGGAGTCTGCGTCGAAGCCCATGTCGGAGTGGGTGTAGCCGATTTCACGCACGGTATCGCGCACGATCTCTTCGATATCGACCCAGGCGGTGGTGGTTACTTCACCGGCGACCATGACCATCCCGGTCTTGACCAGGGTCTCACAGGCAACACGGGCCTTGGTATCTTGCTTGAGGATGGCGTCCAGGACCGCATCGGAGATCTGGTCCGCAATCTTGTCGGGATGGCCTTCGGAGACCGACTCGGAAGTAAACAGCTTTGCCATGATAGGACTCTCTGCTTGTCTGGGTTATCGCCACAGCAATAACCGGGTGAATGGGATGGTGTAGAGGTATCTACATCTGGACGTCTATTTTAATTAGCCCCCCCTGCGATTGCCAGCACTATTTTGTCGAGTCATGGGCAGCGGGTTACCATTGGCTCCTTACTATCCCCAAGGGGATGGAAATCAAACGTTTTCTCTTGTTCTCTTTAGGCAAAAGAGGCCAAGAAAAGCGATTGTCCTCCCAAAGCCACTTTATTCGTCCAGATAATATTTGCACGTCGCGCCCCCTGCTGGGACAATAACGCGCCTTAATCTTGGCCATCAAATGAAGCAATCGCAGGAGATTCAGATGCCTTCTCGTAAAGAGCTTGCCAATGCCGTTCGTGCATTGAGTATGGATGCCGTTCAAAAAGCCAACTCCGGTCACCCGGGCGCCCCCATGGGAATGGCGGATATCGCCGAAGTGCTGTGGCGTAGCCACCTCAGACATAACCCGAACAACCCCAAGTGGGCCGACCGCGACCGTTTCATTCTTTCCAACGGCCACGGCTCCATGCTGCTGTACTCCCTGCTGCACCTCTCCGGTTATGACCTCTCCATCGACGATCTGAAAAACTTCCGCCAACTGCACTCTCGCACCCCGGGTCACCCGGAGTACGGCTATGCACCGGGCGTTGAAACCACCACTGGCCCGCTGGGTCAGGGCATCACCAACGCCGTTGGTATGGCGATCGCCGAAAAAGCCATGGCTGAGCAGTTCAACCAGCCGGGCCACGATATCGTTGACCACTACACCTACGCCTTCATGGGCGACGGCTGCCTGATGGAAGGTATCTCCCACGAAGCGTGCTCCCTGGCAGGTACCCTGCAACTGGGCAAACTGATCGCGTTCTGGGATGACAACGGTATCTCCATCGACGGTCACGTTGAAGGCTGGTTCACCGACGATACTCCCAAGCGTTTCGAAGCTTACGGCTGGCACGTTATCCCGGCGGTAGACGGTCACAGCCCGGAAGCTATCAATGCCGCCATCGAAGCCGCCAAGGCCGAGACCGGCAAGCCGACCCTGATCTGCTGCCGCACCATCATCGGTTACGGCTCCCCGAACAAATCCGGTTCTCACGATTGCCACGGCTCACCGCTGGGCAACGACGAGATCGCCGCTGCTCGCGCCTTCCTGAAGTGGGACCACGCGCCGTTCGTTATCCCGGCCGACATCGCTGCCGAGTGGAACGGTCAGGAGAAGGGTGCCAAGTTGGAAGCCGACTGGGCTGCCAAGTTCGCTGCCTATGAAGCCGCTCACCCGACCCTGGCTGCCGAATTCAAGCGCCGCACCACTGGCGAACTGCCTGCCAACTGGGCTGCTGAATCTGCCAAGATCATTGAAACCCTGCAAGCCAACCCGGCCAAGATCGCGACCCGTAAAGCGTCCCAGAACTCTCTGGAAGCGTTCGGCAAGCTGCTGCCGGAGTTCATGGGCGGTTCTGCCGACCTGGCCCCGTCCAACCTGACCATGTGGTCCGGTTCCAAGTCTCTGACCAACGACGATGCTTCCGGCAACTACATCCACTACGGTGTGCGCGAGTTCGGCATGTCCGCCATCATGAACGGTATCGCCCTGCACGGTGGTTTCATCCCCTACGGCGCCACCTTCCTGATGTTCATGGAGTACGCTCGTAACGCCCTGCGCATGGCCGCCCTGATGAAGCAGCGCGCTATCTTCGTTTACACCCACGACTCCATCGGTCTGGGTGAAGATGGCCCGACTCACCAGCCGGTTGAGCAGATCGCGTCCCTGCGTCTGACCCCGAACATGAGCACCTGGCGTCCGTGTGACCAGGTTGAATCCGCCATCGCCTGGAAGCACGCCATCGAGCGTACCGACGGCCCGACTGCGCTGATCTTCTCCCGTCAGAACCTGGCCCAGATGGACCGTACTGCCCAGCAGCTGGCCGACACCGCCAAGGGTGGTTACGTGCTGAAGGATTGCGCTGGCAAGCCGGAGCTGATCCTGATCGCCACCGGTTCCGAAGTGGAACTGGCCGTTGCCGCCTATGAGCAGCTGACTGCCAAGGGCCATGCCGTGCGCGTGGTCTCCATGCCAGCGACCGACGTGTTCGACGCTCAGTCTGCCGAGTACAAAGAGTCCGTCCTGCCGATGTCCGTCACCAAGCGTGTAGCCATCGAAGCGGGTATCGCTGACTACTGGTACAAGTACGTCGGTTTTGGCGGCAAGATCATCGGTATGACCACCTTCGGTGAGTCTGCTCCGGCTGAGCTGCTGTTCAAGGAATTCGGCTTTACCGTGGAAAACGTGGTTGCGACCGCTGAGTCCCTGTAAAAGCTGCTGACTATTGGGTCGTCTTGGCCCAATAGCTGGAAAATAAAACGCCCCCCATCGCAAGATGGGGGGCGTTTTTCATGGCATTGGGTACTGCCAATGTATCAGGGGGGGCTGATATGTTGTGACATCCGAGTGATGAGTTGATCGAGCTCGTTTTTCTTTTGCATGTAATGCCATTCGTGGCTTCATATGATACTTTCGTTATTGCATTCCCCTGTTCGCGATGGGTGCATTTAATTACAAAAACATCATTTGATGTGTCATCAAGATGGAGTCTCCTATGTCCTGTTCTATTTCTATCGATCCATCAGCAAAAAAACTGTGGGTCAACAAAAACAGTTATGACCTGGATAAAATATCGAATGTGCAAGTCAGAAAGCTCTCATGGAAAGATAAACTACTCAATATGTTCATCATCGGTGCCATTGCGTCGAGTCTGTTATTTATCATTATCCCGACGGATGAAAACGGTCAGGTGATTACGGAAGTACTCCCGGTGATAGCATTTTTGATTGGTGCCTGTATTGCTTTATTTATCAGTAGCAAATATGAGTTCAGATTGGAGTTTAGATATTCAGATGAAGTCGGTGTGCAGTGGTTTACCGCAGCCAAGGGGCGCACGGTTGTTGATTACCAGATGTTCAAGACCCGGGAAGTGGAGCTGAAGCACTACCTTTAGCTGAGGTTGATGTGCCAGGTTAGATTGGCTGGGCGTATTCTGAATTTCGTCCAACCCGATCCATGTATTGTCAGGCTAAATAGTGCGCTCATTGAAATAGTTTTATTAAAAACCATGTTCCTGCCAATTATATAAAAAGACACCGACGTTAAGCCGGTGTCTTTTTATCATCAATACGTATTACGCCTGCGGTGGGGTACTTTCTGCGTTGGACATCACCGCATCAATTTGTACCAGTGCACCGGCGGGCAGTTCACCAACACCAATTACGGTGCGGGCGGGCTGGTAGCTCGGGAAATAGCGGGTATAGATGGCATCCACCTCCGCCAGATCCGCGATGTTTTTCACCTGGATATTGACCTTGACGATATCGTCCATCACATGGTCGATGCTCTCCACAATCGCCTTGATCTGGTTGAGGCATTGAGCGGTCTGCTCGCGGATGCAACCGGCCAGGATCTTGCCAGTGGCGAGATCGATCGGCAGTTGTGCGGTCAGATGGTTGTAGTGAGAGAAAGCGACGGTTTGGGTATGCAACGGGCTGCGCGGTGCCTTGTCGGTATTGCGGGCGCGGATCACCAGATTGTGGCGATCTTCTACCAGTTGCGGCGGGGTGCCGTCACCGTGGGAGATCACCGCATCCATCTGCACTTGGGCTCCCATGGGCAGGGCGGTGGCACTGACCACCGAGCGGGCAGGCAGATAGGCCACGGCGCGGGCAATGGCGGAGTCGGGGAAGAAGGTGGTGTAGACCTCGTTGACGGCATCCAGATCGGCCAGATTGGTCAGATAGACGGTCACCTTGACGATATCGTCGAAGGGCACATCAATGCTCTCCAGAACGGTTTTGATATTGCGCAGGCACTGAGCGGCCTGCACCTTGACGTCACCGGCGACCAGCTGGCCCGAGGTGGCATCGACCGGCAGCTGGGCACCGATATTGTTGTAGTGGGAGAAGGCGACGGTATGGGTCGAGAACGGGTCTTGCGGTGCCTTGTCGCTATTGCGGGCCAGTTTGACCAGCGGGCAGGGGGCTTGCGGGAAGGTGCCTTCGCCATTGGAGATGATGGCATCGATCTGTACCTGCGCATCCAGCGGCAGGGCGGCCACGGCCAGTACGGTACGGGTGGGCAGATAGCTTGGGAAGAATTCGCGGTAGACGGCATTGACCGCCTCCAGATCCGCCATGTCTTTCAGGAAGATGGTCGCTTTCACCATATCGTCCATCACATGGCCGATGCTTTCGACGATGGCTTTGAGATTGCTCAGGCACTGTCTGGCCTGCACCTTGACATCACCACCCACCATTTTGCCGGTTTTCGGGTCAACCGGCAGCTGGGCAGAAATATTATTATAATGAGAAAATGCCACCGTTTGAGTATAAGGCCCCATATTCTGGGGGGCGTTGGTGGTATTTCTTGCGGATTTGATAATAGTGCCACTCATATTGATAATCCTTCTTTAATATTTGTTGTTAACTCAGGTGCAGATTTACCCCATCTTTTTTATGCGCCATAGCAATCATGCCAGTGGCGGCATTCCCGATTATTAGTTGCAATCCACTCATTAGCTGAATTGGATAAGAGAGGGAGGGACAGGATGAATTATTTCAGACATTGCGATTCTATGAGGTGGCTGCAGGGGATGCAAACCGTAATTGCATTTATATGATATGGCTCAATGGTCGCAAATTTAATTTTATTGCCATTCAATTCACCCTGCATAGCAGCGGGGGCCGGTTTCTGCCAGCTGACATCGGCTGGCAGCCTTGTCTGGCAAGGGGTTTGCAGATGAGCGCTATGGGGCCAGGCTGTGACTAAAGCGTTAATGTTATGCGGCAACGTGCTGCCAAACCATTTTATTATGCATAGATATGTATTTTGCATTTTTTCAGAGCGCTATGCTAAACAGCAAAAATATGCTAACGAGAACCCCGCACTGCGGAGCTAAAGATGTAGTTGAAATATAATTCAAGCCGGCTGCATGTGCTCTATTGTGGTTATTACTGGTTAATAATCAGCGAGCACCATGCTTGAGGGAATTATCCTCGAAAAATAGTCTGCTGAATATGCCATAAGTTTTCGTGATGTATTTTTTGGCGATGGGCTCGCTACCACGAGCCAGCCATCTTTCCCTGATGAAATGCAGATGAAATAGCTGATGAGTGGACAGTGACTGTCATTAGCCTCTGGGCCCAATAGCGTGGACCGACGGCCAGCGGGGAGAAGGCCATCCAGCCTCTGCTCACCCTTGTGTGGCTGGCGGGATGGGTGTCGCTATGTGGGCATATCAAGAGCCTCGTTTGAGATTTAAATAGACTTTCCATTGCTTAAGCTTCGGTTCATGTACATTTTTTGGTCGCCCTCTTACTATCCAGTTGGCCAGCCATATTCTGGTGCTTTTATGACCCGCCGGGTGCGGGCTCCGTTGCTGAATGAGAGATGATGGGGTGACTGAATGAGCGAGAAAATCGATCTGCCTGGCGGGGCCAGCAATGTGACCCGACGCGAGTTTATGGGGATGGCTGGCGGCGTGATGGCTGCTGCCGCGACCGGGATCTGGCCCCGGGATGGGGAGGCCAAAGAGGCGACTGTCACGGCACCGCGTCCGCGCCCTGCGGGGTCGACCCAACTGCGCAGTCGACCCAATATCCTGTTTATCTTTACCGATCAGGAGCGCTACTCCCCCACCTTGCCCGGTGCGCTGTCACTGGTGGGGCACCGTCGCCTGATGGAGAGCGGCACCACCTTTACCAACCATTACAGTTCGGCGGTGATGTGTACCAGCTCGCGTGCCGTGCTGATGACTGGCTTGCAGACCTGCGACAACGGCATGTTCGAGAACGTCGACATGCCCTATGTGAAGGCGCTCTCGACCAAGATCCCGACTGTTGGCACCCTGCTGCGTCAGCAGGGGTACTACACCGCCTACAAGGGCAAGTGGCACCTCAATCGCGATTTTGATACCGATACGCCTTCCCGACTCTTTAGCGCCGAGATGGAGGCCTACGGTTTTGCCGACTTCGTCTGGCCGGGGGATGTGCTGGCCCACAGTCTCGGTGGCTACAAGAACGACCATATGGTGGCGGGCAGCGCCATCTCCTGGTTGCGGGGAACCGGTCAGGCTCTGAGTCAGGAGGGCAAGCCCTGGGCGCTGTTCGTCAGTCTGGTCAACCCGCACGACATCATGTATTTCAACACCGATGCGCCGGGCGAGGCACGTCAGGATCCGGGTAACCTGCTGATGCACGCCACCCGGGCTCCGGATCACCCGGACTACCGTCGCCGCTGGGAGCTGCCGCTGGCGGCGACCCGCTACCAGAGTCTGACCACGCCGGATCGCCCTGCTGCTCACCGCGAGTTTGACCTTGCCTGGAGCCATACCCTTGGCCGGATCCCCAATGAAGATGCGCGCTGGCAGCGCTTCAACGACTTCTACTGCAACTCGCTCAAGTCGGTGGACCATCAGCTGGTGCGGCTGCTGGACGAGCTGGCACAGCTGGGGCTGGAGGAGAACACCATGGTGGTCTTTACCTCCGATCACGGTGAGATGGGGGGCGCTCATGGCCTGCGTGGCAAGGGGCCATTTGCCTATGAGGAGTCGGTTCATGTACCGCTGATGATCCGTCACCCCGATGTCGCGGGTGGGCAGCGTTGCCAATCCCTCACCAGCCACATCGACATGGTGCCGAGTCTGCTCTCCCTGTGCGGCATGCCGCGCGAGAAGATGCATGAACTGGCTGGTCGGGTGCTGCCGGGGCAGGAGATTGGCCGTGCACTTGGCAATGTGGCGGCCAGCGAGCTGCACACGGTGCGCGAGCGGGTGCTCTTTACCTACAGCGGGCTGGCGACCAATGACAGCGAATTGATCCGTCTGATCGCCGAGGGCAAGGCCAGCGGCAAGTCACCCCAGACCGTGCTGAGCGAGACCGGTTATCGCCCCGATCTGCGCAAGCGGGGCAGTCTGCGCACTGTTTTCGACGGTCGCTTCAAATTCAGCCGCTATTTCGCCCCCATCGAGCGCAATACGCCGACCTCGCTGGAGCAGTTGCAGCGCTGGAACGATCTGGAGCTGTTCGATCTGGTGAGTGATCCGCAGGAGAAGGTCAATCTGGCGCAGGATCCTGGCCAGACTCCCCAACTGCTTGCCATGAACGGGCAACTTAATCAGGCAATCGCCGCCGAGATGGGGATCGATGACGGTCGCGAGATGCCGGCGTTTGAAAGTATCAACTGGGCCATGTCGGCCATCGATCTGTAAGAGGTGAAGATGCAAAAAGCGAGATGGCATTGGTCGCTGCCCGCTTGACGCCTGACGGCACCTGCTGGACCCCCGCTCCTGACCGAGCGGGGGTCTGTTTTTTGGCGGGGTGTGGCGCGGCTCCTGCCAGCATTGTTACGCCAGTGCAACATAAGTCATTCTGACTGTATTGTTGGTGAAACAATGTACGACTATTGCGAGGTCATCCCGCGGGATAGAGTGCCCCCAGCACGGCCGGTCGGCTGGCGCCGGTAACGGCGGGCAGGTTGCCGGGCTTGCGGTGGATAAAGCGCTCTGCCAGCCAGGCAAACGCCGCCCCTTCCATCCAGTCGGGGGCAATCCCCAGCTCGGCAGTGTTGGCGATGCGCCAGCCGGGCAGCAGGTTGGCCAGCTCCGCCAGCAGCGGGGTGTTATGGGCGCCGCCGCCGCAGACAAACAGCTCGGTTTGGGGTTGGTTGGTACCGAACTGTTCGGGCAGAACGGGCAACTGGCGGGCGATGCTGTGGCAGGTGAGCGCCTGCAGGGTGCGCTGCACATCGGCCGGGGCATAGGGGCGGCCAGCCAGTTCGCCATCGAGCCACGCCAGAGTGAACATCTCCCGCCCGGTGCTCTTGGGGTGTGGGGCGGCAAAGTAGGGGTGAACCAGCAACTGCGCCAGCAACTCGGGAATGAGCTGGCCGCTGGTCGCCCACTGGCCGCCGGCATCATAGCTGGCGCCGTTGGGGTGATGGCGGCGATACCAGCCATCGAGCAGGGTGTTGGCCGGGCCGGTATCGAAGCCATAGACCCCGTTGGCGTGGCCCGGCAGCACCGAGATATTGGCGATGCCGCCGAGGTTGAGCACCACCCGCAGCGCGCCAGGACGGGCAAAGAAGGCCTGGTGGAAAGCGGGTACCAGCGGTGCCCCCTGACCGCCGAGGGCCATATCCATGGTGCGAAAATCGGCGATGACGTCGATGCCGGTCAGCGCCGCCAGCAGGGCCGCGTTGCCGATCTGCAGGGTAAAGCCAAGCTGGGGGCGGTGGCGGATGGTCTGACCGTGGCTGCCGATGGCACGAATGTCTTTGGGGGTCAGACCCGCTTTGGCCAGCAGAGCGTGAGTGGCGGCGGCAAATTCGCGGGCCACCTGATTGTCGGCCACCCCCATGCGGTCGATCTCGTTGTCGCCCGGGGTGCAGAGCTCATGCAGCTCGTGCGCGGTTGGCCAGGGGTGGCTGAGGGCCGCCTCGACCCGTAGTTGATCCCCGTCGATCTGCACCAGCACGGCGTCGATACCGTCCATGCTGGTGCCAGACATCAATCCGATATAACGCTCAGCCATGAACTTTCCTCAACCTTGTTTTCGGGAAAACGCGCTGCTTGGCAGAGGGGGGATCTCCCGCTCTGCCGTTGTAGACCTGTTGTGTGAGATTGAGAGCCCGTGGTCGCTCAACTACCGCGGCTCTCCCGCTTGTTCTGGGCCAGCTGCAGCTCGGGGCTGGCGAGCTTGGCCAGTTGCGGTGTCGCCAGTTTTCTGAAGTTGGCCAGCTCGCGGCCGCTCAGGGATTCCGCCTGCGGCAGGGTAAGGGTGCGCGGGTTTTTGTGTACGCCGCCCACCACGAACTCGTAGTGCAGATGGGGGCCGGTGACCCGGCCAGTACCGCCGAGCAGACCAATGGTCTGGCCCTGCTTCACCCGCTGCCCCTTGTTGACGGTTCGCTTGGAGAGGTGCAGGTACTTGGTCACATAGTTGCCAGCGTGCTTGATAAAGACGTAGTTGCCGTTGAACTGGTTGTAACCGGCGGCCACCACGCTGCCAGAGCCTGCCGCCATGATGGGGGTGCCTACCGGCGCCACATAGTCGATGCCGTTGTGGGGGCGGATCTTGCCGGTCACCGGATGGAGGCGGCGCGGATTGAAGTTGGAGCTGATGTATTTGAAGTTGACCGGCGCGCGCAGGAAGCTCTTGCGCATCGCTTTGCCTTCCGGGGTGTAGTAGTTGCCATCTTCATTGAGCACGGCGCGGTAGGCGGTGCCCTGGTTGACGAACTCGGCAGCCAGAATATCGCCGGAGGCAACCCGCTCGTCGTCGCGGAACTTGTCTTCGTAGACCACCCGGAAGCTGTCCCCCGGTTGCAGATCCTGAGCAAAGTCGATGTCCCAGCCGAAGATGGCGGCCAAGTCCATGATCTGATCTTCGGTCATCCCCGCATCGACCGCCGCGCCCCAGAAGCTGGAGCGGATCTCCCCCTTGCTGACCTGTTCGCGGGTGTCGAGGGCAATCTTGACGTTGCGGGCGACGAAGGTATCGTCCTTGCGGCTCACCTTGAGCGCCTGTTCGAGGCTGTGGGGGTAGTAGAGGCTGTGCAACTGGCCATCTTCGGTCAGTTTGAAGGTGAGCTCCTGTCCCGGTTGCAGCATGCGCAGGGGATCGCTGCCATCGAGCTGATCGATCAGGTGCAGATCGGTGGTGCTCAGGCCAATGCGCTGGAAGATCACCCCCATGTTGTCGCCACTGCGTACCTTCACCTGCTTGGTGATATAGGTGGGCTTGGGCGGGGTGAGCGGTTGTTGGGCATCGGCGCTGATGTCGGCAGAGGGCTGCTTATCGTCCGAGCCCTCTTCCTGCAGCGCAATCTCGTTGCCGTTTTCATCGACCCGTGTTGCCACCGCCTGTTCGCTTGGCCAGGCAGCCAGCATCATGATCATGATGCTCAAAATCAGCACCATCTTGCGGTGCCAGTGGGGGAGGGAGTTGAAGGCGTGCCAAATAACCATGGAAAGTTGATGAAGTCGGGCAGAATGGACAGATTTTACAGCCTTTCCAATTGGCCCGCCATTCCAGTAAGATGTTTGGCCCTGTGGAATCGTGATGGAGAGTCAAAAAATGTCCCAGCTCGAGGTGGCGCTAGCCGAGATCAAGCGCGGAGCGGAAGAAATTCTGGTTGAAGAAGAACTTGTCGCCAAGTTGAAGGAAGGGCGCCCGCTGCGCATCAAGTTGGGCATGGACCCGACGGCCCCCGACATTCACCTGGGTCATACCGTGATCCTCAACAAGCTGAAGACCTTCCAGGATCTGGGCCATGAAGTGATCCTGCTGATCGGCGATTTCACTGCCATGGTGGGCGATCCCTCCGGCAAGAATGCGACCCGTCCGCCGCTCTCCGAAGAGGCCATCAAGCACAACGCCCTCACCTATGCCGAGCAGGCGTTCAAGATCCTCGATCCGGCCAAGACCCGCATCGAGTACAACTCGACCTGGCTGAGTGAGCTGGGCGCGACCGGCATGATCAAGCTGGCGGCCAAGCAGACCGTGGCCCGCATGATGGAGCGCGATGACTTCAAAAAGCGCTACACCGGCGGCCAATCCATCGCGATTCACGAATTCCTCTATCCGCTGCTGCAAGGCTATGACTCGGTTGCGCTGAAGGCGGATGTCGAGCTGGGCGGTACCGATCAGAAGTTCAACCTGCTGATGGGCCGCGAGCTGCAAAAAGATGCCGGCATGGCGACCCAGTGCGTGCTGATGATGCCGCTGCTGGTGGGCCTGGATGGCGTCAAGAAGATGTCCAAGTCCGCAGCCAACTATATCGGCGTACACGATGCCCCGGGCGAGATGTTCGGCAAGATCATGTCCATCACCGACGATCTGATGTGGAACTACTACGAGCTGCTCTCCTTCCGTCCGCTCTCTGAAATCGAAGGGTTCAAGGCAGGCATCGCCGCCGGTACTCTCAACCCGCGCGACGTGAAGATCTGGCTGGCCAAAGAGATCATCGCCCGTTATCACGACGAAGCGGCGGCCGAAGCGGCCCACGAAGATTTCACTCAGCGCTTCTCCAAGAACGCCATTCCGGACGAAATGCCGGAAGTGGAGCTGGCTCTGGAAGGGGAAGGTCTGGCCATTGCCAACCTGCTGAAAGATGCCGATCTGGTGGCTACCACCTCCGAAGCACTGCGGATGATCAAGCAGGGCGCGGTCAAGGTTGATGGCGAGAAGCTGGAAGATGGCAAGGCACTCATCGGTGCCGGTACCGCCGTTTATCAGGTCGGTAAGCGCAAGTTTGCCCGGGTGACTGTCAAGTAAACAGCGACGCCCTGCAAGCGGTGACAGCCAGATCGGGCTGACCCAAAAAATAAGAGAAGCCTCCCTTGTGGAGGCTTCTTTATAGGTACGCGATGGACGGGAAGTCTAGATAGCAAAACCGGCATCAGAGGATGCCGGTTTTTTATTGGTTCTATGACTGCCTCAGCGGACCAGTTGGACGGCAGCGCGAGCACGGGCCGGTTGCGGGCGGCGCTTGGCTTTTGGCGCGCAAGCCACTTTCAGGCGTAGCCACTCGCGCCACAGCAGCCAGCAGAGCGGCAGGGTGAGCAGCAGTACGGTGGCGGGCTGGGCCATCAGCACCCCATCACGCCCCCACTGTTGCGGCAGCAGGAAGATGAGCGGCAGCAGCAGCACGGTTTTGGCGATGGAGATGACCAGTGCCTGTCGGGTGCGCGCCATGGATTGCAGCAGCACGATGCCGAACATGATGATCCCCTCCAGCGGAATGGCGCCGAGGTTGAGGGTCAGGCTGCTGATGGCGGCGGCCAGCAGTTCGGGATCCTTGTCGCCGGTATAGAGCATGGCGACCTGTCCCGGCAGCAGCTGGATGGTGAGCCACACCACCATGCCGTAGATAAAGGTGAACTTGAGCCCCATCTCCATCAGGTACTTGAGGTTGCGATGGCGCTTGGCCCCCGCCGCCTTGCTGATGAGCGGCTGAATGCCGAAGGCCAGCCCCTGCAGGATAACGATAAAGACCGCCTCGGTGTAACCGGCCACGGTAAAGCCAGCCAGATCCTTCACATTGCCATACACCATCAATTGGCTGTTGTGCAGCATCAGCAGCAGCCCGAGGTTGAACTGGGCGATCAGGCTCGGCAAACCGGTAAAGAGCAGGTTCGGCATGGCGGGGAGGTTGGGCACCAGATCTCGCCAGCTGAGGCGCAGTCGGGCCCAGGGGGTAAAGACGTAGCCAAGGCCGATCAGGCTCACCGCACCTTCGGCCATCAGGGTCGCCTGGGCGGTACCGATCAAGCCCAATCCCAGTTGGGCCACCATCACATAGTTAAGGAGGATGTTGAGCACGGCGCCGCCGCTCACCAGCACCATGGCCAGCTTCGGGCGGCCATCGTTGCGCAGCAGATAGGGAACCGCCAGATTGCTGGCCAGCAGCAGGGTACCGCCGCCGATCCAGGTGAGGTAGTCACTCGCCTGTTTCCAGGTGTCGGTGCCCTGTTCAATCCCGAGCCCCAGCAGGATATCGGTGTGGGTGTAATAGAGCAGACCCGGCGCAATGATCCCGAGCCCGGCCAGCAGCCAGAGGGCATTGACCAGCGCCTGACGAGCCAGCGTGTCGTTTTTCGCCCCTTGCTGGAAGGAGATGGCGGTGGCCGCCCCCATGCTGATCATGGCGGCCAGCCCGATCAGCACCATGATGACCGGATAGACCAGGTTGATCCCGGCGAGGCCTGCGGCGCCGACATAGTGACCGACGAAGATGCCGTCGATGAGGTAGTAGGCCCCCGACACCAGCATGGCAAGGATCGAGGGGAGGGCGTAAGCCCAGAAGCGACGGGTCATCGCCCGTTGTCGCAGTGTTAAATAAGCTGACATATCTGTTCTCTCGGGGAGCTCGATTATCGAACAGTTAGTCTAGATTAATACTTATTTGATGATAATCAGGGTTTCACTTGATGAATTGCTGAGTATCACTCATTAATCCGGGGTGTTGGTAGTGGGCCTTGAGCATGTCGATCAGAATGCGCAGGCCGCTGCCGAGCTGGTGCCGACTGGGATAGAAGAGGTAGAAACCGGCAAAGGTGGGGCACCAGGGTTCCAGCACCGTGATGAGTTTCCCCTCTGCCACTTTCTGGCTCACCTCCTCTTCCAGGCAATAGGCCAGTCCCAGCCCCGCCTCGGCGGCCCCCAGATAGAGTGCCGGGGTGCTGGTGGTGAGCGGCCCGGTCACTTCAATCTCCAGCATGTTGCCGTCGGCGGCAAAGGCCCAGCGATAGTGGTGGTGCGGGGTAAGGCGATAACCGATGCAGGCGTGGCGGCTCAGTTCGCTCGGATGTTCTGGTGCGCCATGCTTCGCCAGATAGGCGGGGGAGCCCACCACCAGATAGCGCTGGGGCAGGCCGAGGGGGATGCCGATCATCTCCTTGGGCAGCAGATCGCCGTAAAAAAGCGCGGCATCGTAGCCATCTTCAATCAGCCGGGGCATCAGCTCCTGTTCCACCACCTCCACCTGCATTCTCGGATAACGGCGCAAATAGTCGATCAGCACCGGCGCCAGCAGGCTGTCGATGGCGCCACGCGGGGCGCAGAGTTTGAGTCGCCCCACCGGTTCGTCGCTGTTGCGGGCCAGCTCGCTGAGCGCCTCTTCCAGAGTGTTAAGGGTGGGTAACAACTGCTTGAGCAGCCGCTGGCCAGCTTCGGTCGGCACTACGGCGCGGGTGCTGCGGTTGAGCAACCGCACTCCCAGCCGCTCTTCCAATCCTTTCAGGCTATGGCTCAGGGCAGAGGCGGAGACCCCGAGTTCGAGGGCGGCTTTGCTGAAACTGCGGTGGCGGGCGACGGCGGCAAACACCGCCAGTTCGGCGAGATCGGTACGGGTAATAGTCATCATCAATCAACAAATAGGCGTGAATCACAAGGGTACGCCATGGGCGTGCTGCACACAATCCACTCGAAAATGAGTGAATGTTGCGTAAATGTAGTCATTCAAAATCCATTGAATCTTGTGAAACTAAATTGAAATGTTAAAAAAAACTCACAATATGGCGTTTTCAATGTGATCCAGGTCGTCCGAAAGGCGACCCCAATCAAACTTTGGTTGATTAATTCAAAAAAACGCTGTGATTAATAGGGTCATTTAATTAAAGTCACCCCATCGAGAGAGACGCATGTTGTCGAGTTGTTAAGGCAAGCAGGAGTCCTCCCTCAGAGTCAAAAACTCATGCCGTTGTTTGTTGCATTCTTGTTGTTACATGGAGTGATGACCAGATTGCCGGGGCGTGAGAGCAACAAGGATGAAAAGCAGGCGTTCCAGGGAGATGGAACCGGGCCAAGGCTCGAACAAACAAGAATCCCATTTTTCCTAGATGACAGGAACAACGTATGTCTGACATGAATATTGCAGCTGATGGTCGTTTAGCCAGCAACACTTCCCGTGGCATCAACAAGGCCGATGTGGTCTGGATGCTGGGTCTGTACGGTACCGCGATCGGTGCCGGTGTGCTCTTCCTGCCAATCAACGCCGGTGTAGGTGGTCTGTGGCCGCTGGTTGCCATGTTGATCCTGGCTCTGCCGCTGACTTTCTTCGCTCACCGTGGTCTGGCTCGCTTCGTGCTGTCCGGCTCTACCCGTGATGGCGACATCACTGAAGTAGTAGAAGAGCACTTCGGCAAGACCGCAGGCAAATTCATCACCCTGCTCTACTTCTTCGCCATCTACCCGATCGTACTGATGTATTCAGTTGCCATCACCAACACCGTCGAGAGCGTGATTGTTCACCAGCTGGGCATGTCTGCACCTCCCCGTGCCGTTCTGTCACTGGCGCTGATCCTCGGTCTGATGGCGGTTGTTCGTCTGGGCGGCCAGGTTATCGTCAAAGCGATGAGCGTGCTGGTATTCCCGTTCGTGATCACCCTGATGGGTCTGGCGTTCTACCTGATCCCGCATTGGAACGGTGCCATCATCACTGAAGCTCCGGCTCTGGGTGACGCCTTCAACGGTGACTTCATCAAGACCCTGTGGCTGGCTATCCCGGTTATGGTGTTCTCCTTCAACCACTCCCCGATCATCTCCTCCTTCGCGGTGGACAACAAAGGTCGTTACGGTGAAGGTGCCGAGAAGAAGTGCAGCAACATCCTGCTGGGCGCCCACGTCATGATGGTGATGACCGTTATGTTCTTCGTATTCAGCTGCGTACTGAGCCTCTCCCCGGCTGACCTGGCTGCTGCCAAAGAGCAGAACATCTCCATCCTGTCCTACCTGGCCAACCACTTCGACAACCCGGTTATCGCCACTGTGGCTCCGTTGATCGCCATGGTTGCCATCAGCAAATCCTTCCTGGGTCACTACCTGGGTGCGCAAGAGGGCATGAACGGCCTGATGGCCAAGGCGCTGCGTGAGAAGGGCAAGAACGTTGACAGCAAGCAGCTGAACAAAATCACTGCGGTGTTCATGATCCTGACCACCTGGGCTATCGCCACCATCAACCCGAGCATCCTCGGCATGATCGAAGACCTGGGCGGCCCCATCATCGCAATGCTGCTGTTCCTGATGCCGATGTACGCCATCGCCAAGGTTCCGGCCATGCGCAAATACGCTGGCAACATCAGCAACGGCTTCGTGACCCTGATTGGCCTGATCGCCATGTCCGGTATCATCTACAAGCTGATTGCCTGATAACCTCGATTACCTTGTTGAATGAAGAAGCCGCCTCGCAAGAGGCGGCTTTTTTTCTGGCCGAAATTCAGGGCTGGGCGTTGTCGATGTTCTCCGCTTGCCAGAGAGCGTAGCCCTTGCCGGAGGCCGTGGTGGGCAGGTCAATCTGCATCAGGTCATTGCCGATGACGAAGGGACCCGAGTAGCGGGTACGCAGATCCTGCGCCAAATCCTTCACCGTGATCTGGCCATTGAGACCGATATGGCTGAACACGGTCAGCGCCGGTTTGGCTTCGTTGAGAACGCGGGCTGCCTGCTCGGGGGAGGCAAGGTGACCGGCGATCGCCTTATAGCCGGGGTTGGCTTTCATCCGGGCGGCGGAGGTCATGGAGACGCAGTGCACCAGCAGATCCGCCCCCTTGGCCTCTTTCACCACCTGCGGGCTGTAGCGGGTATCGCCGGAGAGCACCACGCTGTGGCCGTGGTAGTCGATGCGATAGCCGAATGACGGCTTGATGTTGACCCCGTGGTCGTTGTCAAAGGCAGTCACCTTGACTCCGTTATGGTTGTAGACCACCCCGGCGGTGACCTCGTGGCTGTTGATCTCCACTCCGTCCAGCGGCGTTCCCTCATCCTTGACCCGGGTGGCGATGTCGGTGGCATAGGCCTGCTGCAGGCCGCTCGCGAGGGCGGTGGTGCCCTTGGGCCCGTAAAGTTCCATCGGCGCGTGGCGCTGGCCATAGGCCGGTTGCAGCCAGCCGGTCAGCCAGAGATCCGCCAGTCCGTTGGTGTGGTCGGAGTGGAAGTGGGTGAGGAAGAAGGCGTTGACCCGGCCGATGGGAATATGCAACTGCCACAATCGGGTGGTGGAGTTGCGGCCAAAGTCGAACACCAGCTTCTGGTTGCCCGCCTCGACCAGGGTGCTGTAACCGCCCCGGCTGATCTGGGGCACCGGGGTGCCGGTGCCGAGCAGGCTGACCCGGAAGATATCGGGCTGGGCTTGAGTCTTGGTCAGGGTGGCGGCAACGGGGGCATTCTGCTGGGTGTTGATAAAGCGACTTTCGGCAGCCTGACTGACACCGCTGGCCAGCAGACCGACCAGTAGCGCGGCCAGATAGGTACTTTTCATGGATATATGTCCTGTTGGGTGACGTTGCTGGCCACTATATTGGTAACTAAACATGCGATAAATTGGCTAAAATCCATTTCTTACTAAACTATCAGTTGTGAATCTGGGCACTTGTGGCGGGCCAAATGGCCTTGAAACGGGTAAAAAGGAGGGGTTGTGGACCGATTGACCAGCATGCGTATCTTCACCCGGGTGGTGGATCTCGGCTCCTACAGCGCGGTGGCGAGCGAGGAGGGGATCAGCCCCCAGATGGTGGGCAAACATGTGCAGGGGCTGGAACTGTGGCTCGGGGGCAAGCTGTTTCACAAGACCACCCGCCAGCAAGCCCTGACCGAGTTGGGTCAGCTCTTTCTGGCCCGTTGTCAGCGGGTGCTGGAGGAGCTGGCACAGACCGAGTCGCTGACCCAGAACCTGCTGGCCGAGCCCGCCGGACGGCTGCGCATTGCCGCCCCCCTCAGCTTTGGCCACCACCGGTTGCTGCCGCTGCTGCCCGCCTTCCTCGACCGTTATCCCAAGCTGGAGCTGGATCTGCAACTTACCCCGCGCTGGGTTGATCTGGTGGAGGAGGGGTTCGACGCCGCCATCCGTACCCTGCGTCCGCAGGATGAGGCGCTGATCGCCCGCCCGCTGCTGACCCAGCACTACCGCCTTTGCGCGGCGCCCGACTACCTCAATCGCCACGGCGTGCCCCGTCACCCTGCCGATCTCGCTCGCCACCAGTGTCTGCACGGCAACTGGGGCGAGCACGAGCGCTGGCAGTTTGTTGGCGAGGATGGCCAGAGCGAGGAGGTGCGGGTCGCCTCGCGCCTGCGTATCAACCACTGGCCAGCACTGCTGACTGCCGCACTGGCAGGGGCTGGCATCACTTTGCAGCCAGCCGATCAGGTGCGTGACCATATCGCCATGGGGCGTCTGCACCCCTTGCTCAGTCGCTACCGGATCCCTGCCAAGACTCTCTACTTCATCTACCCGGCGGCGCGCCGTCAGGTGCTCAAGATCACCCTGCTGGGAGATTTTCTGGCCGAGTCCCTGCAATCGGAACCCGAGCCTGAATAAAGCAGTGCATATTCTCGCCATCGTGCTTAACAAAGGGGCGGGGCAGGCCTAACATGGCGGGATGTTTTTTTAGTCAGGACAAAAGGATATGTCTGGGTTGAAAAAGGATCTCGGGCTCTGGCAGGGGATGGGGCTGCTCGCCACCTCGCTGCTCGGCACCGGGATCTTCGTGGTACCGGCGACCGCCGCCTCGCTGGCGGGCGGGGCCTCGCTCTGGGCCTGGTTGCTGCTGATTGCGCTGGTACTGCCCATCGCCTTTACCTTCGCTCGCCTCGGCCGCCGTTATCCCCACGCGGGCGGGGCGCCGCATCTGATTGGCCTCGCCTTTGGCAACGGCGCCGAGCGCTTCTCCGCCTTCCTCTTTCTGGCGGTGCTGCCGGTGGGCCTGCCCGCCGCCCTGATGATTGCCGCCGGTTTCTGGCACGCCCTGTTCGAGATGGGGGAGTGGACCTTGTGGGCCATCCAGCTGCTCACCCTGCTCGGGGTATTTCTGCTGGGGCTGCGCGGGGCGCGCTCCTCTGGCAACCTGCAACTGCTGATCGCCTTGGCCATTCTGGGGCTGACCCTGCTTATCTGGTTCAAGGGGGAGGTGAGCTGGCGCGATGCGGTCCGGCCGCTGCCGACGACGGACGAGTTGCCTGCCATGGCTACCGCGCTGGCGGTGATGTTCTGGTGTTTCGTCGGGCTGGAAGCTTTCGCCCATATGGGGGAGGAGTTCAAACGGCCGGAGCGGGATTACCCCATCGCCCTGCTCGGCGGGGTGCTGCTGGCGGGGCTCATCTACTGGATCCACTCGCTGGTGGTGCTCAAATATGGCCTCTATGGCGATGAGGCGAAAAACGCCACCGCCATTCCCTCCCTGTTGGCGCTGCTGTTTGGCCCCACCGCCAAGTGGCTGGTGGCGGTGCTCGGTTACCTCTCCTGTTTTGCCAGCATCAACATCTACATTCAGGGTTTTGCCCGGCTGATCTGGAGCATGGCGCGCGAAGGCAAGCTGCCGGTCTCGCTGGCCCGCCTCACTGCGCGCGGTGCGCCGCTGCGGGCGCTCGGTCTGGTGCTCGCCATCTGTCTGCTTTGCATCACCCTCATCATCTGGCTGCGACTGCCCCTCGATGAGCTGATCCGCTACGCCAACGGCAACTTCGTGCTGGTCTACCTGCTCTGCATGGCGGCGGGCTGGCGCCTGCTGAGTGGCGTGGGCAAGGGGCTGGCGGGGGTGAGTGTGCTGCTCTGTGCTCTGGTGCTGGTGGCGCTCGCTTCCCAGGTGCTCTATGCCGTCGTGCTGAGTCTGGCTTATGGCGGCTTCTCGTTGTGGCGGCGCAGACGCCGCCGCTCGGCGTCCGATGAGGGTGTCTGCGCCATCAAGTAGCCGACCGACAAAAAGCCCCGCAGTCCCCAGGTGCGGGGCTTTTGTTGCTGGTTACAGGCTGGCGGGCAGGTCGCTGCGCAAGATGGCGTAGTGGCGCAGGGAGATGAAGCTATCCCCCTTGCGTTCGCACTCCCGCGCGGTGCCTTCATAGTGAAAGCCGACCCGCTCGAGCAGGCGGGCGGAGGGGAGGTTGGGCTCCTCCACCACAGCTACCAGCCGGTGCAGCTCGGTGGTGCGGTAAGTGAGCGGCAGCCACAGCCGCAGCGCCGCACTCATCACCCCCTTGCCCCAATGCTCGGGATAGAGCCAGTAGCCCAGCTCGGCTCGCCGGTGAGTCGGGTCGGCATCGTTGTAGCCGATGGCGCCCAGCGGTTCGCCCGTGTGCCGGTCGCGAACGAGGTGCCAGGCGCCGCGGCCGGTGCGGGTCAGCTCGGCATACCACTCCATCTGGGCTTGGCACGCGGTCAGGCTGTTGTAGCTGACGCCGTAATAGGCGACGACCCGTGGATCCGACAGGCCGCGGTAGATATGGGGCAGGTCGGCATCCATCACAGGGTCGAGCCGGATGACGTCCCCTTGCAGTGTGTTCATTCTCTTCTCCTTGTGGGTGGCCAACGCTGGCCACCCGTGTCAGTAAGCGGTTGTACAGAGGTATGGCGGTATGGCTCAGCGATGGCTCAAGCCCAGCAAACCGCTTAGCTGCCGCAGTTCGTCACGCCACTGCTGTTGCAGGCGCGGAGTCTGGTGGCGCGGCTTGCGGGCCAGATCGGCGGTGAGCAGGGCGTCGAGCTCATACCAGCGTGCCAGCAGCATCTCTTCATCCTCCCCTTGGCAGGTAGAGCGGAGGTGCACGGCTGTTTGCGTATCGCTGGTCGGTTGCAGAGGCGAGACCTCTGCGTCCAGCAGTTCGGCATAGGCGCGCTCAGCGCTGTGAGCCTCCTGGATGCGGCCGTCTCTGATCAACCAGAAGCGGTTGCAGCTGCGCTCGATCAGCTCCCGATCGTGGGAGACCAGCAACACGCCTCCGGGGAAGGCGGCAATGGCCTCGGCCAGCTCCTCCTTGCCCGCCAGATCCATGTGGTTGGTGGGTTCGTCGAGCCAGAGCATATGGTGGCTGCCGAGCGACAGGGCGAGAAACAGCAGCCGTGCCCGCTCGCCTCCGCTCAAGGTGTGCACCTGCTGGCCGTGGCGGGCATAGGGGAAGCCCGCCCGGATCAGCGCCTGACGCCGCGTGGGCTCTGGCAGAGGGGCGAGCGGGTAGAGGGCGTCAATCAGGGGGGCGTCGTCAGCCAGCTGCTGCAGGGATTGATCGTAATAGGCGATGCTGGCACCGGGGTGGCAGTACCAGCCTGTCTGCGGGCTCTGCGTGGCCAGCTCGCGCCAGCACTGGCGCAACAGGGAGGACTTGCCGGTGCCGTTGGCGCCGAGCAGGGCGACCTTGTCTCCCGCCCGCAGCCAGAGCCCTTCGGCGCGCAGCAGCGGCGGCAATGCTGGCGCTGGCGATACGTCGAGGGCCTCCAGTCGCAGCAGCGTGTCGGCAGGCAGGCTCACTCCGCGCAGCTCGAGCCGCCAAGGGGCCAGCGCCGCGACCTGGCTCTGCTCCTCCTGCAGGCGGGCGATGCGTTTCTCCATGGACTTGGCCTGGCGCACCAGCTTCTCGTTGTCAGCTCCCGCCCCCAGATGGCGAGGCGCTTGCTGCTGGCGCTCAGACGGTCGATCTCCTTTTGCTCGTCGGCCCGGCGCAGGCGGGCCTGCTCATCCTCGGCGGCCAGCATCGCCCGCGCCTGGCTGCAGGGCAGGGCGAAGCGGTGCAACTGGCCATCGCGCAGGATCAGGGTCTGCTCGGTGACCCGGTCCAGCAGACGGCCGTCGTGGGAGACCAGCACGAAGGCGCCGCGCCAGCCCAGCAGAAACTGTTCGAGCCAGAGCAGGGCGGGCAGATCCAGATGGTTGCTGGGCTCATCAAGCAACAGCAGATTGGGTTGGCGCAGCAGGGCGCGGCCTATCTGCAGCCGGCTGTGCTGGCCGCCGCTCAGGGCACTGACCGGCAGCGCGGCCTGGGCCTCCAGCTGCAGCTCGGCCAGCAGCTTATCCACCTGCCATTCGGCGGCGGGGTCATTGGCCAGCGCGTCAAACAGCACGGCGCGGGTGCTGAGGGTTGAAAGCCTGGCGGGCAGTTGCTGGGCCACGAACTCGCAGCGGCAGGCGGCGGCCTGCACGATCCGACCGGCCTGAGGCGTGCGCTCGCCCGCCAGCAGCGTCAGCAATGTGCTCTTGCCGCAGCCGTTGGCACCGACAAGGCCGAGCCTATCGCCTGCACGAATGCCGAGTTCGATATGGTCAAATAACGGAAGGTGCCCCGCACTCATCTGCAGGGAATGGGTACTCATCAGGGTTGTCATGCTCTTGCTCTCTTAAATCGCGGGATCGGAAATCCCTGTCATCAGGAGCGCTGGCGACAACGGCAGAGTCGAGAAAAGTCTCGGTATGGAGGGGAGTCGGCTTTGCTCGAACCCGCTATCGCAGCGCGATGGTATGCAGGCAAGAGCAGGCGAATGTGCCGAACAGGCGAGCCGAGAACATCGGACACGCTTGGATAACCATTTTTTACCTCCTTGTGTTTTGTTATGGCACGGTGCGTCGATTATATGAACTGCCGAACCGCGCTGCAATTGAAGACGGTCTGTGAGCCTCTCAGATGAAGATGTGCTCGATGGCCAGATAACGTTGGCGGATATGTTCGATAAGCAGGCGGATCTTGCGTGGTGGCTGGCGGGTGAAAGGGTAGACCGCGTAGACACCGAGCCGCTTGCCCACCTGCTCGGGGAAGAGATCGACCAAATCCCCGGCCATCAAATCGTCATAGACCAGACAGCGTGGCACATAGACGATGCCGCGCCCGCCCAGAGCCGCCTTGCGCAGTGCGCTGGCGTTGTCGGTCGAGAAGTTGCCGCAGACCGAAACCATGTAGTTGCCTCGCCCCCCCTTGAACTCCCACTCCGAGGCGCCACTGCTTTGGTAGGCGTAGCGCAGGCAGTTGTGCTGCTGCAGCTCTTCCGGAGCTTTGGGCCAACCGAACTGACGGATATAGGCAGGCGCTGCGCAGATCACCCACTGCGAGTCGAGGATATGGCGGGCGATCAGGCTGGAGTCCTCCAGATGGCCGGTGCGGATCACCAGATCGAACCCCTCTTCCAGCAGATTGACGAAGCGATTGTCGAGGGACATTTCGACGGTGAGGCCCGGATGCAGGGAACAAAATTCGGCCACGGTATCGGCCAGTAACAGCTCCCCCGAGATGGTCGGCACAGACATGCGCAGATGTCCGCTGATATTTTCGCCAAAACCGACGACGGTATTGAAGGCGTCAAATGCGGCAGCCTTCACATTTCTGGCACCCTGATAGAGGGTCTTGCCCGCCTCGCTGAGGGTCAGGCGGCGGGTCGTCCGGTAGAGCAGTTGCACCCCCAGCTCCTCTTCCAGACGAGCGATGCGTTTGCTAACTGCTGAATTAGTAAGGGAATTTTGTTCTGCAACCTTGCTGAACGAGCCGCATTCAACCACTTGGGCGAACAGGATCAAGTCGTCTGTACTGGCCATATATGACACTTTTTGGAACAAATGTTATTCATTATTTCCATATATCGCAAAAAATGAACAGAGTAAGGTCGTTTCCGCATTAACCATGTATCTGATGTGCTCGTTATATCTCCTCCGGGCGGGATGCCCCGATAAGAGATGACAGCGGTGCGGCAGGTGGTCGATAGACGTTCTCCAACAGACCCCTGCCGCGTCCCTGTTGTCCGCAGGCCGCCGGACTGGCCCCGTCCCACTGCGACCGTCCGCCGGATGTGTTGCTGTTGTTGCTAGTGAAGGAGTGCCGTTGATGAATGTAAGGCGGATCTATCCGGTCAAGCCAACCGATGTCTATCTCTATGCCACCTGTCTGGTGGATATGTTTGATCCCGAGGCCGGTCTCGATGCGATTGCGCTGCTGGAGCGCGAAGGTATCCGGGTCCATTTTGTCGAGAAGCAGACCTGTTGTGGTCAACCTGCCTATACCTCGGGTTATGAAGATGAGGCGCGCCAGGTGGCGACCAGCCAGATGGCGCTGTTCCCCGAGCCCTGGCCGGTGGTGGTGTTGTCGGGCTCCTGCGGCGGCATGATGCATCATGACTATCGCCGTCTTTTCCCGGGCAGTGCCGAGGTGAATGCGTTTTGTGACCGGGTATTCGAGTTGACCGAGTTTCTGGTTCAGGTCTGCCGCGTGCGCTGGCATGGGGTGAAGGCCGCCAAGATCGTGATGCATACCTCCTGTTCTGCGCGGCGCGAGATGCAGGTGCATACCACGGCCCGAGCCTTGCTTGGCCAGCTGGAGCAGGTTGAGCTGTGCGAGCAGGATTATGAGAGCGAATGCTGTGGCTTTGGTGGCACCTTCGCGGTGCGTCACCCTCATATCAGCAAGGCGATGGTCGAGGACAAGAGTCGTCATCTGCTGGCCACGGGAGCCAAGGTGCTGGTGAGTGCCGACTGGGGTTGCCTGCTCAATATCAAGGGATCGCTTGCCTATCAGGGGCAGCATCTGCCTGCTCTCCATCTGGCCAGCTTTCTGCTGCACCACAGTGAACCGGAGGTGACCCATGGCTGATTTTTCTCCGCTGCGTTTCCATGGCCAGGCCAAGGCGGCGCTGGCTGATCCGGTGCTGCGCGAAAACTTTCGCGGTGCCATGGACTATCTGCGCGACAAGCGTCGCGAGGCATTTCCTGATCCCGCAGAGGAAACCGCGGTCAGGGATGCGGCCGAGCAGATCCGTCAGCGTTGTCTGAGCAAGCTGCCGGCGTTGCTGGAGCTGCTTGAGGCCAACTGCAAGAAAAATGGGATTCAGGTGCACTGGGCGGTCGATGGGGCCGAGGCGAACCGCATCATCCTGGATATTGCCAAGCGCCACGCCGCACCGACCGTGGTCAAGGGCAAATCCATGGTCAGTGAGGAGGTGGGGCTCAACCACGAGATGGCTCGCCACGGGGTGAACTGCCTCGAGACCGACATGGGGGAGTTTATTGTTCAGCTTGATGGCGATACCCCCTCTCACATCATCATGCCCGCGATCCACAAGAACAAGCAGGAGGTGAGCGATACCTTCGCCGCGAATCTCGATGGCTTCACCCCGACCACCGATGTGGACTCCCTGATCCAGACCGGACGGCGGGTGCTGCGGGAGCATTTTCGCACGGCTCGCATGGGGCTCTCCGGTGTCAACTTTGCGGTGGCCGAGACCGGAACCCTCTGTCTGCTGGAGAACGAGGGGAATGGTCGCATGTGTACCACTGTGCCCAAGGTGCATGTCGCCATCACCGGTATCGAGAAGGTGGTGGAGTGGCTGGCCGATGTGCCGCCGCTCTATAGCGCGGTGACCCGCTCGGCCATCGGGCAGCGGATCACCACCTATTTCAATATGATCAATGGCCCCCGTCGGGAGGGTGAACTCGACGGCCCGGATGAAGTGCATCTGGTGCTGCTCGATAACGGCCGCAGTCAGGCTTACCGTGACGAGGAGTTGATCAAGACGCTGCAGTGCATCCGCTGCGGGGCCTGCATGAACCACTGCCCCGTCTATACCCGTATTGGCGGACACGCCTATGGCACCGTCTACCCGGGCCCGATTGGCAAAATCATTTCACCCCATCTGCTGGGGCTGGAGCAGACCAGCGATCTGGTGACGGCCTCGACGCTGTGCGGCGCCTGTGCCGATGTCTGTCCGGTGCGGATCCCCATTCCGGATCTGCTGCAGCGGCTGCGTCACGATGCCAAACATCAGGCACTCAAGGCCCATGAACCACTGCGCGGGCAGGGGGTGGCTGGTAGCCGGATCGAGAAGATGGCGATGGGGGGCTTTGCATTTGCTGCGACGCATCCTCGCCTCTATCACACCGCAGCGGGGATGGCGGGCAAGTTACGGGGTCTCATGCCAAGCAATCTGGGGCCCTGGACCTCTTGCCGCGAGGCGCCAAAACCGGCTCCGGTGAGCCTTAATCAGATCATGCGCCGTCGCAAGGAGAAATAGATGTCGAGCAGAGAGACAATTTTGAACCGCTTGCGCGGCGTGGTCGAGCCGCAGCCGTTGCAGCCCCATGGTTGGCGTCCGTGGCGCGGTGCGAGTGACGAGGAGCGGTTGACCCGTTTTTGCTCCACCATTGCTGCGGCCCATGCCGAACTTCTGACCGTGACCGAGGCGACGCTGGCCGAGAGTTTGGCTGCCTGGCTGGAGCAGGAGGGGTTCGAGCATCTGGTAATTGGTCGGGGCGGGCGCTGGGAATCCGCAGTGCAACGGGCCTGTATCGGGCGAGATGTGCTGGTGCCCAATGGTCCGTTCGAACAGTGGAAAGATATCCTGTTTGAGACCTGTCAGGTGGGGATCACTCACACCCTGGGGGCGATTGCCGATACCGGAACCCTGTTGCTGTGGCCCGATCAGGGCGAGCCGCGCACCCTCTCGCTGGTGCCCCCTTGCCACATTGCGTTGCTGGCCGCCTCGGCGATCTCCGACAACTTTGCCGATCGGGTTGCAGAGGGTGCTTGGCAGCAAGCCATGCCCACCAATCTGTTGCTGGTTTCAGGCCCCTCCAAAACGGCCGATATTCAGCGCACCCTCGCCTATGGTGCCCATGGTCCAAGCCGGTTGCTGGTGGTGGTGATTGCGGACTGCTGATCCTGCTTTGCTATTGGCAAAGCCAGGCTGCTAGCCAGATAGCGGGGCATTCCCCCGCTATCTGCTATTTTGTCATTACCCACTTGGCACCAATTGGCGCGTTTTTTGCTAAATCACCTGAGCCTGATCAACTCAGCGGCGATTTATAGCCAAAAAAAGTGGGATCCATCTCCCGTTTTGCTTAAAGTGCTGCTTTCCGATCCCGGTGGTCGGAATGCCCGCAAGGATGCCCTTCAGACGTAAACAGGATGGCCTGGCCAGACTGACTCACAGCGATGTTACTGTTCCGGTTCTCTTTTCATCTGTCGCCTCTGGGTGACAGCGCCTTGTTCCGTTCAGTCAGCCCAGGTTCTGCGTCACTCTCATCGAGCATTGTCACCATCTGTAGCGAGTGAATCATGAGCGAATCGGTTTTTGAGATCCATGACTGGACCCTGAGCGTGGACGACAACATGTTGTGCCGCCCCGACCGCGAGGTCTACCTCGAACCCAGATTGGTCAATCTGCTGCGGTTTCTCGCTCGTCATGCCGGTATCGTGTTTGGTCGCGATGCGCTGATCAACGAAGTGTGGGATGGCGCCGAGGTGACCGATCAGGTGGTGACCCAGTCCATCTTCGAGCTGCGCAAGATCCTCAAAGATGGTCGTACCGATGCGACCGACTATATCGTCACCGTGCCCAAGCGCGGCTACAAGCTGGTGGCGCCGGTTCGCCCGCTGCAGGATCCCTCTGCGGTGAGCGCTGACGAGCCGCCTGCACCTCTCCCCAATACGACTCTCTGCGAGGGGAGCTTGCCCGAACTCGATGATGTCGACGAGTCGCAAATGGCCGTGACCCCCTTCCCGGCCGGGCCACTGACCCGGGCCATTTCCAACCATGCCAAGGATGCCCGCAGCCGCCGGAAGCTGATCGGTTTTGATATATTCGTGGTGGTCGTGCTGGTCACCATCGTCAGCCTGCTTGGCTATCAGCACACCAGCCCCCAGGTGCATGCCATGCTGGATCCCAATCTGCTTGTGTTTCGTTTTCACTCCGGCATGGATGACAACAACGAGAACGTGCGCCTTGCCGACGGCATTACCCGCGCCCTGATGGGGGAGGTGGCCGCTGCCACGCCGCTGCGGGTGCAATATGGTGCCACCAACCTGATGGGGGGCATTATGCCCGGCAAGGAGCTGAGCGTGCGGGTCACCCGCCAGCCACGAGGCACCTACCTCGATCTGGAGTACCGCAACATCAACACCAACCGGGTACTGTTCAGCCATCAGTACCAGTTCAGCCGCCACAACGTGCATAGCGTGCTGCAGGCGAGCAGCCGGGATCTGATGCGGGCGCTCGATCAGCCGGATGCCGAGCCGGGTATCGGCTGGCCCACCGACGATGCCTCGCTGATGGCGATGATGGAGGCCCAGTATTATATCAACAGCCGGGATCCGGTGGCGCTCAAGCGCGGCATCGAGCTGCTCGATCAGGCGTTGCTCACACAGCCGGATCAAGCGTTGCTGCTGGCGGAGCGCTATCTGGCTGGCGAGGCGCTGGCTACGCTGGCAGGGCAATCCGAGAGTGAACGGCTGCAGGATATCGGCACCCACCTTGCCCGAGTGGTACAAAACAGCGGTATGCTGCCTGCTCGGGTGTGGGAGGCGTTGACGCTGCAGGCCATTCTCAACAGTCAGCAGCAACAGGCCGACTATCTGCTGGAGAAGACGGCAAGCCGCGGTCGCTCGGTGCTCTACTACATATTGCAGGGCAAGCTGGCGGAGCTGGATGGCCGCCCCGAGGCAGCGGGGGATGCCTACAGTCAGGCCTTCCTGATGGAGGCAACCGAGCAGACCTATCTGCTCTGCCAGCAACTCGGTTTCTACAGCAATATGGAAACCCTTGCTCCGGCACTGTTCAATGCGTTGGGTCAGAGCAAAGTGAAGCTCTTCTAATCCCGTTGATAACCAACTTGCCCGCCAGCGTCGTGCTGGCTGGCCCCCACACAGGCTGCCTTTGGGCGGCCTGTGCTGTTTTGTGGCCTGTCGCAGCGCAGCTATCGAACTGACTCGCCGCCCTGCTGATCTGCTGGTTGTTCTCCTCTCTTGTCCATCTGGCCCGCTATCCCCGGCCATATTGCCCTGTGGCAGTTTCTTGTGCGGCACTGACCCCCGGGAGAACCGCTGCCTGTTGGGCGCGCTGGGTTGGGCGTGCGCAGGGGGGGCTGTGCCGACCTCGGGTGGGATAGCGCGGGCAGATACCGGTGGAGGCGATATGCGCCGATGCTCATGCCCATTGTGGCTATTGGAGATGGCATGAGTGCGCGAAGGATGTGGCAGGTACGATGTGGTCGGTGCTATGCGAGACCCTTTATCCGGCGAGTTATCAGGAAAAATATCAAGACGGCGAGATAAGGGGCTTATCAAGAACGCCAAACTGGCTCGCCGGATATCAAGGTTTTATCAGGAAAACTCTATGCACTACCGTCAAGGTGCTGTTTTTAAATGATTTTTATCTAATTGGTAATGGCGTCAAAAAAAGTTGGCTCATATTTTTATCCGTTAGCTGCTCCTTATGTTTTTCGGGGATGAGAGGCCTAGTCTGTGCCCATTCTTTGGCGGGGCATTCCGCCAAATGTGTATGTGACGACCCGACCTTTTATAGAACCGGAGATCTTATGTCCCAAGATACGAGCAAGAAGATTGGCCTTATCGCCTGTACAGGTGTGGTGGCCGGCAACATGATGGGGAGTGGTATTGCGCTGCTGCCTTCCGCACTGGCCACCATCGGTTCCATCTCTGTCTTTAGCTGGGCAATCTGTCTGGTAGGCGCCATGGGCCTCGCCTTCGTATTTGCCCGCCTCGCTACCAAGAACCCGCAAGAGGGTGGCCCCATTGCTTACGCTGGCGAGATCTCTCCGGTGTTCGGTTTCCAGACCGGTGTGCTTTACTACCATGCCAACTGGATCGGTAACCTGGCCATCGCCATTACCGGCGTCTCCTACCTCTCGGTCTTCTTCCCGATCCTCAACGATCCGATCCCGGCAGCTATCGCCACCATCGCGGCGGTCTGGGTCTTCACTTTCGTCAACCTGCTTGGCGGTAGCTGGGTGAGCCGACTCTGTACTCTGGGTCTGGTGCTGATCCTGCTGCCGGTGGTGGGCACAGCGCTGGTGGGCTGGGGTCACTTTGATTCCGCGATTTACAGCCAGAACTGGAACACTACCAGCGGCAGCGATCTGCATGCCGTCATCAGCGCCGTGCTGATCTGTCTGTGGTCCTTCGTCGGCGTCGAGTCTGCCGCCGTCTCCTCCGGCATGGTGAAGAATCCGAAGCGCACCGTACCGCTCGCCACCATGCTGGGTACCGGTATCGCGGGGGTTATCTACATCCTCTCTACCCAGGTGATCAGCGGCATGTTCCCGGCCGGTGAAGTGGCCGCCTCCGGCGCCCCGTTTGCCATGGCTTCTTCTGCCATCTTCGGCAGCTGGACTGCTCCGTTCGTCTCCGCCTTCACTGCCCTGGCCTGTTTCACCTCGCTCGGTTCCTGGATGATGCTGGTGGGCGAGGCGGGCAAGCGTGCAGCCAATGATGGCAACTTCCCGAAAATCTACGGCGAACTGGACCAGAACGGTGTGGCCAAGAAGGGTCTGATCCTCGGCTCCCTCAAGATGACTGCCCTGATGATCGGCCTGACCGCCTTCACCTCCCAGTCCGCTCACGCTGCCGATCTGTTCAACGTGCTGACCACCGATGCGGTATTGCTGACCATGCTGCCCTACTTCTACTCCAGCATTAACCTGATCCGCTTTGAGGGCATGACCTCCCGCAGCATCGGCGCGATGATCTTCTCCGGTGTGGCCTGCGTCTTCTGCTTGGTAGCCCTGATGGGTGCCAAGGGTTCCAACCTCACAGCTACCTTCGTGGTGTCGCTCATCATCCTGATGTTCTACGCCAAAAAACTGGGTCTGCGTCAGCACGATGCACTGCTGAACGAACAGCCCAGCAACTAAATCCCCCTTTTATCTTCCGAGCGCTCTTCACTCACCATCCCTGATGGAGAGCGCCCCTTTACGTGTGGAGCATTACGATGAATATCATTGCCATCCTCAACCACCTGGGCGTTTTCTTTAAAGAAGAACCCATTCGCCAGCTGCAAGCCTCCCTCGAGCGCAAGGGCTTTGAGGTTGTTTATCCGGTCGATGTGGCCGATCTGCTGAAGCTGATTGAGAAGAACCCCCGCGTTTGCGGCGCCATCTTCGACTGGGACAAATACTCGCTGGGCCTGTGCAAGGAGATCCACGATCGCAACGAGAAGCTGCCGATCTTCGCCTTCGCCAACGACCAGTCCACCCTGGATATTCACCTGACCGACCTGCGTCTGAACGTGCACTTCTTCGAGTACCGTCTCGGCATGGCTGATGACATCGCCCTCAAGATGGGTCAGGCCACCGAAGAGTATAAAAACGCCCTGCTGCCGCCGTTTACCAAGGCGCTGTTCAAGTACGTGGAAGAGGGTAAATACACCTTCTGTACTCCGGGTCACATGGGCGGTACCGCCTTCCAGATGAGCCCGGCCGGCAGCATCTTCTATGACTTCTACGGCCCGAACGCGTTCAAGGCCGACGTCTCCATCTCCATGCCGGAGCTGGGCTCCCTGCTGGATCACTCAGGTCCGCACAAGGAAGCCGAAGAGTACATCGCCCGTACCTTCAACGCCGATCGCTCCTATATCGTTACCAACGGCACCTCCACTGCCAACAAGATCGTCGGCATGTACTCCGCGCCAGCCGGCAGCACTGTGCTGGTTGACCGTAACTGCCACAAGTCGCTCACTCACCTGATGATGATGAACGACGTGACCCCGATCTACTTCCGTCCGACCCGCAATGCTTACGGCATTCTGGGTGGTATCCCGCAGAGCGAATTCAGCCGCGACACCATCGCTGCCAAGGTTGCTGCGACGCCGGGTGCCCAGGCTCCCCGTTACGCCGTAGTCACCAACTCCACCTATGATGGCCTGCTCTACAACACCGGCTTCATCAAGGAAGCGCTGGATACTCCTTACATCCACTTCGACAGTGCCTGGGTGCCTTACACCAACTTCAGCCCGATCTATGAAGGCAAGTGCGGCATGAGCGGTGAAGCGATGCCGGGCAAGGTGTTCTACGAAACCCAGTCCACCCACAAGCTGCTGGCGGCCTTCTCCCAGGCCTCGATGATCCACATCAAGGGTGACGTGGAGGAAGAGACCTTCAACGAAGCCTTCATGATGCACACTTCCACCTCGCCGCAGTACGGCATCGTGGCATCGACCGAGATCTCCGCCGCCATGATGCGTGGCAACACCGGCAAGCGTCTGATCAAGGACTCCATCGATCGCGCCATCTCCTTCCGCAAAGAGATCAAGCGTCTGCGTGATCAGAGCGAAGGCTGGTTCTTCGACGTATGGCAGCCGGACAACATCGACACCGTCGAGTGCTGGAAGCTGGATCCGAAAGATGACTGGCATGGTTTCAACGGCATCGACGATGACCACATGTACCTGGATCCGATCAAGGTCACCCTGCTGACTCCGGGGATGGGGCGTGACGGCCAGTTGCTGGAGAAGGGCATCCCTGCCTCTCTGGTCTCCAAGTTCCTGGACGAGCGCGGTATCGTGGTTGAGAAGACCGGCCCGTACAACATGCTGTTCCTCTTCTCCATCGGTATCGATCAGTCCAAGGCGATGCAGCTGCTGCGCGCCCTGACCGAGTTCAAGCGTGGCTATGACCTGAACCTGACCATCAAGAGCATCCTGCCGAGCCTCTATCGTGAAGACCCGAGCTTCTACGAAGGGATGCGCATTCAGGAGCTGGCGCAGCGGATTCATGACCTGACCAGCAAGTACCGTCTGCCGGAGCTGATGTTCAAGGCGTTCGACGTGCTGCCGGAGATGAAGATGACCCCGCACGCCGCCTGGCAGCAGGAGCTGGCTGGCAATCTGGAAGAGGTGCCGTTGCGTGACATGGTTGACCGCATCAGCGCCAACATGATCCTGCCGTACCCGCCGGGAGTACCGCTGGTGCTGCCGGGCGAGATGGTGACCAAGGATTCTCTGCCAGTGCTCGAGTTCCTCGAGATGCTGTGCGAGATCGGTGCCCACTACCCGGGCTTCGAGACCGACATCCACGGCCTCTATCGTCAGGCCGATGGCAGCTACACCGTCAAGGTGCTGCGTTAATCGACAGTGACAACAGTCGAAAGTGACAACAACGGGCCGCAAGGCCCGTTTTTCCCTCCGGAATTCCTGTTCTTATTGCGTGAGTCGCCAACCATGAAGCGAGTGCTCTCCATTCAATCCCACGTAGTCTTTGGCTGTGCTGGCAACAGCGCCGCCGTATTTCCCATGCGTCGCCTCGGCATCGAAGTGTGGCCGATGAACACGGTGCAGTTCTCCAACCATACCCAGTACAGCGCCGGTTGGCAGGGGATGGTGATGCCTGCGGGGCATATCGCCCAGCTGGTGGACGGGCTGGCGGAAATTGGCGTACTGGCACAGTGCAATGCGTTGCTGAGCGGCTACCTTGGCTCGGCCGAGCAGGGGGAGGAGATCCTGGCGGCGGTGGCCAGACTGAAGGCGTTCAATCCAAACGCCCTCTATTTTTGTGACCCTGTAATGGGTCATCCCGACAAGGGGTGCATAGTGGCACCCGGCGTCGCCGATTTTCTGAAAAACCGGGCGATCTCCTGCGCCGATATACTGGCCCCTAACCTGCTGGAGCTGGAACAGCTCACCGGCCGCGATATCCGCAATGTGCCAGAGGCGGTGGAGGCGTGCCAGCAGCTGCGGGCACAAGGGGTCAAGCTGGTGATGGTCAAGCATCTGGGCAAGGCCGGGTTTGCCATGGACCGCTTCGAAATGTTGCTGGTGTGCGAGGAGGGGACGTTTCACCTCTCCCGCCCGCTCTACCCCTTTGCTCGCCATCCCATCGGAGTGGGCGATCAGCTGAGCGCCACCATGCTGGCCAATCTGCTGGCCGGTTGCACCCCGGTGGCGGCGTTCGAGCGCACCAACGCCAGCGTCGATGCGGTATTGGCCCAGACCTGGCTGGCGGGGGCCTACGAGCTGCAACTGGTGGCGGCCCAGCATGAGCTGGCGCTGCCACAGGTTGTCATGCGGGCGACTCGCCTCTGATTGCGCAAGCGGTGAGCTGTGGCAAAGCAACCCCGTTTGCTGTCCAGCCTCGCAACATGCGGACAAGGGCGCCAGAAGGTTAAAGGTTATTGGACGTACCCGCCATGATGGCTGCTGCCTGTTTTAACCGTGCAATCACCAACCCGCTGGCAAGTAACCAAATAGTGAAGCGATGGCATAAACGGCGCTACCCAAATAGAGCAGTACAATGCTGGCCTGTAAAAAGGGGTGGGTGATCCAGTTACATTGCCAGAGTGGCACTTGATCGCCCTGTTTGCGTGCCCCGCGTAAAATCAGCATCGGCATGACCGACAGAATGACGCCACTGAATACGCCGGCGAAATAGAGTGCATTGACAAAAGAGACCAGACCACCATAAGCCAAAAACAGCGGCGGTATTACCACCAAGCATAACACCCCAAAACGCTTGAGTGGCTGCTCATCATCACCCAGCTGGAATTTGTCGAAAATATTGGTTAGAAAGCTGCCGCCCAATCCCCAATACGAGGTGAGCATGGCGCACAGTGCAAACAGGTTGGCAGAGAAAAATGCCCACTCCCCCAATGCCTGGCCCCAGGAGATGGTGGCTACATCGGATATATTCTCCTGCCCCCCGAGCACAATGACCGACATGGGCACGACGGCCAGCATGACAAATGTCGTGATCATGCCAACGATAATGGCCTTGGGCAGTTGCGCGGGTTTATCGCCAAAGCCGCGAGCCATCTCGGGGACAATATATTGAGCCGAGAAGCAGAACACCACCACGTTGAAGACCGGGACCATAAAGCGCCAGTCGCCATCCAGCAGATGGCGCATCTCGGCAGACTCTTTCAACAAGGAGGCTACAACCAGCACTGTGAGCATGACGACCATGCCAATACTGATAAATTTTTCGCCACGGCCGATTGCTTTCAGGCCCAGGTAGAGCACCAGCGCTGCCGGAATAAAAAATAACAGGCTGCCAAGAGCCGGGGAAATACCGAACAGCGATTGCAATAATTTCCCGCTGCCGGTCATGTAGGCGGTGAGTGCCCCCACGCTGTTGACACAGACCGAGGCAAACATCAGACAGGATCCATAGTGACCAACATATCGTTGGGCAAGTCCGGTCAGTTGCAGATGGTCGCGGGTTCGCAGGGTTGATTCAGCCACGTACAGCATGGTGATCGTCGTCAGGCAACCAACCAGTACCAGCCAGAACAGCAAGGGTAAAAAGCCTGCCTTGCTGGACGCGTAAGCAATGGAAAGCACGCCAGCGCCGATATTGGTGCCGACAATCATTGCCACGCCTTCGATGAAACTCAGTGATTTCGCGGGAGCAGAAGCCTGCTCCCCGGCCATTGCCGGAGAAATACAGGTATTTTCGTAAGACATAACTCATCCTTTGAGCTGCGATGGCATGGGCCATCGGTGACTAGTGGCATCGTCAGGGTTAACTGCTTGCATCGATATGCTGGTATTCAAGTGCCAGATATTCGTCGATGCCGACCCGCAATCTTTCCCCCATGGCCCCGATGGTGTGAGGTCACCAGCCGGGGCCATGTCGTCGGAAATCAGCGTGCGGTTAACGCCTGCCATGTCATATTCCAGACTCTTCGGTACGCAACCCTCCATTAAGCAGGCACGCTGTTTGTCGCAGGTCGGGAGTGGGTGTTTGTCAGGGGATGACGGTTATTGGTTCAGGATGCGCGACAAGATCGCCAGTGCCTGATTGAACTGGTCATCGGGAATGGTCAGTGGATACAGAAAACGGATCACGTTGCCGTTTACACCGCAACTGAGCAGTAGCAGGCCAGCCTCCAGCGCTTTTTGCTGTACCTCGCGGGTAAACTCCGGAGAGGGTTTTCCGGTCGCCGGGTCGTTGAACTCCACGGCGACCATGGAACCTCGCGCCCGAATATCAGCAATGGCCGGGCAGTGGTTGCGGGCCTGTTGCAGGGTCTCCACAAGGTGCTGGCCGAGGCGTTGTGCCCGCTGGCACAGCTGTTCTTCTTCTATCACATCCAGCACGGCCAGCGCGGCGGCGACAGCTAACGGGTTACCGGCATAAGTGCCACCCAGTCCACCCGGAGCCGGAGCATCCATCACATCAGCACGGCCCGCCACGGCAGATAACGGCATGCCACCTGCCAGGCTTTTCGCCATGGTGATCAGGTCCGGTTTTACCGCATAGTGATCCATCGCAAACAGTTTGCCAGTGCGGGCAAATCCGGTTTGCACCTCGTCTGCAATCAGCAAGATGCCATGTTGATCGCACAATGAGCGCAGCGCCTGCATGAACTCGGCCGGGGCAATGTTAAAGCCACCTTCCCCCTGAACCGGCTCCAGCACAATTGCGGCAACCTGTTGCGGGTCGATGTCGGCTTTAAAGAGGCGCTCCAGGCTCTGTATGGCATCTTCGGTACTTACGCCATAGAGCGCATTGGGATACTGGCCGTGAAATACCGAGCCGGGGAAGGGGCCAAAACCCAATTTGTATGGGGCCACTTTGCCAGTCAGGGCCATGGTCATGTAGGTGCGGCCATGGAAGCCCCCGCCAAAGGTGATCAAACCCGGGCGACCGGTGTACGCACGGGCAATCTTGACGGCATTTTCGACGGCTTCTGCCCCGGTAGTGAAGAAGGCAGTTTTACAAATGCCTTCGATGGGGGCCAAGGCGTTGATCCGTTCTGCCAGCGAGATATAGCTCTCGTAAGGCACAATCTGGTAAGCGGTATGGGTGAATGATTTCAACTGTTTCTCAATGGCGGCGATCACCTTCGGGTGACGGTGGCCAGTATTGAGCACGGCAATCCCTGATGCAAAATCGATCACCTCATTGCCTTCCACATCCCACAAGGTCGCGTTGTCGGCTCGCTCTGCGTAAAAGCTGCACATCACACCAATCCCGCGCGGGGTAGCCGCCAGACGTCGTTGATTCAGTTCTGCATTTTGCATCAGTTTTCTCCATATTTCAGATAGCGCGAAAGTTAAATTGTTAACACTGGTGAAACAGTTGTCTTTATTTACACAGGGTGTGGCTCTATAATCCAGAGCCAATTTTGATTAATTCAGAGGGCCAATTGCACACATTAAGTGGTGACCTGTTGCTGCAGCGTCTCGGTGAACAGCCTGCTGACAAGCTGCATAAGAGACTCTATAACGCCATTCGCACCTCTATTCTGGACGGTAGCCTGCCTCCCGCCAGCCGTCTGCTGGCGTCGCGGGATCTGGCACAAGAGCTGGGGTTGTCACGTAACACTGTGTTAACGGTTTATGAGCAGTTGCAGGCTGAAGGGTATGTATATTCACGTCAGGGAAGTGGCACTTTCGTCGCGGAAATCGTGCCAGACCGTTGCTTGTCTGCCACCATTGCGCCGATTGGGGTGTGCGCTGAGCCACCGCGAGCCGAATTGTCGCAACGGGGTACTTTGCTGTTGCAACATGCGAGTGCCTGTCCGGCACAATGGGGGGTATTTATCCCCGGCGTCCCGGATGTCAATGCATTCCCCCATCATATTCTCAGCAAGATCCAGGCTCATATCAGCCGCCAGCCGACCGTGCAATGTCTGACCTACAGCAATCAGGGCGGGAGCCCGGAGTTGCAGCGCGCGTTAGTGGACTATCTGCGCGTATCGCGCTCGGTTCACTGTGAACCAGAGCAGATCCTGATAACCGAAGGGGTGCATCAAGCTATCGATCTGGTCACCCGCATGTTGTGCAATCCGGGGGACGATGCCTGGATTGAAGAGCCAGGTTATTGGGGTATTCGCAATATTTTGCGGGTCAATAATGTGAATATCTGCCCGATGGCGGTGGATGAGGCAGGCATGGTGCCACCTGAGCAAGTGACCGGGCGGCCACGGTTGATCTTCGTCACCCCTTCCCACCAGTATCCGCTGGGCTCCGTGATGAGTCTGTCCCGTCGGCAGCGCTTGCTGGGCATGGCGCGAGCAGCAGGTGGCTGGATCGTGGAAGATGATTATGACAGCGAATTTCGCTTTTCCGGTCAGCCGATCCCTGCCTTGCAAGGACTGGAGGCAGATGCTCCGGTCATTTATATCGGCACTTTCAGTAAAACTGTCTATCCGGCCCTGCGATTGGGGTATGTGGTGTTGCCAAAGCCGTTGATGAACGAGTTGAAATCAGCCCACAGTGAGCTTTATCGCGGTGGTCATCTGATTATTCAGAGTGCCTTGGCGCAATTTATTCGGGAGGGCCACTATACGGCTCATATTCGGCGTATGCGGCTGTTGTATGCCAGGCGGCGCGGGTTTCTCACCTCCTTGATTGAGCAACATTTGGGAAAAAAGGCGCTGGGCAGATTCAACAGCAATGCCGGTTTGCATCTGGTTCTTAACTTGCCTGCAGAGGCTGATGATGTCGCCATCGCGACAGCGGCCAACCAGCGAGGCGTGCTGGTGCGGCCATTGTCGCGTTATTACATGTTGCCAACGGATCGGCGTGGTTTGTTGATGGGGTTTGCCTCTGTGCCGGAAGAGGAGATGGCCACGGCATTCAACATCTTGCTGGAGTGTCTCCACGCTGGTCGCGTCTGAGCGTATTCACGCTTTCGGCAGTGTGGTTATCGCTGTGGCCCGTTGCAGTGGGTGGGGCGCTCAGTCCTTGGGATCTTTGAGCGCCTCGATCACATCCTCCTTGGGCCCGAGTCCCTCGACATGGTTGAAGGTGTCGAGCCCCTCCTGCCCACTGATGGTAAAGGCGTCGGCACTCAGGTAGCCGCCGCTGCCGGCGCTCTCCATGATGACCACCAGCTCGGGCTGCTTGTCGCCGTTGAGATCCAGCAATTTCAGCTCCTTGATGGAGCCATCGCGCGGCAGCACCTTGCCATCGATGAACTGATCCAGCGGGAATTGGGGATTGGCGCCGGAGTAGAGGCGCACATCGTAGCTGCCGATGGAGGCGGGTTCGCCGCGTCCTTCGGCCACCGTGATTACCTGACCGGAGGGGAGTGTCAGCTGTTTGAAGAAGCTCTCCGCTGCTTGGCCGGTCAAGGGCAGAGTGAGCAGACCGAGTGTCATCAGCAAGGTTTTCATAGGCGTTACCCTTGTTACTGCGGTGAGCGGCATGGCCGTTCACTGACGTCAACGTATGGAGATGGGGCGGTGCCGACACATGGCATCCGCCCCTCTGTTATGCCTCACAAGAGGCGTGCTTTACCAGATCTTCACCCGTTTCTGGGGCGGCAGATAGAGCTTGTCCCCCGGCTGGATGTTGAATGCCTCGTAGAAGGCGGGAATGTTCGGCACCACGCCGTTGACCCGGTACTCGGGTGGCGAGTGGGGGTCGGAGCGCAGCAGCATCTGCATCAGCTCGGGACGATACATCCCTTTCCACACCTGCGCCCAGCCGAGGAAGAAGCGCTGCTCGCCAGTGAAGCCGTCCAGCACCGGTGCCTCCTTGCCATCCAGCGACAGCTCGTAGGCCTTGTGGGAGATGGTGAGGCCGCCCAGATCGCCGATGTTCTCGCCCAGAGTGAACTGGCCGTTGACGAACTGGCCGTTGATGGGTTCGAAGCGGTTGTACTGGGCCACCAACCGGCTGGTGCGGAAGCGAAACTCCTTGAGATCATGGGGCGTCCACCAGTCGCGCATCATGCCGTCGCCGTCGGATTTTGCCCCCTGATCATCAAAACCGTGGCCCATCTCGTGGCCAATGACTCCGCCGATGGCGCCATAGTTGACTGCGTCATCTGCTGTCATGTCGAAGAAGGGGGGCTGCAAAATGGCCGCCGGGAAGACGATCTCGTTGTTGCTCGGGTTGTAGTAGGCGTTCACCGTCTGCGGCGACATGTGCCACTCCTCCCGATCGACCGGTTTGCCGAGTCGGGCCAGATTATCTGCGTATTCAAATGCCTGTGAACGCTGAAGGTTGCCTACCAGATCATCCGGCTTGATGGCGATGGCGCTGTAATCCTTCCACTTGTCCGGATAGCCGATCTTGGGTCGGAACTTGGCCAGTTTCTCGAGTGCCTGGGTCTTGGTCTCCGGCGACATCCAGTCCAGCTCTTCAATGCTCTGGCGATAGGCGGTGCGCAGGTTTTCCACCAGCTGCTCCATCCGCTCCTTGGCCGCTGGCGGGAAGTAACGGGCCACATAGAGCTGGCCGACCGCTTCACCCAGATGGTTGTCCAGTACGCCGAGGGCCCGTTCCCAGCTGGCGCGTTGTTTGGGCGTGCCGCTCAGGGTGGTGCCGTAGAAGGCAAAATTGGCCTTGTCGGTCTCGCTGTCGAGATAGGGGGCGTAGTCGGTCAGCAACTGCCATTTGAGGTAGGCTTGCCAGTCGGCGATGGGGGTTTGGGCCATCACCTGATCCAGTGCGCTCAGATAGGTTGGCTGACCGATGATGAGCTCCGGCTGAGCGGCAATGCCAGCCGCATCGAGATAGGCCTGCCAGTCGAGGTGAGGGGCTAAACGTGCCAGCTCGCTGACGGGGCGCTTGTTGTAGTTCTTCTCCCGATCTCGCAGGGCCACGTTGTCCCACTGGATGGTGGCGAGCCGGGTTTCAAGGGCAACAATACGATTGGCTTTGCCGCTCGGGTCAGATTCGCCGAGGCGACTCAGCATGCCAGCGATATGTTGCTGGTACTTCTGGCGCAGGGCCTGGCTCTCAGGATCCTGCTTGAGGTAGTAGTCCCGATCCGGCAGCCCCAGGCCACCCTGATAGAGGTAGACCGCATAGCGGTCGGGGGCCTTGGCATCGGCATCGATCCCGATACCGAACGGCGCACCGCCACCCTGTTTGCCTGCCTGCGCAAACGCGCGGGCCAATGTGGCCTGATCATGGATCCTCTCTATGTCGGCAAGGGCCGGTGCCAGCGGGGTGAGCCCTTTGGCATCACGGCCCGCTTGGTCCAGATAACTGGCGTAGAGATCGCGGATCTGCTGGGCCGGTGTACCGGTGGCGGCATCTTCCTTTGCCAGCCCCTCGACCAGCACTCGCACGTCGGCGAGGGATTTGTCCCGCAGCATGTAGAAGGCACCGTCGGCGGGGCGATCGTCGGGGATCTTGGCGGTAGCCAGCCACTTGCCATTCACATAGCGAAAGAAGTCATCGCCGGGTTTGACCCGGGTGTCCATATTGGCCAGCGCCAGTCCGGAGTGTTTGGGGGATTCTTGCGGTGCCTGACTGCAGCCAGCCAGCAGGACCAGCCCGATTAGGCCAGCCAGTATGCTTTTCTTATTGTTCATCTTGTTTGATTCCAATTCGAGTTGTTTGCTTCCCTGCCTGAGAGCCCTCGGGTCTGCGCAGGCGAGCCCTACTCTAGGGTGGGTTGCCGTATCGGTGCAAGTGGCATTGCCAGGATGATTGGCACCAAGCGAACCCCTGATTGTCAGGGGGAAGCTTGCCAGGCGTGACTCTGCTAAGATCGGCCGGTCCGTTTTGGGGAAGCCTATGATTTCTCATCTTTATTCTCGCTTTTGTCAGACTATGCCTGCGCCGGAAGGTTCAACTCGCCTGCTGGTGGCCTTTAGCGGCGGCCTCGATTCCACCCTGCTGCTGGTACTTGCGGCGCAGTTTGCTCGCGAACATGACCTGCCGCTTCGGGCGTTGCACGTACACCACGGTCTCAGCCCCCATGCCGATGAGTGGGTTGCTCACTGTGGAGCCCTGTGTCAGCAGTTGGCGGTGCCGCTCATCGTCGAGCGGGTGACCCTTGCTCGTGGCAATGGCGAGAGTCTGGAAGCACAGGCGCGCACGGCTCGCTATCAGCGGCTGATGGCGCACATGGGGGAGGGGGAGTGGCTGCTCACCGCCCACCATCAGGACGATCAGCTGGAGACTCTGCTGCTGGCCCTCAAGCGCGGTGCAGGTTTGCGCGGTCTGGCGGGGATCCTGCCAAGCCAGCCCTTTGCCGGTGGCCTGTTGCTGCGCCCGCTGCTCGATATCAGTCGCGCCGAACTGGCCGAAGCGTCGACGACTCTCCCCTTTGGCTGGGTGGAGGATGAGAGCAATCAGGACGTGAGCTATGATCGCAACTTTTTGCGCCAGCAGCTTATTCCCCAGCTCAAGGCGCGCTGGCCCGCCATGGCCCAGACGGCGGCACGCAGCATGGCGTTGTGCGCCGAGCAGGAGGCGCTGCTGGATGAGCTGGCCGAAAGTGACTGGCATCTGGCGGGCGAGGGGGAGGCGCTCCATATTGGCCCGCTCCACGACCTCTCACCCACCCGGCGCAACAATTTGCTGCGCTACTGGATCCGCCGTCAGGGGGGCGAGATGCCCTCCCGTGAGCAGCTTGCCCTGCTGTGGCAGGAGGTGGCGCTGGCGCGGGGGGATGCCAATCCCCAGCTCAATTGGGGGCGTCAGAGCTGCCGTCGTTTTCAGGAGCGGCTCTATCTGGTTAGTCCTGATTTGCATCCTTGCCATCACATGTTGCCGCTGACTCCGGGTGAGCCACTGACCCTGCCAGACGGACTGGGTGCGCTGGTGGTACGCTGGAAGGAGGCGGGGGAGGGGCTGCTGCGAGCCCCCCGGCAAGATGAGCCGCTTTCGGTGCGCTTTCAGGTGGCGCCCGGGATCCCGCTCAAGCCGGTGGGACGTGGTGGCAGTCGGCGGATGAAGAAGTTGCTGCAAGAGTATGGCGTGCCCTCATGGCAGCGGGGGCGCATCCCGATCCTCTATTATGGCGAGCAGGTGGCGGCGGTGGTGGGACTCTTTGTTTGCGACGGTTTTATGGCGCAGGGGGCCGGACTGGTGTGCCACTGGCAAGGACGCGATGCTGCCCCCATCCTGCCCGAGCAGGATCTTGCCTGACTTGATATCGGAGTGAGCGGGCGTTAGCCCCGCCAAAAAAAGAAGCTCCGGTCACATGGTTTGCATGTGCCGGAGCAAAGAAGAGTTCGGGATTATTCGTGAAGAGTCGCCCTGCCTGCTTTTTTACGGGCGTAGAGGTGGCTGTCAGCGGCTTCGTAGAGGCTACGGACATCGATACCTGATTGCCAACTGGCGGCGCCAAGAGAGCAACCGACCGAGAAGGTACTTAGCTCCTTGTTGGTCATCAGCATATGTTGCAGTCGCAACCAGACCGGGCGCCATGCTTCGGGATCTGCCGGTTGCAGCAACAGGGCAAATTCATCTCCTCCGAGCCGGAAGGCTTGATCCGTGTTGCGTATACACCCCTTGAGCAGTTGGGCAAACCGGCTGAGCACCAGATCCCCCACCGGGTGGCCCCAGGTATCGTTAATCTGTTTGAAGCGATCGAGATCCAGCAACACCAGTACCAGCCCATGATGCTCGCGGCTATGCTGCTCGATGGCGCGACCGATGGCCTCGTCAAAGTAGGAGCGGTTGCCAAGTCCGGTCAGGTGATCAAGTCGTACCTGCTGATCCAGTTTTTCCAGCCGCAGATAGAGAGGCAGCAGCAGGCAGAGCAGCTGATGGTATTGCATCAGTACCCGTTGCTGGCTGCCGCTGAGGGGATGTTCCAGCTCGTAGTTGAGCTGACCCAGCAACTGGCCGTGCTGACCGCGCAGCTCGAACGGATAGTTGTACACGTTGAGGGTGGCCAGCGGCTGGTGCTGGATCAGCATATGAGGTTGGCCACAATCGAGATAGAGGCCATGGATCCTGACAATTCTTGCCGCTCGATCGGCAAAAGTTGTCAGCAGGCTGTCGAGATCGCTCTGTCCCAACAGCTGCTCCAGCAACTGACTGCGCTCAACGCTTGGCAACGGTGTGAGCCGCTCCATCTGGCGAACCCACTGTTCGATGCCATGGCTAAAGCCATTAAGTGAGGAGGTATTTTCCATGGTCTTCCACCTGTGTACCTGACTGCTGCTCTTACTGACCTTTTTCTCTGCAATTGGCATGCCCAATATATGTTTCCTGACCAAAGGATCGGCTGACTAGACTTAAGTCGATAAAAAGGAGGGGAAAATTTGTACACAGACCTGCTGATCCTGCTCTTCGCCGCCGTGTTGCTGGTGGCAACTTTCCGGCGCCTCGGGCTGCCGGTGATCCTCGCTTACCTTATTGCCGGCGTGTTGCTCGGCCCGCACGGACTGGCGGTGATGACCGGTCAATCGATCATGCAGACCATCGCCGAGCTCGGGATCGTCTTCCTGATGTTTTCACTGGGGCTGGAGTTCTCCCTCCCCAAGCTGCTGGCGATGCGGTTGCTGGTGCTGGGGGTGGGGGGATTGCAGGTGTTGCTTACTTCCCTGCTCTTCTTCGCTATCGCCTGGTGGTGGGGCCTGGGTTTGGCACAGTCGCTGGTGGTGGCGGGGACGCTGGCGCTCTCCTCCACGGCGGTAGTGATCAAGCAGCTCGGTGAGCAGAAGCAGCTCCATACCCGCCGTGCCCAGCTGGGAGTGAGCGTGTTGCTGTTTCAGGATCTGGCGGTGGTGCCCCTGCTGGTGATGATCCCGATTCTGGCCCAACCCGAGGTGCAGGGCAGTGCACTGCTGGCAGAGATTTCCTGGGCCACTCTCAAGGGGCTGTTCGCCCTGTTCAGTTTGCTCGCTGTAGGCAAATGGTTGTTGCCTTTGCTGTTTCACGAGGTGGCGTGGGCTCGTTCCGATGAGCTGTTCGTATTGAGCGCTCTGCTGGTGGCGCTGCTCGCTGCTTATATGACCTACTCGCTGGGGCTGTCTATGGCGCTGGGGGCTTTTCTGGCGGGGATGATGCTGGGAGAGTCCCACTATCGTCATCAGCTGGAGGTGGACATCAAGCCCTTTCGCGACGTGTTGATGGGGCTCTTTTTCATCACCATCGGCATGAACATGGACTGGGTGCTGGTGGCGCAGGCATGGTGGCAGGTGCTGCTTTGTGTCGTGCTGCTGGTGCTGTGCAAATCCCTGCTGGTATTGCTGGCCGGACGACTGATGGGGGAGCGCAAGCGCGACAGCATGGCCGCAGGCATCATGTTGAGTCAGGTGGGGGAATTCGGTTTCGTGCTGCTGGCGCTGGCCCTGCACCACGGTCTGCTGGATCAGCAACTGGTCTCCCGGTTGATCGGCATGGGTATCATCTCCATTGCCATGACCCCCTGGCTGGTGACCCAGGCCCATTCGTTGGCCCGCACTCTGACCGATCCGGCACTGCTGACCCGCTCCGAGGTCGCCCAGTCGGGGTTAAGCAAAAATCAGCACGTCATCATCGCCGGGTTTGGTCGGGCCGGGCAGACCTGCGCCCGCTTTCTCAAGCTTGAAGAGATCCCGTTTCTGGCGCTCGACCTTGACCCCGAGCGGGTGAGCGAGGCCAAGCTGGCGGGTGAGCAGGTGGCCTTTGGCGATGCCAGTCGCCGCGATATCCTGCTGGCTGCCGGTTTGCTGCGGGCCCGACTGGTGATCATCACCTTCGACGACCGCAAGCGGGTCGAGGCGATGCTGGCGCTGATCCGCGAACTGGCGGGGGAGCTCAAGGTGCTGGTGCGCACCCGGGATGACAGTTTTCTGGAGCAGTACAAGCAGGCGGGGGCGTTTGAGGTGATCCCCGAATCCCAAGAGGGGGCTCTGATGCTGGTCTCCCACCTGCTGGTTAATTGCGACATCCCCATCGGTCGGGTGATCCGGCGCATGGAACACGAGCGCAGCAGCCAGTATCGGTTTTTACATGGCTTCTATTGGGGAGATCAGAGCGCCAGCAATCTGGAAGCGGATCAGCTGCTGGAACGCCTTCATCCGCTGTTGCTGCACGATCAGGCATGGGCGGTGGGGCGTGAGGTGCGAGAGCTACCTCTGGAGGAGATAAGGATCAAGGAGATCCAGCGCGGCGAGCAGACGCTGGAGCCCAGACCCGAGCTGGTGCTGGCGGCCGGAGATCGGCTAATTCTGTTCGGTACCGTGGTGGCGATGGAGCAGGCGGAGCAGCGCCTGCTGGAGGGGTACTGAATCCTCTTGCTTCCTTCTTGCTTGTCCTTCGCTTATATCCTCTCTGTAGGTGGTACCTCGATATCGAGAAAGGCGGCCACTCGCTCCTGCTCTTTGAGGGTGTCCTGATAGCCCAGCTTGATCAACTGCTGGCAGTAACCCGGATAGAACATCAGAAAGCTGGCCAGACTGCTGGTCTCATCCCCCTTCACCCCCAGCACCCGCAACAGGCGGCGCAGCTGCAGCGGCAGCTTGCGCAGGTAGGCCAGCGCTATGGTGTCGAGATCCTGGCTCGGTTTCAGCACGCAGGTCTCCACCCGTTTCAGCTTCAGCCGATTGCGCTCCCGCTCCGGGATAAGGTCCAGAGTCTGGTTGATGCGCCACAGCCGCTCCAGATCGGAGTTGAGGGTGTCGGTAAAGACGGTATCGAGCAGGTGGCTGGCGATATTGGAGCTGGTGAGATGGCCATGATGATGAGTCGGCGCCGAGTGCGCCGGTGGATCCAGGGTGATCAGCAGGATCCGCTCCGCCCCCAGATGGATGGCGGGGCTGAGCGGACTCAGCTGGTGGATAGAGCCATCGCCATAGAATTTCTCGCCGATGTGGGTGGCCGGAAAGACAAAGGGCAGTGCCGAGGAGGCGAGCAGATGATCCGAAGTGAGCAGGGTGCGCACCCCGCGCCGTCTGGCCCGCTCCCACGGATGGTGGTCGGCCCGCCCCTGAAAGAAGGTGGTGGAGAGACCGTCATCATAATCCGATGCGGTGATGGCCAGCGCCTCCAGACTGCCGTAGAGGATATTGTCATCGATGCGATGGTAGTCGATGAGCTGATCCAGCAGGCGGTGCAGCGGCGCGTTGTCAAAGAGGTGAAAGGCGTGGTTGGTGTGGGGATTGATCAGCCCCGCCGAGCCTTCGTACATCAGCCGCCACAGTAGTCGACCAGGGTGAAAATCGAAGATGTGGTGAGTCTCGAAGCGGCGCCAGACCCACTCCAGCTTGCGTACCCCCAGATGAAAGCAGGAGGCGTAACAGGCCAGCGCAGTGACATTGATGGCCCCCGCCGAAGTGCCACACAGGATGGGAAAAGGGATGCCGAGATTGCGCGGGTATAGCTCCGCAATCGCCTTGAGGGCACCGACCTGATAGGCGGCGCGAGCACCGCCACCGGTGAGCAACAACGCTGTATTGGGTCTGGCCATATGCTGGCGCCTTATTGTTGGCCCGAGAGGGGCGTTCCCACTGACAAGTTAACTATAAGGCGCTGTATCAAATATAAAAACGGGCGCTCGCCCGTTTTTTTCATGGTCCCCTGTCAAAGGGCGCGGTGAGGATTTTCCGGCCGCGCCAGCTGATCGAAGGCGGCGAATACCGGGGCGCTGGCGAGGATACGACCATGGCCCAGACCCCGGGTACTCACCAGCCGGGTATGACCATCCTGGCTGGCCCGCAGGGAGTCGTCGTGGGGGGCAAATCTGTCCTCCTCGTCGTGCACGATCATCGCCGCGCCGCTGCGGCTGGCGAGTCGGCCCAGCGGATCGACCGTGCTCAAGGGGTGCTGGTACTCCTGTTCAATCTCCTTGACCACCGCATCAAACAACCGGATGGAGTAGCCGGATCGTGCCACCATGCCGTAGAGCTGGGGCACATAGTCGAGTACCGGCGAAATCAACAGCAGCGGCAGGGTATCGATACCCGGCTGATGGCTGGAGAGGGTGACTGCGCCCCCCATGCTGTGGGCGATGACCCCGTGCAGCGGGCCCACTTCGCTGGCCAACCTGGTCGCCAGTTCGTCGAAGGCGCGCACGAAGCGGGGCAGGTGGCCGGTGCTGCCTGCGCTCTGGCCGTGGGCCGGCTGATCGTAGGCAATGGCGGTGAAACCCTGGGCGGCGATATGGCTCATCAGCGGATAGAACTGACTGGCGCTGCCGGACCAGCCGTGCATCAGCAGCCACAGTGGCCCCTGACCGAGCCGATAGCTCATCAGCCCCCCTTCGCTGGTATGAACGGCCTGTTTTACCAGACCGGCAGGTTCGCTGCCGTCCCGCTGGTTGCGCTGGGGGGTGAGCAGCAACTTGCTGGCGGTGCGCTTGGCATGGGTGGGGGCGAATCTGTGGTGCAACCGGGTGCCGATCCCCAGCAGCCATTTGCTCGGGCTGAAGCGGCGGGTGTTGAAGTAGATCTTGCTGCTCATGGTTATCCTGTAGTTTTTATGTTCGAACGGTCGTGCTTTTTTGTCGGTTTTAAAAAAGGATTGCCAGGAGATCAGCGCCAGCTGGCGAGCAGATCTTCCACTTCGGGCCAGAAGTGGCGGGCCGGATCCTGACACAGATTGAGGGCGTTGAACACCTGATCCGCCAGATAGAGGCCATATAGGCGGTAGACGGCACGCCAGGGATCCATCCCCTCGCGCCACTCCCCCTCTACCTGTCCCTGTGTCACCTGGCGAGCCAGATAGTCGAGCCAGAAGCGCACCAGTTGGCGGGCGGCCTGCTGCACCTCACCCTCCTGCGCCGAAGTCCAGGCATCGAGGAACATGCAGCGACCGGCGAAGCTCTGGTTCCAGGCCAGCCAGGCCTGCAGCAGGGCGATCAGCTTGTCGTGCTGGCTCTGGTGCTCCTGCTGGCGTACCGGCTGGATCACCCGTGCCCGAAACACTTCGGCGGCGTACTCCAGTACGGCGATCTGCAGATTGTCGCGAGAGTGGAAGTGGGCGAACAGGCCGCTTTTGGACATCTCGCAGGCATTGGCCAGCGAGCCGATGGTCAGGCTCTCCAGCCCTTGCAGGCTCGCCTGTTCAAAGGCAGTCTGCAAAATGTTTTCCCGGGTCAGGCGCCCCTTGCTCATCGCTCTCTCCTCGTTGGCGCTGGCAGCATAAAGTACGATCGTGCTAATTGTCGAGCAACAAATAGCCAGCACGGCTGGCTACCTCATCTTGAATGTCTCGCTGCGCGCGGGTCTCAGCTCTCCTTGATATCGAGCTGCTGCAGGGCAATGACCGCCTGAGTGCGGTTCTTGACCCCGAGCTTGCGGAAGGTTGTGGTGATATGGGCCTGATTGGAGGGCTCAGCTCTCCTTGATATCGAGCTGCTGCAGGGCAATGACCGCCTGAGTACGGTTTTTGACGCCCAGTTTTCTGAAGATGGCGGTGATATGCGCCTTGATGGTGGCTTCGGAGACATTGAGCTCCCAGGCGATCTGCTTGTTCAGGCTGCCATCGCGCAGCATGATCAGCACCTTGTATTGCTGAGGGGTAAGGCTGGCCAGCTTGCTGGCGAAATCGGGGCCATCTTCCGATTCGGGATGGAGCGAGATGCCTTCCGGCACCCAGTTATCCCCCCCGATCACCGTATTGAGGGCATTGACCAGCTCCTTCATTGGTGCTGATTTGGGGATGAAACCGAGTGCGCCGAGCCGCAATACCTGCTGGATGATGGCCGTATCTTCCGAGGCGGAGACCACCACGATGGGCAGGTCGGGATACTGACCGCGCAGGTGGGCCAGTCCTTCGAAGCCATTGGCCCCCGGCATCTTGAGATCGAGCAGCAGCAGGTCAACCTCGGGGTGCTCGCCGAGCAGGCTGGTCAGGCTGTCGATGGAGTCCGCTTCCAGTAATTGAGCGTCGTTGATTGCCATGTGCACCGCTTGGTAGAGGGCGCCCCGAAACAGGGGGTGGTCATCTGCGATGACGATGGTAAATTGGCTGTCCATATTTCGGTTAATGGCTCACATTGTTGCTAACTGATTGTTTTGAAAAATCAAACTAGCATCGCTCACCAAGAGGGTCAAACCCGCCGGTGCGCAAATGTGAAGCGACCATCGGATGTATTGCCATCAGGGCAGACCGGCTGGTCGCAAACAACTCATGCAGGAGGCAAGAGATGGGATCCTTGGTATTGACGGTGGGCACTGGCTCCACCTGGGCGATGCGGGCGGCACTGGTGCTCGCCATGAGCGGGCTGACGTGGCAGGAGCAGGTGTTCGATCTGGAGGATGCCAAGTCGTTGACGAGGCTCAAGCGGCTGGCACCGGCCGGGCTGGTGCCCTGGCTCGAACACGACGGCGTGCGGGTTCACGACTCGCTGGCCATCGCCGAATATGTGCACGAGCTCTGTCCCGACCGCCAGCTCTATCCTGTTTCGCTGGCCGAGCGGGCACTGGCTCGCAGTCTCTGCGCCGAGCTGCACGCGGGATTTCGGCAGATCCGTTCTCTGCTCCCCTTCTTCCTTGGCGCGCCAACCCATATAGATCCCCCGGTGGAAGCGGTCGGCGAGTTGGCTCGCTTGCAGGAGATCTGGTCGCAGGCGCGGGGTCCCTTTTACTTTGGCGAGGCGGGCATTGTCGATGCCTTCTATGCCGTGATGGCCTATCGGCTGGCCAGCTACGGTATCCTGTTGCCCGGTCAGGCCGGAGTTTATCAGCAGGCGTTGCTGGCCTGGCCCTTGTGGCAGGAGACCCTGCTCAAGGCGCGCTTGCAGTGGCCGGTGGCGGCGCGTCAGTCACAGTGAACCGTGGCAGATGGATAAGCGAGAGAGGGGAGCCACTGGCTCCCCTCTCTGTTGCTGGTGAATGTGGCTTCAGGGTTACTTCTGCCGACCGGCAAAGACCACGACCACCTTGTCATCCCCCTTCTCCCGCACGAAGGCGTAGGGGGCATCCGAGAGTTTCTGATGGCTGCCTGCAGCCACTGCCGGATGGGCGGCGCGGAACTGGCCGAGCCGCTGCCAGTGCTTGACCAGTTCTGCCTTGTCCCCACTGGCCAGCTCCTGCCAGTTCATGTCCGAGCGCAAGCTTTGATCGAACACCCCGCCATCCTTGGCCAGCCCGCGGCCGGACTCGTCACCGTAGTAGATCTGGATGCCGCCCGGCAGCAGCATAAAGCTGTTGGCTACTCTGCGCTGTAGCGGCACATCCTGATAATCGCCGAAGAACAGCTTGGTGTCGTGGGAGCTGATATAGCTCAGCACGTTGAACTCGGGATCCTGATTGATACGGCTGGCGTAGCTGGCGTAGGTGGGTTCGGCGCCCGCCATGCACTGGGCCTGGGGCAGAGCGAACTCGCGTTGGTAGTCGAAGTTGATCAGCGAGTCGAAACCGTTCTGATACCAGAAATCCTTGGCGACCCCGTGATCCCACACCTCGCCCACCATGTAGAAGGGGAGGTCGTCGAGCTTTTTGGTCGGGTTGGCGGCTTTCCAATCCTTGAGGGCGGCGGTGCCAGCCTGCTTGAGGCGGGCCCATACCTCGGGCTCCAGATGCTTGACGGTGTCGGCCCGAAAACCGTCGATGCCAAAGCGGCGCACCCAGTCGGTGTGCCAGGCGATCAGGTAGTCGCTCACGCTAGCGTTGGGCAGCGCCTTGGCGCGGGTGTCTTTTTTCGCGGCCAGCAGTGGCGGTAGTCCAACTGGCTTGGTCGATTCGGTGAGGAAGTCCGGCAGCCCCGCCACCGAGCCGGTCACATCATCGGTGCCCGGCTGCGGGTAGCCGGGCAGGCCGGCGCGTACCCAGTCACCGCTCCACCACTTGTTCCACGCTGGCGATTGATAGTCGATGAACTGGTTGTAGCCATGCCAGTTGAGGCCACCGCTCGGGCGCCACTGGTTCCAGACGGTCGGCAGTTTGCCGCTGTTCTGGGTCAGCTCGGTGAGCCCGAGATCTTGCAGGTCGGCGAGAGTGGCGTAACCGGCGTGGTTCATCACCACGTCGAGGATGATCCGCATGCCGCGCTTGTGTGCCTCGTCCACCAGGGTCTTGAGGCTCTCCTCGTCGCCGTAGTTGGGGTCGATTTTGGTGAAGTCGAGCGCCCAGTAGCCGTGGTAGGCGTAGAAGGGGAAGTTGCCTTGCTCGCCACCGCCGATAAAGCCGTGCACCTGCTCCACCATGGGGGTGATCCAGATGGCGTTGATGCCGAGCTGCTTGATGTAATCGAGCTTGGCAGTTAACCCCTTGAAGTCGCCGCCGTGCCAGGTGGCCACTTCATCCTGACCGTCCTTCTGGCGGCCGAAGCTGTGGTCATTGGCGGGATCGCCGTTGTTGAAGCGATCGGTCAGCAGGAAATAGACGTTCGCCTGATCCCAGCTGAAGGGCGCCGGTTTGGCCGCCTTGACTGGCTCGAGCAGCAGCAGGCCGCCGCTCTCCTTGACCGGGGTCAGGGTCAGCTTGCCCTGTTTGACCACCGCCTCTTGCTTCGAGTAGGCATCCCGCAGTCGGGTGCCGTCGGGCCAGACCCCTTTCAGCGACACCGTGACCGGGCCGCCATCCCAGCTGATGCAGGACTCCTCTGGCGGCTGGCGCTTGAATTCGATCTTCTTGGTTGCTCGCAGCACCTTGAGGCTGGGGGTATCAGGGTTGAAAGTGAACTGATACTCCCCCGCCAGCATTACTCGCAGGTTAAAGTTCTGCCCCTTGTTGCACTTGTCCATCGGCTGGGCGGTACCGAAGGGGAGCGGTTTGGCCTCGCTCGGGCCGAAGCTGGTGCCGCAACTGTTGCCTGCATCGCTGATGCGGATCTGGTGGCTCCCCTTGGTGAGGGTGTGGGTCAGCTCGACCGTCCCCTTGTCCAGTGCGATCGGAGTTGCCACCGGTTGGCCATCCACATAGAGGTGTACCTCCGGGGCGGCCATGGCCTGACCGATCAGCAGAGGGCTGGCCAGCAGGGCGAGCCAGAGAGGGGATAAGTTGGGAGCGCGACGCATAAGCCATTCCTTGAGCAGGGCAGTTCGGACAAGGGCCCATTCTAGGAGCAGCAAAGAGAGCCTTGGATCGGCAAAATGCTGATTTGTGACATCAGTTCAAATGGTTACGTTTTCAAGGCGAGGAAAGTGTGACGGGAAGGAGGTGGGGCTCTGTCGATAAAAAGTATCGGCCATAAAAAATGCCGGTCAGGTGACCGGCATTTGGCGTTTCAGGCATCGTTGTTACATCAGACGGTGAAGAACTTGAAGTTGACGAAGGCCACCGCGATGAAGGAGGCAACCATGCCGCTCAGACAGAGCACCGCCGGGCGGATGGCAGGCCAGCGATGGGTCAGCAGAATGATGGCCAGCAAGGTCGGGTAGAGCCCGAACATGTAGCGTGGCATGGCGTTGAGGCCGGTCATCAACGGAATGGTGCAGCAGATGAACATCAGGGTCGCTTCGGCCCAGCGCTTCTGGCTGAACAGGTACCCGTTCAGACACCAGCCGAAGATCACCATGATGGAGAGGTAAGCCTTGCGGCCGCCCAGCTCGAAACCGCTCAGCCACCAGTCCAGCGGGCTGTCCATGTAACGACCCCACGCCACCTGAATGTGCTTGAAGGCCATGGCATCGCCGGTCAGGTGATAGAGGTAGACCATGTAGGCAAACAGGCCAAACGGGATCATCCAGAGGGTGAACACTACCTTGAAGGCGCGCTCGGTGAAGCGGAAAAACTCCCGCCAGCCGTAGGCTTGCAGTGCCAGGATCAGCACCGGGAACACCATCATCACGCCCAGGTTGCGGGTACCGGAGATACAGACCCCCAGCACGGCAACCATCAGCCACTGTTCCCGATAGGCGAACAGGAACATCCCTAGCATCAGTGCCATGAACGTTGACTCGGTATAACCGGAGACGAAATAGGCGGAGAAGGGGGAGAAGGCGAGCAGCCAGACGCCGAAGCGGGCGGTATCGTCACCCAGCTTGAGCTGACGCAGCACCAGCAGCATCAGCGGCAGGCTGGCGAAGAAGGAGGCGTTGGCCACAATGATGAGGCCGATCAGGCTCTCGACATTGAACAGGTTGGAGATGGCACCGGAGACCATCGGATAGAGCGGCATAAAGGCCCAGTTGGCCGCATTGCCCTTGCTCAGCCAGCGCGGGTAGAGGTCGTAGCCGTTTTCGATGATGCGCTGGAACCAGACGCAGTCGAACTGGCAATAGGCCTGCAGCGGGCCGATATCGGGGGAGCCATAGAGCTGGACACCGAAGTAGCCCATGCCATACAGCGCTATCCGGCTCAGCATGAAGGCGGCGATGATCATCAGCCAGTCACGGCCGCTGATACGCAGTGACGGGCGATAGGGGAGTGCAGCCCCGGTGAGCGGGGCAGTATTGGTCATATCATTCATCAGGCAAAAACCCAGACGCGAGAGAGAACGTAAGTGAGGACGGTAACGGTCAGGGTGGCGATGACCACCGGTAGCAGACCGGAGAGCCCCGCAAACAGCAGGCCGCTCAGGATCAGGTTACGCACCACCAGCGAGAAGAGGGCGACCAGCAGAAACTTGCTGGCGGCTCCCTGCTTCTGGAAGGTGATGTAGCGGTGACCGAAGAAGGAGAACCAGAACGCAATGGCAAAGGCCAGCGTGGTGACCAGGTGCTCCGAGATGGTTGGCCAGGTATGAAACAGGGCGATGGAGGTGCCAAGGTCGACGAGGGTTGCCCCCCCGCCGACAAAACCGAAACGTACCAGCCGCCAGAATTCCTCGCGGGAGATCATTGAGGCGCTTGCTCCTGCTGCTCTTGCGGGTTGCTTGCTGCGCTCTGCGGCTTGGCCGCATCCTGCTTGGCATACTGGCCATAGATCCCTTCAATGAGGTAGACCGGGCGCTGTTTCACTTCCACAAACATGCGGCCGATGTACTCGCCGATGATGCCGAGGGACAACAGCTGTATACCGCCGAGGAACAGCACCACGGACATCAGGGAGGCGTAACCGGGCACATCGATGCCGAAGAAGACCACCTGGGTGACGATCTTGAGGATATAGAGGAAGGCGACGAAGGAGACGCCGACACCCACATAGCTCCAGACCCGCAGCGGCCAGCTGGAGAAGCTGAGCAGACCGTCGAGGGCGAAGTTCCACAGTTTCCAGTAGTTGAACTTGGTTTCACCGGCGTGACGGGCAGGGCGCTCGTAGGGGACGCCAACGGCACGGAAACCGGCCCAGGCAAACAGACCCTTCATGAAGCGGTTGCGCTCCGGCAGCAGCTTGATCGCTTCGACCACGCGACGGTCGATCAGGCGGAAGTCACCGGCGTTTTCCGGCAGCTTGGTGCTGGTGGAGAGGGCGTTGAAGAAGCGGTAGAAGCCACCGGCCGTCACGCGTTTCATCGGAGTGTCAGCGCTGCGATCGACGCGGATGCCGTAGACGGTGTCATAGTCACCGGTCTGCCACAGTTTGACGAATTCCAGGATCAGGGCGGGGGGATCTTGCAGATCCACGTCCATCGGCACGATGGCATCCCCTTTGGCCTGGTGCAGACCGGCTGTCAGGGCAGCTTCTTTACCGAAGTTGCGTGCCAGGTTGACCAGGGTCACACGCGGGTCGCGGGCGATGGCCTGTTCGACCACTTCACGGGTGCGGTCACGGCTGCCATCGTTGACAAATACAATCTCAAGCTGGTCTTTCAGCGGGGCCAGTTCGTTGTCTATCGCGTTGATGAAGGCATCGATGCTCTCTTCCTCGTTGTAAACGGGAACGACCAGAGAGAGTCGAAAATCTGGATACGACATAAGAACGTCCTTATTGGATAGTTGTTTTTATAAAACGGTATTCAGCGCAAATATCATTGGGCAACGGTCAAACGCACCGACTGAACGTTGATGGGGGTTGGTGCCGAGAGCGCCAGAAAATTGGGGCGCTTGGGATCTGCGGTGAGTGAATCCCCCGGCAGGCTGAGCCGGATTTCATTAATCCCCGCCTTGGCCAGTTTGACCGTGGTGGTAAAGTCGTGACCCAGAGCAACCTGCAACAGAGCACCGGCTTGCGGGCTGTTGACGCGCGCGTGGATAGTCAGCTCTTCCGGATTGGCAGCCTGTTTGGGTAGCACGAAGTAGAGGCCGCCCTTACCGCTCAGCTGGGTGCCTTCATCGCTCGGCTTCTTGGCCCAGCCTTCGCTGGAGAGGAAACGGCTCGGCTTGGTCAGATTGAGCTCGTTACCTGGCTGATAGGTCATGCTGGAGTTGTGTTCCCAGAAGCGGGTCTTGCCTTCCAGATAATAGAGTTTGTAGGCCAAGCTCACGTTGGGGTGAGCCGCCAGATAGAGGGTGTAAAGATAGAAACCGCTCAGCGCCAGGATGGCGGTCAGAAAACCAAACTTTTTATACGTCATATCACTCTCTACGCCTGACAGGAATTGGTAGGCTGATGTCGCGCATATGCTAATCCAATTGCAAAAAAAGCATAGTGGATCACAAAAAAATATTTGGTCACATATTAACCCCTTTTGCCCTCTGCGCCAAACGTTGCGCTCTTTGTTATTGATAATCCTAACAGGCGGGAAGTTGCTGATTACAAAGGTAGGGCTAGGCTTGGCATACAGTAAGGCACTGGCAATTTGCTGCGTCATATTCTTGCGGATGTTGGCTGTGATGCAGGGTCTATCGCCATTTTGCAGGTGCCGATTTATGATGGCGCATCTTTTTGTCAAGGACGACTTATGAAGAGGTTATTTTATGTGTGGCTGCTTGCCAGCTGGGCTCCGTTAGCCTCTGCAGCCAGCCTTTGTCCCGTTCCCATCAAGGTTGGTTTCGATAACTGGCCTCCCTATCACTATTACGAGGCGGACTCCCCCTCGCAGGTGCGGGGTTATGCTGCCGAGGTGCTCTCTGCGGTGCTTGCCAAGATGGGCTGCAAAATCGACTACCTGGAGTTGCCCTGGAAGCGAATACTCCATGAACTGGAGTTCGGTCGTGTTGATATGGCGATGGAAGCCAACATCAACGAAGAGCGCAGCCGTTATGCCTATTTCTCATCCCCCTATAATCCGGGGCGGACTTTGTTGTGGGTCCGCAAGGGCAGCCATTATCAGGAGCAGGATCTGGCGAGTTGGCTTGCCAAGGGATATCTGCTGGGGATCACCAAGGAGTATTTTTACGGTGATGAGGTGATGGCTTTGCTCAGCCGTTATGCCAGCCAAGTGAGTGCGGTGAGCGACAAACAGAATTACGAGAAGTTGGCTCGTGGACGGATTGATGGATTCCTCGGTGACATGCTGGCGACCCCCAGTGGCCTCAAAAAGGAGGGGATGAGCGGCCAGTTCTCATATCACCCCATGGTGGTATATGAATCTCCAGGCTTTTTCATGATGAGCAAGCGAAGTATCTCTCCGCAATTTTTGCAGCATTTCAACCAGGCATTGGCGGAATTTCAGGCCAGCGACGAGTATGACATTATCTTGCGGCGCTATGCCCCGGGGAACTAGCAAAGTAATAGCCATTCACGCATCATGAGCGGCCTGACCATAGGGTCTGACCAAGTGCATAAACCGTTTTGAGGTGTCCATGGGGATGAAGTATTGGCTGGCTCTTGCCAACCTGATGTGGCTGGGATGTTTGCCCGCGGGCGTGGTACATGCAGCCGAATCACACGTGGTGGTGGCTGCCAGTGAAACGCGGCATGAGTGGTATCAGGGCAGTCGGGCAGAACAGGCCCGCATCGAGCTGGAGCAACAGTTGCAAGAGGCCGTATTGGCCCAGCTCCATCCCGATTTCTTCACGTTGTGGAAGCGGCTGCAGGCAGCACCGGCAGCCAAGCGTGGCGCCATCTATGACGAGGTCTTTGCCAAACTGGCTCGTTTTCAGCACGCCTGGCGAGCCATGGATCTGGTCTCTCGCGAGCAGATGAAGACCCTCAAGCTGGACTTGAACCGGCCGGTCGCTATTGCACCAGCTGGCGATGACTTGTTGGCGCAGGTGACATCGCTGCGTCCTCAGGTGGCGGAATACGAAGCGGTGCGGGCCAAGGTGCACGCGCTGCTGGCGATGCCGATGGCCAGCAAGTGGCCCACCCTCGATATGCCGACATTGAGGGCGGGGGAGAGCTCGACGGCTTTGGCTCAGCTTCGTACCATGCTCAACGAGTTGGGCGATAGTGCTCCATTGCATGGTGATGCCATTTATGATGGTGATACCGAGCAGGCCATCAAGCAGTTTCAGCGTCGTCACGGCCTTACGGCTGACGGCATCATAGGTCGTCAGACGCGCTCCTGGCTTAATACCGGCCCACAAGTGCGTGCCAGTCTGTTGCTACGCAACCTGTGGCGGCGCGATCTGGTGGATCAGCTCTCCGGTAGCCGTTATGTGCTGGTCAATATCCCTGATTATCGTCTGAGCGTGGTGGAGTCCGGCAACGAGGTGTTCACCAGCAGGGTGATTGTTGGCAAGGAACAGCGTGCCACCCCCATCCTTTCCAGCGAAATTCGCTCCATCGTGCTCAACCCCTCCTGGCATGTGCCGCGCTCCATTCTGAGCAAGGATATTTTGCCCAAGTTGAGTCGCGATCCTGCTTATCTGAATCGGGAACAGTTTGAAGTGATCGATGGTGAGGGCAATCCGGTGCAGTTTACCGAAGAGGGATGGCGACAGGCGCTGGCAGCGGGTTTCCCCTATCGTCTGCGGCAAAAGCCGGGCGATCACAATGCCCTGGGGCGCTACAAGTTCTACCTGCCCAACAATGAGGCGATCTATTTGCATTCGACCCCCCGCAAGTCTCTGTTTGAGCAGGGAGCTCGCGCCTTCAGCTCGGGCTGTATCCGGGTCGAGCATGCCGATGATCTGGCAGAATTGTTGTTGGCGGACTCTCGCTATCAGCCGGACAAAGTGGCCTCCATCCTCAAAGAGAGCGAGACCAAGTGGCTGCCGCTCACCAAGCCCATCCCGGTCTTTACCGTCTACTGGAGCAGCTGGATCGATGATGAAGGTCGTCAGCAACTTCGCAACGACATCTACGGATTTGATCGGATCAGTTTCCAGAGCCGTCTGTTGTGATCCCAGCCACAGAGTAACAAGCCCGGCCTGTGCCGGGCTTTTCTATGGGCGATTGTGGTTTGACATTGCCCCCTGCTGAAGGGTAGTTTCAAACGCCTGTATCGAATTCATTGAGTGATCTCATTCAACATTTTTCGCTTGAATCTGCGATGGACGGACCCCTTATGCTGGAACAAGAGATAAGTCGACGTCGTCTGCTGCTGGGTGCTGGCTGCCTGCTGGGTAGCTCGCTGGTCTCCTTCCCCGCCCTGGCAAGCCGCAGTACCAGCGGGCGTGAACTCAGTTTCTTCAATCTCAATACCGGTGAGCGTGTGCGTGCCAGCTATTGGGAAAATGGCCACTACCTCAATGACGGGCTGGCCGAGCTTAACCACATCTTCCGCGATTACCGGCGCAATGAAGTGTTCAACATCGACAAGAAGCTGTTTGATCAGCTGTTTCTGTTGCAGCACAAGTTGGGCCGCCGCAGCGAAATCCAGCTGATATCCGGTTATCGTGCACCGGCGACCAATCGCCAGAAGCGCCACAAGAGTCGTGGTGTGGCCAAGCACAGCTACCACACTCTTGGCCAGGCGGTAGATGTGCGGATCCCGGGCGTGCAACTGGCCCATCTGCGCAAAGCAGCCCTCAATCTGAAGGTGGGCGGTGTCGGTTACTATCCTCATGATAACTTTGTGCACCTTGATACCGGCCCGGTCCGCAGCTGGTAAACGGCTGAGCAAGCTGCCAAGCTCTTCGCTTCAGTGAGGAGATAGCGATGAAACAGATAGTGATTGGCGGCCTGATCGCCCTGCTTTTGACCGGTTGCAGCAAGCTCAACCGTGAAAATTACGACCAGCTGAAAATGGGGATGAGTTACGCTGAAGCCAGCGTCATCCTTGGCAAGGCGGAGCGTTGTGACGATGCACTCGGTACCACCAGCTGCATCTGGGGTGGGGAAGGGAAGAATATCAAGATCCGCTTTATCGCCGACAAGGCGACCTTCTTCAGCTCGGAAGGCATTAACTGAGCCACAGAGCCGCAACAAAAAAGCGCCATTCGGGCGCTTTTTTGTTGTTCGCAATTCATGCCACCTGGCCAGAAACTGGCGTACTCAGTGGGTGGCGTACTGATAGTTGAAGGTGGGCAGCCCCCACTTGAAGCGAACTGCCAGCAGTCGCAGCACAAAACCGATCCCGATTGAGCCGAATGCGGCCCAGTTGGTGGGTAACCCCTGATCCAGCGCCAGACAGTAGAGGGCTGCGGTGATCAGCGAAATGGCGGCATACAGTTCGCGACGAAATACCAGCGGAATACGCTGGCAGAGCAGGTCTCGCAGCACTCCGCCAAATACCCCGGTCACCACTGCCATGATGCAGGCAATGCCAGCGCCGTGACCCATATCCAGCGCACGAGCTGCGCCGAAGATGGAGAAGACCACCAGTCCCAGGGCATCGAGGGCCATGAACAGTTTGCCGAGATAGCGCATCAGCGGTGCGGAGACCACGCCAGCCATCGCAGCTGCGGCAACCAGCAGCACATATTCCGGATGTTCAATCCAGAGCAGCGGATAGTGGCCCAGCAGTACATCGCGAATGGTACCGCCGCCGATGGCCGTCGCCGAGGCGATGATCACCACCCCAAACAGATCCATCCGTCGCCGACCCGCGGCCAGCGCGCCGGTCATCCCTTCAGCCACCAGGCCGACCAAGAAGAGTGCATGTAACATGAGATATCCCAGGGAACGAGAAAGGCCAGCATCCTACCAACTCGCTTTATATGGGACAAGTAATCCAATATACACATTAGATTAATTCATGCTAATCAGTAAAAAGGCACCGTTTCGGGTGCCTTTTTCTAATCAATGTTCAAGGGTTAGCGGCCTAACTGCTCCTGTCGGTAGTGATCAACCCACATGGCGGTGGCGCCACAGATGGCGACCGGCATAACAAAGAGGTTCACCACCGGGATAGCGGAGAAGAGGGTAACTAGGGCGCCGAAGCTCAGGCATTTGCCACGGCGCTGTTTCAAGGCATCGCGCATGGTGATAAAGCCGATTTTGTGGTTGTCGAACGGATAATCCACATACTGGATGGCCATCATCCAGGCGCTGAACAGGAACCAGAGCACCGGCGCCAGGGTTTGGCCTACCACCGGGATCAGGAACAGGATCAGGCAGCCGATGGCTTTGGGCAGGTAATACTTCAGCTTGGTCCATTCGCGGCCGAAGGTGCGTGGCACATCCTTGACGATATCCAGCATGCCGCTGTCATTGGCGGGCTGGCCGGTGAGGATCTGCTCCACCTTTTCCGCCAGCAGGCCGTTGAAGGGGGCGGCTACCCAGTTGGCAACCGAGCTGAAGATAAAGGAGAAGACCACCAGTATGGTGATGAGGGCGATGGGCCACAGCAGATAGTCCAGCCAGTCGAGCCAGGCGGGGATCTGCTGATGGAGCCAGGCGAACAGGCCATCGAGCTGTAGCAGCAGGGCATAGAAGGCCCCGGCAAACAGCACGAAGTTGACCAGCAGGGGGATCAGCACAAAGGTGCGAATGCCTGGCTGACGAATAAGGGAAAACCCGCGCAGGAAATAGTCTGCACCGCTGATTGAATCTTTGACCATATGGGGTGATTGGCTCATGTGAGCTCCATCTATGCATGGGAGAACTGCCAGCATATTACAAACAAGCCTTTGATTTGGTAAAGTCGCCGACTATTCCTTATTTCGTGCCGTGGCGACTGCCGTTGCGATGGAAAACCGGGCATTGGATGGGGATGATGCCTGCATATTACAAACAAAGCCGGGTCTGGATTTGGTAAAGTCACCTGCCCGCCTCCTCTTTATTTAGCCACTGATACAGGTCGCCATGCGTCTGAAACTGATCAAACTCGCCGGCTTCAAGTCGTTCGTCGAGCCGACCCGCATCGAACTGTCGGCAGACATGACCGCCGTGGTGGGCCCAAATGGCTGTGGTAAATCCAACGTTATCGACGCGGTGCGCTGGGTACTGGGGGAGAGCTCTGCCCGCCATCTGCGCGGCGAGAACATGACCGATGTCATCTTCAATGGCTCCATCAACCGCAGTGCGCACGGGCGTGCCTCGGTCGAGCTGGTGTTCGACAATCCCCACAACCGGGTGCCCGGCGAGTTCGGCCGCTTTACCGAAATCTCGGTGCGCCGTGAAGTGCTGCGCGACGGCTCCAACCACTATCAAATCAACGGCCAGAAGTGCCGCCGTAAGGATGTCACCGATCTCTTCCTCGGTACCGGCCTGGGCCCCCGCAGCTACGCCATCATCGAACAGGGCACCGTCAGCCGACTGGTGGAGTCGCGCCCAGCCGATCTCAAGCTCTTTATGGAGGAGGCGGCCGGGGTCTCCCGCTACAAGGAGCGGCGCCGCGAGACCGAGCAGCGCATTCGCCACACCCAGGAGAATCTGGAGCGCCTCGGTGATATTCGCGGCGAGCTGGGTTCGCGCCTCGAGCACCTCAAATCCCAAGCTGAAACGGCCGAGCGCTACAAACAGCTCAAGAGTCGTTCGCGCGCCGCTCGCGCCGAGTTGATTGGCTCCGAATTGTGGGCGCTGGAGACGCGCCTCGGCGAGGCCAAAACAGAACTGGCACAGACCGAGCAGGCGCTGGCGGCACTTGATGCCAAGCGCACCGCCGACGAGGGACGCCACGTCACCCTGTCGGTTGCCAGGCAGGAGGCGCAAGCCGAGCAGGCGAGCCGCCAGCAGCAGATTTTTCTCGGCGGCCAGGCCATCGCCCGCCTTGAGCAACAACAGCTGCACCAGAGTGAACTGGGGCGCGACTGGCAAGCCCGTGCGCAGGTGCTGGGCGAGCGGATCGCCACTCGCAAGGCGCAGTTGGCCAGCCAGCAGGATCAGCTGACCGAAGGAGTATTGCGCGCTGAACAGGAGAGCGCCCGACTGGAACAGTGTGAGCAGTTGCTCACCGAACAGCAGGAGGCTCGCCAGCAGGCCAGTGAAGGGTTGGAGCAGGCCCGTCTGCAGCAGCAACAGTGGCAACAACAGTTGGCCGGGTTACAGGGCCAGCTCAACCAGACCCGCACCCGATTGGGCGGCCTGCAGGAGCTGCAAGCCAAGACCCGGCTGGCCCGTCTCAAGCTGGAGGATGAACGCGCTGGCCCTCTCGGCGCAGAGGCCGATGACCTGCAACCGGCCCTCGATGATTTGAGCGGTCAGCTGGAGCTGACGCGGGCCGCCAATGGCGAGCTGGCCGAGCAGTTGGCGCAGGCGGTCGACGCCCATGAACAACTCAAGCAGCAGCATGGCCAGCAGTTGAGCCTGCAGCGGGAGCTGGAGGCGCGGCTGGCGACCCTGGATCAGATCCTCGGGGAGCAGATGGAGGGGGCGACCCTGGCCGATCGGCTGCACGTTGCCCCCGAGTGGGCACCGGCGCTCGATAAAGTGCTGGGCCGCTGGCTCACCGCGACCCCGGCGGATGAGTGCAATCTGGCGCAAGAGGGACTCTGGATTGGCCCGGCGCAACCGGCGGTTGCCGGTACCCTGGCGGCGCAACTGGGCGGCGAGCATATTCCTGCCTTCCTCAATGCCATCTGGCTGGTCGAGAGCCGGGAGGCCGCATTGGCCCGCCAACCGAGCCTTGCAGCCGGTGAGTCGGTACTGACTCCTGCCGGCGACTGGTTGGGGCCGAACTGGGCGGATATTGGACAGGGGGCGGCGCTTGGCACCATGGCGCTGCTCGGTGAGCGTGAGCGGTTGCATACCGAGCAGGAGAAGGTGGCCGCAGGGCTGGTACAGCTGAGCGGGCAACTTGTCGCCGCCGATGCGCGGCGCGCCCAGCTTGCCACTGCGCAGGAGTTGTCGCAGCGAACCTTGCGCGAGCAAGAGCAGAAATGGCAACAACTGCGTGAAGCCTGGAGCCTGCAACAGGGGCAACGGCAGGAGCGGTTGCAGCGGCTCGGCCAGCTCGGCGAAGAGCTGATCCGGCTCGATCAGGAGCAGGCTGAAGAGGCAGAGCGGCTGGCCAGTGCCCGTGAACAGCTGGAACTCGATGAGGCGCGCCTTGCCGAGTTGCAGGAGCAGGGGGAGCCGCTGACACAAGGGTTGCAGGTCGCTCAGGAGCGGGTGACCCGCTGCGAGCGGGCGGTTGACGAGGCACGTTTGCGCCGCGAGCAGCAACAAGCGGTCTGCCAGCGTTTGCAACTTGAGCAAGGCAATCTGCGCCAGCTGATTGCGCTGGGTGAAGAGGAGCTGGCAAGACTTGGACTGGAGCTGGCCGGGCTCAAGGGGCCGGATAGCGAGGCGGTGCCGGATCTGGCGCCACTGCTGGCCGAGCAGCGTCATCTGGAGGCGCAGCAGCTCGACTGTCATCAGCGACTGAGTGAACTGGAGCGCCAGTTAAGCGAATTGGAGCAGGCCAGAAGCGCCGATCACAAACAGCTGGTGCAGATACAAGAGAAGCTGGCGACCCTGCGCCTTGAGCGCGAACGCAACCTCACCCGTCGACAGGGGCTGCACGAACAGTTCGAAGAGCTGGGAGTTCGGCTGGTGGATCTCGATCAGGCGGTGCTTATTGCCGCTGATCGGGGCAAGTTGCGTCAGGAGATCCAGACCCTGGAGGGGCAGGTGGAGGCACTCGGTGCCATCAACCTGGCAGCACTGGAAGAGTACGAAGAGGCCAAAACGCGCTCAACTTATCTCGAAAATCAGTGTCAGGATCTCGAGCAAGCGCTGGAAACCCTGAGCCAAGCCATTAAAAGAATTGATAAAGAGACACAAATACGGTTCCGGGATACTTTCGATAAGGTCAATGAAGATTTAAAATCCCTGTTTCCAAAAGTGTTCGGTGGGGGCAGTGCCTGGCTTGAGCTTACCTCCGATGATCTTTTGGAGGCCGGAGTGAGCATCATGGCGAGACCTCCGGGTAAGAAGAATGCTACCATTGCCCTGCTTTCCGGGGGGGAGAAGGCGTTAACTGCGCTTGCGCTGGTTTTTGCCATCTTCAGACTCAATCCGGCACCTTTCTGCCTGCTGGATGAGGTGGATGCACCGCTCGATGAAGTGAACGTCGGTCGCTTCTGTTCTCTTGTCAAAGAGATGTCGAGCACAGTACAGTTCGTTTACATCAGTCATAATAAGGTCTCCATGGAGATGGCTGAGCAGCTGGTTGGCGTCACGATGCAAGAGCCTGGGGTTTCGCGCATTGTGTCAGTCGATATCGGTGAAGCCGTCGCTTTGGCTGAGCAAAACTAGAAAGAGAAGCAGCTAATGCAGGAATTGCGTTACATCTTGGTTGCCCTGGGCGGTATTGCCATCGCGGCATTGCTCATTCACGGGTTGTGGAGCAACAGAAAGAATCGTCAGGCACCGATCAAAGAGAAACCGATTGGACGGATGGACTCCAAGTCGCGGGATCGTGATAACGATGCCTTCGACAGCGATGGCATCGGTCAGGTGCGTGTGGTCAGTGCAGGCCGTCGTGCCGAGCCCAAGCTGCGTAGCGAGGAGAGCCGCCAGCCGGAGCTTGCTCGTCGCCCCGCTGTGCCCGACTTTGATGATGAAGATGACGAGGACGATCTGCCGCCACCCGTTGTGCGCAAGCCTGCTGCCCGTCCGGTTCCCCCGCCGCCTCCTGTCTATGAAGAAGAGGAAGCGTTCGATGAACCGCTGCCTGAGGAGATTGACGAGGCACCCGCCGCGCCGGTGCGTAAACCTGCGCAGGTCAATCGTCGCACCCCGGTCTACCGTTCCCGTCCCCAGCGTGAGCCCATGATGCAGTCGCTGGATGAGGAGCCATTGGTCGAGCCCGCTTATGCGACTGCACCGACATTCGGTGTCCGCCCCGAGGCTGCTCGCAGCGAAAGCGTGCGTGCCGAACCGGTGCGTGCTGCCGAGCAGGAATACCAGCCGCAGCCCCGTCATGTGGTGCCAGAGCCTGCTTACCAGGAGCCGGTCTATGAAGCGCCCGTCGAAGAGCCGCGCGCAGCTGCCCAGCCGGTCGAGAAGATCTGGCAGGATGTCTATGTCATCAACCTGATGGGCCGTCCGGGCCACGAGCTGCAAGGGGCGACCCTGCTCTCTTCCCTGATGGCGCTGGGCTTCAAGTTTGGCGAGATGGATATCTTCCACCGGCACGAAGATGCCAATGGCAAGGGTGAAGTGCTCTTCTCCATGATCAACATGGTCAAGCCGGGCACCTTCAACCCGTACCGGATGGAGCAGTTTACTACGCCGGGTGTCTCCCTGTTCATGCAGTTGCCGCTGCGCAGCAATGCCGCGTTTGCCTTCGAGGACATGCTGCAGGCAGCCGATCAGCTGGCCAGCGATCTCGATGCGATGCTGACCGATATGGAGCGCAGCCCGCTGAGCGACGAGACTATCGCCCGTTACCGTCATGAGCTGGCAGCCTACGAGGCCAGCCGCGACTAATACGCCATGCGGGTCGAATGAATCAAAGTGCGGTACCCTGGTACCGCATTTTTGTTTCTACCCCGGGCCGAATTTTCAATCACACTTCGAGACTTTTTCATGAGCGAAACCCTCTCCCGCCACCGTCAATTGTGTGAACTGCTTACCGAATACGGACATCAGTACTATGTGCTGGATAACCCGACTGTACCGGATGCCGAATATGATCGCCTGATGCGCGAGCTGATCGCGCTGGAGGCTGACCACCCCGAGCTGAAAACCTCAGCGTCCCCCAGCGTACGGGTCGGCGGCCAGCCGCTGACTGCCTTTAGTCAGGTACGCCACGAGATCCCCATGCTCAGTCTGGACAACGTCTTTAGCAGCGAAGAGCTGCAGGCGTTCGAACAGCGGATGAGCGATCGCCTCAAGCGTGAGGTGCGTTTCACCTTCTGCTGCGAGCCCAAGCTCGATGGTCTTGCGGTGAGCCTGCTCTATGTGGATGGTCAGCTGGTGCAGGCTGCCACCCGGGGCGATGGTGCCACCGGTGAGGAGATCACTGAAAACGTGCGCACCATAAAGGCCATTCCGCTCACATTGCGTGGCACAGGCTGGCCCGAGCGGCTTGAGGTGCGTGGCGAAGTCTTTATGCCCAAGGCCGGTTTTGAAGCGATGAACGCCAAGGCGCTGGCCGCAGGCGAGAAGGTGTTCGTCAACCCGCGCAATGCCGCCGCTGGCAGCCTGCGTCAGCTCGATTCACGCATCACCGCCAGCCGTCCCCTGAGCTTTTACGCCTATGGTGTGGGCGTGGGGGGCGAGCTGTTGGGTGACTCCCATTTCGGTCGTCTCAACCAGCTCAAAGCGTGGGGGCTGCCGCTCAGTCCTGAGGTGAAGCTCAAAGAGGGGGCGGCTGGCTGTCAGGCGTACCACGATGACATTCTGGCTCGCCGTGGCGAGCTGCCCTATGAGATTGACGGTGTGGTTTACAAGGTGGATGCCATTGCGCTGCAAGAGGAGCTGGGCTTTGTGGCCCGAGCGCCGCGCTGGGCGACTGCTCACAAGTTCCCGGCTCAGGAGGAGATGACGGAGCTTGAGAACGTTGAGTTTCAGGTCGGTCGGACCGGCGCCGTGACCCCGGTGGCCAAGCTCAAGCCGGTGTTTGTCGGCGGCGTCACCGTCTCCAACGCCACCTTGCACAATGCCGACGAGATTGAACGGCTCGGCGTGATGATCGGCGATACCGTGATCGTGCGTCGTGCCGGTGACGTGATCCCGCAGATCGTTGCCGTGGTGGAGGCGCAGCGCCCAAGCGATGCCCGTGCGATCCTCTTTCCGACCGAGTGTCCGGTCTGTGGCTCTGCCGTCGAGCGACTGGAGGGAGAAGCGGTTGCCCGCTGTTCCGGCGGCCTGTTCTGCGAGGCGCAGCGCAAGGAGGCGATCAAGCACTTTGCCGCCCGTCGCGCCATGGATGTGGATGGCCTTGGCGACAAGATTGTCGAACAGTTGGTGGACAAAGGACTGGTGAAGACTCCTGCCGATCTGTTCAGCCTCAACGCCATCCAGCTGGCAGGTCTTGAGCGGATGGGGCAAAAATCGGCCCTCAATCTGGTGGCGGCCATCGATGCGGCCCGGAGCACCACCCTGCCGCGCTTCCTGTTTGCCTTGGGGATCCGCGAAGTGGGGGAGGCGACCGCCCTCAATCTGGCCAATCACTTTCTTACCCTGGATGCCCTGCGCGCTGCTTCGGTGGAGCAACTGCTAACGGTGGCCGATGTGGGGGATGTGGTAGCCAAGCATGTCTACTACTTCCTGCGTCAGCCCCACAACGTGGAGGTGCTGGAAGCCTTGCTGGCCGCCGGTATTCACTGGCCAGCCATCGAGAAGAAAGAGGCAAGCGATCAGCCCTTTGCCGGCAAGACCTTCGTGCTGACCGGTACTCTCACTACCTTGTCGCGCAACGATGCCAAGGCGGCACTGCAGGCGCTGGGGGCCAAGGTGGCAGGTTCGGTATCGGCCAAGACCGATGTGCTGGTCGCAGGGGAAGCCGCTGGCTCCAAGCTGACCAAGGCGCAGGAGCTCGGCATCACCATCTGGACCGAAGAGGAGTTGCAGCAGGCACTGCAAGGCTAGGATTGGCGTCGCTTCCATCTGATAAAAACAACCCGGCATGTATGCCGGGTTGTTTTTTATCTCCGCAATATTCATTTTTGGGGAATAAGAGTGGATGCTTGGCCATCATATTCAGGGAAAAATAGCCGTACAAGCCGCATTCTGAATGCCGATTGCAGTGACACTCAGAATGCCGACTTCATACAACGTTACCTGATGCGTCCAGCTGAAGGCTTGTTGCATCTTGGCCCTGGATTTATTCCTGTGGTTTGAGGAAATTGCGGTAGAGCATGTAGAGGTGTGCCGAGCTCCAGCTGAAGTTGCTGGCTCCTTGCATGGCACCGCTCTCCGGGTTGTAGTTCTCGCGGATCGGGCCGCTGCCCGCCAGCCCCTCGGCGTTGGCAAACAGCTTGTTGACCAGCATCTGGGCATCGCTGCGATAGCCGTAGTTCTCCAGACCCTTTACCCCGAAGTAGAACTGATCCAGCCAGACCCGGCCGCGCCAGTAGATGTCGGGGTCGTAGGCCGGGTTGGTCAGCGCCGCCGTGCCGAGTGGCACTTTGGTGTTGAACTCCTGAGCGTTGAGCATCACCTCGCGCACCCGCGCCGCCTTCTCCTTATCCGCCACCTCGGCCCAGAGCGGGCTCCACCCTTCCGGACCACGACCGCGGGCGGTTAGCAACTTGCCGACGCAGCCGTTGCTGTCGGCCACATCGCCTGTGGCGATCTGACGGTCGTAATAGAAGCCGGAGGCCTCATCAAACATGCAGCTGTTGATGTAGCCAGCGAGCCGGGTGGCGCCATCGCGGTAGCGGCTCGCTTCGTCCGATTTGCCAAGCAGGTCGGCCATATCGGCCAGAATGCGTTTCTCCTTGGCGAGGAAGGCGTTCAGCTCCACCGACTCCTGATCGATGGAGAAGCCGATGAGATCGCCATTGTCCTGATGGTTTTCAAAGAAGAAGACGTTCCAGTCCTGACGCGCCTTGGCCAAATCTCCGCCATAGGTCTTGTCGGCATAGCGTTGCAGCTGGCCCGGTTCGATAAAGCCGAAGCGGGCGGCGTTGTCCATGCCGGACTCCCAGCCTGCGCCGTGCTGGGCACCGATATCCATATCGCTGTAGCCGCCAACGCTCAATACCTGCCGGTAGAGCGACATGCCGCTACAAGCAAACCAGCTTTTAGCCTCGGGGGTGCAGGTGTTTGTCAGGGCTGGCGGGGTGCTGTTGGCGTACTGCACCTTGAAGGTGATATTGCCGTACTCGTCGTTATGTTCGACGTGCTTGGTCGCGCCATATTCGATGATGCCGTTGCGGTTGTTGTCACGTGCCCGATACCACCAGTCGTGATAGGCCTGCAGTTTGGGATACATCTCGGCAATGAATGCCTTGTCCTTGGTGGCGCTGTAGATCTCCCAGATAGCCCAGGCAGAGAGGGGCGGCTTGGTGTCGCGCTCGTTCCAGTTGCCGCCATCACCACCGCGATCCCCCTGCTTGTTGTAGAAGACAGCATCGATCACCATGCCAGCATCCTGTGGACGGACCGGGTCATCGGCCTGGATCTGATAGTCATACATGGCGCGTACGTTGTTTTTGGCCACTTCCGGATTGAAATGAGCCATGGCGTAGGCGTGCTTCCAGCTGTCCCAGGCCCAGACGCCATCAAACCAGCGAGCGGTATTGGAAGGGGTCACCCCGTCGTGCAGAATGGCGCCCGCTGGTGAGCGCCAGTTGCCGTTGAGGGTCTCCATCGCTTTGACCGCGATGCGTCGTTCCGATTCCGGGATCCCCTTATTGGAGAGTCCATCGGCAAGGTAGCCTTCCCAGCGGCGTACGGAGTCGGCAAAGTAGGTCGCCGGGTTGGCCAGCAGGGCCTGGCGGCTCTGCTGGTAGCGGCTGGCATCCTCGGCGGAGTGGAGGTAGCTCTGCAGGGTATAGATATCCTCGCTCCCCTTGGCCGCCAGCTGGATGGTGGCTTCGCTTTGGTAGCCCAGTGCCTTTTCGTCCAGGGTGGTGCGGCTTGGCAGGGTCCGCTCGATGCGGTAGCGAGCGCTGCCGCTCTGCATGATGTTCCAGGTACTGCGCAGCTTGCCGAATTGAAACTCGACTCCCTGATCGTTTTGGCTGATGGTGCGGGTCCAGTCGGGATATTGATCGGCGATCGTACTCTTGGTATCCCACTGGTTGAGCAGTTCCCCTTGCCAGTTGAGGTTGAGGGTGAGCGGCGCATCGGTCTGGTTGACGAGCCGAGTGCGGATAAGCGCCGTGCGGGCATCGCCGTAGCGCAGCTCCAGCTCCAGCGTGAACGGCTCGAACTCGAAGCGCTGTACCAGTGCGCCCGGTATCGCGTACACCTCCTGCTTGTTGGCGCTGGTGAGCGGGAAAGCCCGACCGTTCGCATCGCTCAGGGTGAGTTTGTCCAACTCGCTGGCGAAGAAGAGGCTGTACTCCTCCGAGATGACCATGGGGCCGGTGAATCCCCCCCACTCCTTGTCGCTGGCTGGCAGCAGGAAGCCGTGCCAGGCGCCCAGATCGAGCAGCGGGTTGTATTTGAGGTTGGAGTAGCTGTCAAAGTCGCGGAATTGGGTCGGTGTTCCCCGGCGGTCGATCACGTCTTTGTACTGGATCGCCTGTTCCGGCCTTGCTGCCGTAGTGGCATCGCTTTCGTTGTCATTACAGGCGGTCAGGCCAAACAGGGCTGTACCAAGGGCAAGGGAAAGTAAACTTTTACGAAACATGTTCGCTCCAATTCCATTTTTGTAGGTTAAAAAGAGGCGCTTATTACGCGTATTTTTAGTGAAAGCGTTTGCTTGGCCATTGTATGGCATCGGGAATGGGCGGCGCTGGGGCGAGATCACACTATGAAGAGGGGGTGATGTGAGCGGGATCACCGGGTTACATCAGGTTACACAAGATTTATATTTAGTAATGTTTTACTTGAGGTTGACCAGCCAATCTGGCGATTCTTTATATTGCGGGCAATAAAAAACCGGCATCATTGATGCCGGTTTTTGTTTGACGATGAGAGGTGCGGCTTAGCGCAGGATCATCTCGTCACGGCCCGGGCCGACGGAAACCATCGGAACCGGTACGCCGAGCAGCTCTTCGATGCGCAGCACGTACTGCTGGGCAGCGCGCGGCAGCTCTTCGAAGGTGCGGCAGCCAGTGATGTCTTCGCTCCAGCTCTCCATCACTTCGTAGACCGGCTTCAGACCGGCAGTTTGCGGCCAAATCGGGTTCTCGGTGTGGGCACCTTCGTAAGCCACGCAGATTTTCAGATCCGGCAGACCGGTCAGGCAGTCCAGCTTGGTCAGGGCAACTTCGTTGGCCGCTTGCAGCTCGACACCGTTCTTGGTGGCAACGGCATCAAAGTAACCTACGTCACGGGGACGACCGGTGGTGGCGCCGAACTCGTTGGCGATCTTGCGGAATTCGTCCTGATTTTCCATGGCAGTCAGCAGGGTGCCGGTACCGACGGAGGTGCTGAACGCCTTGGCGACAGCGATGATGCGCTCCGGACGCAGGCCCGGCAGGCCGCCACCGATGCCGGCGTAGGCACCAGAGACGTGAGAGGAGGTGACCCAGGGGTATTCGCCATAGATCAGGTCACGGCCAGCACCCAGTTGCGCTTCGAACAGCAGGGTCTTGCCTTCAGCCTGCAGCGCTTTGAGCGGCATGCTGACGTTGCAAACGGAGTCGATCCACGGTGCAGAGACTTCCAGCAGCCAGTCGGCCATCTCCTGGGCAGTCTGGGCGAATTCGAAGGAGGGATACAGCGCCTTCATCTGCGGCAGTTTCCAGTCCAGCATGAACTGGATGCGCTCGACCAGCACGTCCGGCTGTTTCAGCCAGCCGACCAGGATCGCTTTCTTCATCACGCGATCGCCGTAGGCGGGAGCGATGCCCTGACGGGTGGAGCCATAGGCGCCGTCACCCAGACGTTGTTCTTCCAGGGTATCTTCCAGTGCGTGCAGCGGCAGGCAGAGGGTTGCGCGGTCAGAGATGGCCAGCTTCGGAGTCACGCCGGAGGCTTTGACTTCATCCAGTTCGACGGTCAGTTTCTCGGGGCTGATCACCATGCCCGGGCCGAGGACAACCAGGCAATCCGGGTTGAAGACACCGCTCGGAACCTGATGCAGCTTGAAGGTGCCAAGATCGTTGACCACGGTGTGGCCAGCGTTGTTGCCGCCCTGGAAGCGAATGCTGGCGCCAGCTTGACCTGCCAGATAATCAACGATGCGGCCTTTGCCTTCATCACCCCAGTTAGCACCTACGACTACGATAGACGACATGACTCTTTCTCCTAAGACGTTAGGCGTCCATCCTAGGAGTCTGCTGCGGATTAGAAAAATTAATTATCTTTATAATTCCGATAAGAGAAACATATAATCGTGGCCAATTAAGCGACAAGTCGCCCGATTTTACCGTGCAGCCCCGCACCAATAGCGGGTTGAGGGACTCTTATGCTGGATATTCACTGGCTGCAAACCTTTGTCACCCTGGCCAGATTGCAACATTTTGGCCAGACCGCCACCGAGCTGCACATGACCCAGCCCAATGTCAGCTTGCATATCAAGCGGTTGGAGCAGGCGACCCGGGTGCGGCTGATCGAGCGCAGCCCGTTTCGCCTGACTCAGGCGGGGGAGCGGCTGCTGCAAAGTGCCGAGCGCACCATCGCCGAGTTGCAGCTCTGTCAGTCCGATCTCAATGCACTCAACCAGCTCAGTCAGGGCACCCTGGCTATTGCCGCCAGCGACATCATCTCGCGCCTGCTGCTGATCCAGCCGTTTCAGCGCTTCAAGCGGGAGTTCCCCGGCATCGATCTCACTCTGTTCAACACCACTTCGGATCAGGCCGCAGAGCTGGTCAAGGCGGGCAGGGCTGATCTGGGCTTCGTGATGGCGCAAAAACGCAGCGAGCCGCTCTTTTATACCGAGTTGCAGCAGGTGACCTGGTGTGCGCTCGGTCATGGCCTCGCCCGCTGGCAGGCGCGGGCGGTGGCGGGAGAGAGCGATCCCCTCGACGAACCGACCCTGATCCTGCTGGGCCATGACACTCGCACTCGGGCGCTCATCGACCCTTCTCTGCCGCTGTTGACATTGCCCCCTTATCGCATCATGGAGGTGGGCAGTGTCGATGCCCAGCTGGATTGGGCCGAGGCGGGCTTTGGCGTTGCCATCGTGCCGGATTTCTCCCTGCATCCGCGCCTCAATCTCACCGCGCCGGTCACCAGCCTGAGCGATTTTCCCTGCACCAGCCTGGGTTATGTAGTGCGCCAGAATCAGGTGCTGTCGCGGGCTATCAAGCAGTTGCTGCACTGGGTGGAGGAGGAGATCCAGAAACCCAATCCCTATCTGACCAGAGGGCTGGAGCCGTAGCCGGGTGGCAAGGTGAGCAGGCCAATCAAGGTGATTGCGCCACCATCAGTTGCGCCACTATCGAACGCACGTAAACAATCAGGGCAGCCGAGGCTGCCCTGATGCATTTGTTGGTGCTGATCACTCAGGGTTGCAGCGGCGTGGCTGCGCTGGTGGCGGGTAATAGAGCCGTGTCGGCTTTATCCTGCTGTGGGGTTTCGCCTGTCGCCGCGTTGCTGGCAGGGAGGGGCTTCTGCTCTTGTGGCTCGCTGGCCGCAGAGGCGGTCTGCGGCAATTGAGTCGAGAGTGCTGCCGATGGTGCAGGAGCCGTTGACGCCGCGGAAGAGGCAGAGGGGGCTATGCTGGCCTCACTCTCAACCTCGGTAGATGGCGCAATCACCTCAGGGGTGACCTCAAGAGAGGCTTCGGGTAAGGGGGTTGCCTCTGGCGTTATCGCCGCACTGCTGGTCGCGGTGGCATCGGAGGGGGCTGCGGGAAGTATTGTCGTCCCGGTGGCGGCACTCACCTGCGCCGCTGTTGGTGCCGCATCTGAGGTCGATGGCTCCGGAGCTAACTGCTCTGGCGTCAATTGTTCCGGCGTTAACTGCTCGGGGGTCAGTGGCAACGGCTCTGGTGGCTGATCCGACATGCCCGGATGCAGAGGCAGCTCGGTTTGGGCTTGTAACTGCTCGGGAGTCACTTTGCTCAGGGCCGGATGCAACCGACTGAACTGCTTGACCCTGGCCAGCAGGGTGTCGCGCACGGTTCGCACTATGGGGTCCGGCAGGCTGGCCAGCGCCACCAGTTCGGCACTCATCCCGATATTGTTGATGGCGGTGAGTTGACCCGGATAGAGGTTGGCAGCGATGCGGCTGCGCTGATAGTAGGGGTGTTGCTTGAGCAGCTTGTCGACCTGCTCCCCTTCGATGGGGATAAGGCGTACCTTGCAGCGGCTAATCAAATCGCCAATGGATAAGCTGGGGTGTCCCTCGACGACGAAGGCTGCATCCAGAGAGCCATCACACAGTCCCTCCAGCGGTGTAGCGGGTGATTTGAGCTGGTAGGCTTTAAATTGTCCGGGCTGCCACCCCATGGCCGCCATCAGGGCCTGGCTGGTGGTCCTTTCACCCGTGCCGGGGTTGCCCGGATAGACCCGCTTCCCTTCGATATCCGCCAGCGTAGTGATGCCGCTATCGGGGGCGGCCAACAGGGTTAGCGACTCCTGATAGAGACGAAACAGGCTGCGCAGCTGGTGGTTGGCCCCTTGCCCGCTGAAGGGGCCGGTGCCATGCAGGGTGTGATGCAGTACATCGGACTGCACCAGCGCCAGCTGTACCTCGCCCTTGTTCAACGCCTTGAGATTGGCCATCGAGCCACGGGTACTCTGGACGGTGCAGCTGTCGCCATGCAGGGCATGGTCGGTATTGAGCACCCGGCAGATGGCGCCTCCGGTGGGGTAGTAGACGCCATTAAGCGGGCCCGTACCTATGGTCAGTGCCTGGCTGCTGCCAGGGTGCAGGGCAGATAGCGCACAGAGAGGGAGCAGAAGGTGACGCAAAATCCGTAGAGACATAATTGACCGTTGCCTGGGTTGACCGCTGGCTGATGACGCCGGGTAAAAGGGATGGGAGTTGCCCATCCCGCTGTTGTCTGGTTAGGGCTTGCTGTGGCTGAGGATCGCCCGCTCCATCCGTGCCAGTGCTTCGGCAAGGCGAGCCCGGGTGCAGCCAAAGTTGAGCCGCACAAACTGGCCATTGCCAAACTGGGCCCCCGCTGAGAGGCCGACCCCGGCCTGTTCAAAGAAGGCGACCGGATCGGCAAGATCAAGGGCGCTTACATCGATCCAGGCGAGATAGGTGGCCTGATGGCTGGCCAGTTTGACGCCGGGCCAACGGGCAACCGCTTGCTGGATCAGGGCCAGGTTGGCCGTCAGATAGTCGAGTTGCTCGCAAAGCCACTGTTCGCCACCCTCGTAGGCCGCTTCGGCGGCCACGAAGCCCAGCAGGTTAACGTCCGCGCTGATGCCACGCATTGCCTGCTGCAAGCGGAAGCGCAGACGGGCGTTGGGCACCACGGCAAAGGAGCAGCAGAGACCTGCAATATTGAAGGTTTTGCTCGGGGCCATCATCACTGCGCAGCGCTCGGCCGCTTCCGGACTGATGGCGGCATAGGGGATGTGGCGGGCGTTTTTATCCAGCAGCAGATCGCAGTGGATTTCATCGGAGCAGATCACCAGATTGTGGCGGGCGGCGATAGCGTCTATGGCCAGCAGCTCGTCACGGGTGAAGATGGTGCCGCCCGGGTTGTGAGGGTTGCAGAGCAGCAGCAGATCCGCCGAGGGGGCTTGCCGCTCCAGCTCTGCCAGATCCAGCACCCAGCGCCCCTCTTTTTCAATCATGGGGACGGTAAGCAGTGGGCGGTCGTTGAAACCGGGGGCCAGCAGGAAGGGGTAGTAGACAGGCTTGGGAGTGATGATACCGCGGCCTTGCTGACTCCACGCCTTGCAGGCGAGGTTGAGCCCCGGCACCACGCCGGGCAGGAAGACCAACCACTCCGGCTGGATGGTCCAGCCATAGCGGGCAGCCATCCGTTCGATAATGAGTTCGATCAGGCGGGGCGAGGGGCGTGAATAGCCGAAAATGCCGTGGGCGACCCGCTGGGTGAGCGCCTCAATCACGGATGGTGGAGAGACAAAGTCGGTATCAGCAACCCACATGGGCAGCACGTCCTGACCCTTGTACTTGTCCCATTTCAGGCTCATGGTGCCACTGCGGTCTATTTCCCGATCAAAATCAAACATGCGAACTCCTTGTGCTGGCCGAATGGGCTTTCACTCTACGGGGTCGCGGCCTCCCTCGCAAGGCGCATGCCCTCTCATATCACCTGATGCAATCCTTGAGCCTGATCTTGATATTGGCATAAGATAAATGCCGCTATTTTATACGGTTGCCGCGCGTTGGCCCGTACTTCCCTCCCAATCAGTGGTAACCCTATGAGCTTGTCGATAACGGCGATCAAACGCCCGGACCCTGTTTCTCTTTCGTTTTTGGCCGTGACCTTTATGACCGGGGTTGCGGTTGCGCTGCAGGTGCCAACCTTGAGCCTGTTTCTGGCCGAAGAGGTGCAGGTGCGCCCTTTTCTGGTCGGGCTTTTCTATACCATCAACGCGGTAGTGGGCATTCTGGTCAGCCAGTGGCTGGGCCATCGCTCCGACAATAAAGGGGAGCGCAAGCGGCTGATCCTGCGCTGCTGCTTTGCCGGTGTGGCACTCTCGCTGCTGTTTGCCTGGAACCGCAACTACTGGCTGCTGGCAAGTCTGGGGGTCATGCTGGCGGCGCTGGCCGCCACTGCCAGCCCCCAGCTGTTTGCGCTGGCGCGGGAGTACTCCGACATCCGCAACAAGCGGGCGGATATGTTCAGCTCGGTGATGCGGGCCCAGTTTTCGCTGGCCTGGGTCATCGGCCCGCCCATCGCCTTCGCACTGGCCATCGGCTATGGCTTCGAACTGATGTATCTCGCCTCCGCGCTAGCCTATTTGCTGTGCGCCTTTGTCGTGTGGCGCTGGTTGCCTTCCCTGCCGCTACCCACCCTGGCCGAGGAGGTTGAGCGGGTCAGCAGTTGGCGGGATCCGGCGGTACGGGCGCTCTTTATCGCCTCCACCCTGATGTGGACCTGCAACAGCATGTATCTCATCAATATGCCGCTCTATATCACCCGTGAGCTGGGGATGGACGAGAAGCTTGCCGGTATCTTGATGGGGACGGCGGCCGCTCTCGAGATCCCCTTCATGCTGCTGGCGGGTTACTACACGGCTCGCTTTGGCAAGCGCCCCATGATGTTGCTGGCTGTACTGGCCGGAGCCGCTTTTTACACCGGTCTGGTGACGCTCACCGATCAATACGCCCTGATCTCCCTGCAACTGTTCAACGCCATCTTCATCGGTATCGTGGCGGGGATTGGCATGTCCTACTTCCAGGATCTGATGCCGGGGCGGGCAGGGGTGGCGACCACCCTGTTTGCCAACAGTATCCGCACCGGCTCCATCATGGCGGGGGCGATTGCCGGTGTGGTGGCCGAGGTGTGGAGTTTCCACGGGGTCTTTATGGTGGCGCTGGTCTTGGCGCTGGTGGCTCTGGCGGCCTGCTGGCGGGTGCCCAACGTCTGACGGGGGTTACTTCTCTGGTCGGGACTGTGGCTGCTCGCCCTGATACTCGTTGCGCAGGCAGCGCAGCAGCAGTTCGGTCGCGGGGCCCAGTGCTTCGGCGGAAAGGGTCAGCAGATAGGTATAGAGGTGGCGCTCGTTGCCGCTCTCCAGATCCAGCTGTACCAGCGAGCCCTCTGCCATATCCCGCGCCACCAGATGGCGTGGCAGCCAGGCATAGCCGAGGCCGAGGTGCAGCATGGCAATTACCTCGTGATAGTGGGTGGCCTTCCAGCCGGTGTCATCCGCATCGTTCCAGTCCACCGAGCGGTGAATGGGGGGATGCAGGCTGAGCTGGTTGTAACTGGCCAACTTATCGTTGCTGATCCCGTTCCCTGCTTTTGCCAGCGGATGGCTTGCCGCACACAGGGGGAGCAGACACACCTCGTCCAGCAACAGGCCGGTGCGATCACCGGGCAGGTGTTCGGAGAGCATCAGATCCCCCGGCTGCAGGGCGTTGAAATGGCAGTGAATGCGTTCGTGCAGGTTAACCCGGCAACCCCGACTGCGGGGATAGAAGTGGGCCAGCGCCCGGTAGAGACGATCTCTTGGCTGCAACGCCGAGACATAGAGGTTGATCTGCGGCTCCCACTGTCGCTCCAGGTTGTTGGCCAGATTCTCCAGCTCTTCTACTTGCTGGCTCAACTGGCGAGCCCGCTTGAGGAATATCTCTCCTGCCGGGGTCAGCACCGCCTTGCGGCCACGCACCTCCAGCAAGGGGACCCCCAGACTCTGCTGTAACTTCGCAACCGCATGATTGAGGGAGGACTGGCTCTTGTTCAGTGCTTCTGCCGCCTGGGCGTAGCCGCCACAGTCGACCACCGCCTGAAAGATCCGCCATTGCTCAAACGTGCTTTTGGGACGAAACATAGTTCAACCTGATTGGAGATAGGGGTCAGGGGTTCGAACAGGGAGCATCAGCTCCCTATTCAATTTAACCCCTGTCGCACAATACTCTGGTTATTTTGTTGATTTATTTGGGGTGGGCCACGTTCCGGTTTATGTCGGCTCTCCCCAGTTACCTCTGTTGGCTGTGCCGTTTGTCTATTTTGGCTGGGCCACAAAGGTCTGACCGGTTTTGCCGCGGCTGTCAGGCCCCATCAGGTAAAGGTAGAGCGGCATCAAATCGGCCGGGGTCTTGAGGTTCATGGGATCTTCCGCCGGGAAGGCGCTGGCCCGCATCTTGGTACGGGTGCCACCCGGGTTGAGGGTATTGACCCGCACGCCGGTATTCTCCAGCTCGTCGGCCAGCACTTCCATCATCCCCTCGATGGCGAATTTGGAGATGGCATAAGTACCCCAGTAGGCGCGCCCCTTGCGCCCCACGCTGGAGGAGGTATAGACGATGGAGGCATCGCCCTGCTCCTTGGCGTTCTGGCGAATGAGTGGCAGCAGCGCCTGGGTCAGCAGGAATTCCGATTTGACGTTGACCTGCATCACCTCGTCCCACTCCTTCTCCTGAATGTGTTCAAACGGGGAGAGCGTTCCGAGCAGACCAGCGTTGAACAGCACGCCGTCGAGGCGGCCAAACTGCTGAGCAAAGGTGTCGGCCATGCCGCGGTAGTGGGCGGCGGTGGCCCCTTTAAGATCCACCGGCACGATGGCGGGCAGCGGATAACCTGCCGCTTCAATCTGGTCATACACGGCTTCGAGTTTGGCGCTGGTGCGGCCGAGCAGGATCACGGTGGCACCGTGGGCGGCGTAGGTGAGGGCGGCTTCACGACCGATCCCGTCGCCAGCACCGGTGACCAGAATGACTTTATCCTTGAGCAGATCGCTTGGTGCCTGATAATCGAGCATGACAACTCCTGTTAACAAATTCTGGCCATAAGTGCATGGCAATCGGCGCCAAGTGTACTGATCCGTGCGCCAGTTTGGCCAGCCAGCGGCAAGAAAAATGTGAAGAAAATAGAGAGATTGTGATGGTCAGGTTGGTTTTTCCGGGCGCTGGCTGCGATTTTTTGCGCACATACGCCAAACTCCCTAGAATGTGACGAAAACCGATCCATTGTGGAGTCCATCGTGACATTTCTGACCGAATATGGCCTGTTTCTGGCCAAGACCGTGACCTTCCTGCTGGCCATCGGCGCCATCATCCTGGTGATCGTCAGCAGCCGCCAGCCGAAGGCCCGCAAGGGTGAGCTGGTGGTGACCGATCTCTCGAGCGAGCTGGAGCAGGGGCAGTTCCGGCTCAAGAGCACGCTGGCCAGCAAGGTGGAGCGCAAGCAGCTGGAAAAGCAGCAGAAAGAGGAGCAGAAAAAGCGTGCCAAGGCGGGTGATGAGCGTAGTCGCCTGTTTGTGCTCGATTTCAACGGCAGCATGGATGCCAAAGAGGTTGCCTCCCTGCGCGAAGAGGTCAGCGCGGTGATCGGCGTGGCCCAACCTGGTGACGAGGTGCTGCTGCGCCTCGAATCCGGTGGCGGCGTGGTACATGGCTATGGCCTGGCGGCCTCCCAGTTGCAGCGGTTGCGCGACAAGGGGATCAAGCTCACCGTGGCCATCGACAAGGTGGCTGCCAGTGGCGGCTATATGATGGCGTGTGTGGCAGATCAGATCCTGGCTGCTCCCTTTGCCATCGTCGGCTCCATCGGGGTCATTGCCCAGTTGCCGAACTTCAACAAGCTGCTGAAAAAGCATGACATTGAGTTCGAGATGCACACCGCTGGTCAATACAAGCGCACCATCACCATGTTTGGCGAGAACGACGATCTGGGCCGTGAGAAGTTTCGCGAGGAGTTGGCGGCGATCCACGAGCGGTTCAAGGGGTTCGTAGCCGAGCACAGACCGCAACTCGATATTGATCAGGTCACGACCGGCGAGCACTGGCTGGCGAGCCAGGCCAAGGGATTGGGTCTGGTGGATACCCTCTGTACCAGCGATGACTATCTGCTGGCACAGGCCAGCCACCACAAGGTGGTCGGTATCAGCTATCGCAAACCCAAAAGCCTGACCCAGAAGCTGGGACAGCAGGGTGCTCAGGCGCTGGAGGCCGGGCTGGGTCGTCTGTGGCAACAGAGCCCGTGGCGCTGAACATTTACCCGTAACGGGTGTAATACGCGTGAGCGAGGCCAGTCGGGGTAACCCGGCTGGCTTTTTTGCATCCCGTTGTGTCTCAATGGCGAACGAGCATTGTTTCTATTGAAGCCCTCTGTTACAACAGAAGGCTTCCCCTTATTTATTGTTGGCCCCATCGGGTCTCGGAGCATGCCGATGCCATGGAGCACTTTCAGGCAATTTACCCCGCTGGTCTGGACCGTCATTTTGGGTACCTTTATGGTGCGTACCAGTTACTACATGGTATGGCCGTTTCTCTCCATTCTGCTCTATCGGGAGTACGCCCTCTCGGCGAGTCTTATAGGCCTGCTGCTGGGGAGCTCGATGGCCCTCTCCACGCTGGTGAGCTTCTATGGCGGTTGGCTATCTGATCGTTTCGGGCGGCGCAATATTCTGCTGGCGGGTTGTCTGGTCGCCATGCTCTGTTTCGGTCTGCTCGGCTTCTCCCACACCGTGTTGTGGCTTGGGGTCGGGGTGATGGGGAGTGGCCTCTCGTCGGGGCTCATTGATGCTCCCGGCAAGGCGTTGATGGCCGACAGTCTGGATTCGGCCAAGGCGCGAGAGTTGGCACTGCATCTGCGTTATTTCCTGCTCAATCTTGGCGCTGCGCTGGGGCCGTTGCTCGGGGTGACGCTGGGGATCAATGCCCAGCAGGAGACCTTCCTGTTTCTGGTGGTGAGTTATCTGTTGCTGGGAGTGGCTTTTGGCTGGGGATTTCGCCAGGCTGGCCACAGTGGCAAGCCGGGTGCGGCGGGGCCAGGGCTGCGGGATGCCATCAAGGTATTGCTGGCAGATCGGGCTTTTCTGCTGCTGGTGATGGCCAACCTCTTGATGGTGCTGATTTACTCCCAGTTTCACTCACCGCTGGTGCAGTATCTGACCCGGGCCGGTATGCCGCAGGTGGCAGAGTTGATCGCCCTGCTGGTGGCGACCAATGCGCTGACTGTGGTGCTGCTGCAGTTTCCGTTGCTGCGGTTGTTATCGCGTTGGCCGGTGCGGGTGCGGCTCCATATCGGTATGGCACTCTTTCTGGCGGCCCAGTTGTTGTTTGCCGCAGGGGATCCACATGTGCGCAGCCACTGGTTTGCCGCCGTGGTGCTGCTCAGTATCGGCGAGACCATCCTCTTTCCACTGCTCAACGTGTTGATCGACCAGATGGCACCGTCTCATCTCAAGGGCAGCTACTTTGGTGCCAGTGCACTGGCGGGGCTGGGGGGCGCGGCAGGAGCGCTGCTGGGGGGCTGGATCATCGAGCGGTGGAGTGGGTCATGGCTCTATATGCTGATGGCCGTACTCTGTGTGGTCACCTTCTCGCTGTATGAATCTGGTTCCCGTTATCGTACACGACACAAGGAAGAGACTGGCAAGGTGGTGTGAGCACCTTCCGTTCCTGTAATAGCGACCTGCCAGATGCCGGAGATGGTTTCCTCTTGGCGATAAGAGCTGCTCCTATTGAGACTCTTTTTGGTGCGGTTTGCCCCTCTATATCACTTATAAACTGGCCCAGGTGCCACGGAGCTTTGTTATGCCATGGAATACCCTCAGGCAATTTCCCCTTCTGGTCTGGATCGTCATTCTGGGGACTTTTATGGTGCGAACCAGTTTTTTCATGGTCTGGCCTTTCCTTTCCATCCTGTTGTATCGGGAGTATGACCTCTCCGCCTCCGGTATCGGGATGCTGCTCGGGGTGGCGGCTGTGCTCTCCTGCCTTATCGGCTTCTACGTGGGGTGGCTCTCCGACAAGATCGGCAGACGCGCCATACTGCTGCTCGGCTGTCTCTTGTCGTGTGGTGCTTATCTGCTGCTTGGCTTGGGTCACTCCCTCTGGCTTATCGCCTTGGGGGTGTTCGGCTCTGGCCTTTCCTACGCCTTTATCGATATCCCGGGCAAGGCGTTGATGGGGGATCTGCTGCCTGAGAAGGAGGCGCGGGAACTGGCCCAGCACCTGCGCTACTTTCTGCTCAACGTGGGGGCAGGGGTGGGTCCACTGATTGGGGTGATGGTGGGG
>NZ_JBHFMW010000002.1:34251-157601 GCF_041929505.1 Aeromonas sp. MdU4 | reverse complement strand
GCGACCCCGACCTTGGCAAGGTCGTGCTCTACCAACTGAGCTATTCCCGCAACAGAATGTCATTTACAAGTGATTGGAGCGGGAAACGAGACTCGAACTCGCGACCCCGACCTTGGCAAGGTCGTGCTCTACCAACTGAGCTATTCCCGCAACGGAATGTCACTTACAAATGTTTGGAGCGGGAAACGAGACTCGAACTCGCGACCCCGACCTTGGCAAGGTCGTGCTCTACCAACTGAGCTATTCCCGCAACAGAATGTTATCTGCAAGTGATTGGAGCGGGAAACGAGACTCGAACTCGCGACCCCGACCTTGGCAAGGTCGTGCTCTACCAACTGAGCTATTCCCGCATCGGAATATCACTTACAAATTTTTTGGAGCGGGAAACGAGACTCGAACTCGCGACCCCGACCTTGGCAAGGTCGTGCTCTACCAACTGAGCTATTCCCGCAACAATTTGGTTGTCTTGAGGCTGGCTGATGATTGGAGCGGGAAACGAGACTCGAACTCGCGACCCCGACCTTGGCAAGGTCGTGCTCTACCAACTGAGCTATTCCCGCATCGGGCTGGTTTGCACCAGTGTCATCATCAGATTTTTGGAGCGGGAAACGAGACTCGAACTCGCGACCCCGACCTTGGCAAGGTCGTGCTCTACCAACTGAGCTATTCCCGCAACTACCTTAAAACAGGCCGTACAGCATTTGGTTGCTTGCGCTACTGTACGGGAGCCGAATTATAAGAGCAGTCCTTCCAATTGCAAGGGCTTTTTTGTCTGGTTGCGCGCGTTCGCTCAAAAGCTGGCCGAAGTGGCGATTTTAGCAACCAAGGTATGACAATCCCTTGCCGGAAACTCAGATCTTGAAGACGTGGCTGCGATAAAAGCGCAGTTCGGCGATCGATTCGCGGATGTCATCCAGCGCCTGATGGGAACCGCTCTTGGTGAACTGATCCAGCAACTCCGGCTGCCAGCGACGCACCAACTCCTTGATAGTGCTGACATCGACGTTGCGGTAGTGGAAGAACGCTTCCAGCTCGGCCATGTGTTTGACCATGAAGCGGCGATCCTGACCGATGCTGTTACCACACAGCGGGCTGGTGCGCTCCGGCACCCACTGGCGAATAAACTCGAGAGTCTCGGCCACGGCTTTCGCCTCATCGTGCTGGCTCGCCTTGACTCGGGCTACCAGACCGCTCTTGGTGTGGGTATTGACGTTCCAGTCATCCATCTTGGCCAGCTCTGCTTCACTCTGGTGGATGGCGATGACCGGCCCTTCGGCCAGCACGTTCAGGTCCTTGTCGGTGACTATGGTGGCGATCTCCAGTACCACGTTCTCTTCGGGGTCCAGGCCCGTCATCTCCATGTCGATCCATACCAGGTTCTGCGCGCTGACTGTCATGATTGCTCTCTCTATTGGGAGGAATGGCGGAATTTTGCCAATTTACATGTATCATACTGGCTTTGGATCTGTTCATAAACTGGCGAATCGAGTGGCAAAGAAAGCAAAACTCAATCTGGGTCAACAAAGGCGCGTCCAGGCTAACCGCGAGCGGCGGCTGCAAAAAGATCACACCACAGTCGTGGATGACACCCTGTTTGGCCCGGCCATCGAAGGGGTGGTGATCAGCCGTTTTGGTCAACACGCAGACGTGGAAGCGGTCGATGGCACCATCCACCGCAGCAACCTGCGGCGCAGCAGCATCAGCAGTCTGGTCTGTGGCGACAAGGTGGTGTGGCGTCCCGGCCTCAATGCCGCGACAGCGGGCGTCATCGAAGCGGTGCATCCGCGCCACTCGGTACTGACCCGGCCGGACTTCTACGACGGGGTCAAACCCATCGCTGCCAATATCGACCAGATCATCATCGTCTCGGCGGTGATGCCCGAGTTCTCCACCAACATCGTCGACCGCTATCTGGTAGCCGCCGAGGATGTGGAGATCCAGCCGCTCATCGTGCTGAACAAGGTCGATATGCTGGATGACGCGGCGCGCAAGCGCATCGATAGCCAGCTCGAACCCTATCGCAAGCTTGGCTACAAGGTGATCCTGGTGAGCTGCGAGAGCGGTGAAGGGCTCGATGAGCTAAAGGCCCAGTTCACCGACAAGATCAGCATCTTCGTCGGCCAGTCCGGGGTCGGCAAATCGTCCCTGACCAACGCTCTGATGCCTGGGCTGGATGTGCTCACCGGCGAGATCTCCGAAAACTCGGGACTCGGCCAGCACACCACCACCACGGCGCGACTCTACCACTTCCCGAGCGGCGGTGATCTGATTGACTCCCCGGGGATCCGCGAGTTCGCCCTCTGGCATCTGGAAGCCGACCGCATCACCTGGTGCTTTATCGAGTTCCGCGACTATCTGGGTGGCTGCAAGTTCCGCGACTGCACCCACAAGGACGATCCCGGCTGTGCCCTGCGGGCGGCAGTCGACAGTGGCGCAATCAGCGCCGATCGCTTCCACAACTATCACCGCATCCTGGAAACCATGCAGGAAGCCCGTCACGGCCGCCAACAGGCGCGCCTGTGACCCTAATAAACCTACGTTGATGATGAACATGAGCATTACTGACAACCTGAAAATTGCCGGTCAATACTGTCTGCCCAAGCACGCCCTCTCCCGTCTGATCGGCAAATTTGCCGCTGCCGAAGCGGGCAACCTCACTACCAAAGTGATCGAAGCCTTTATCAAGCAGTATCGGGTCGACATGAGCGAGGCGCTGCACGAGAGCCCGGCCCACTACAAGAGCTTCAACGAGTTCTTCACCCGTGAGCTGAAACCCGGTATCCGCCCGGTGGTTGACGATGCCATGACCCTGGCGCTGCCGGTGGATGGCACTGTCAGCCAGCTCGGCCCCATCCAGCAGGGCCGCATCATTCAGGCCAAGGGCCACGACTACAGTGCTCGCGAGCTGCTGGGCGGCTATGAGGATCTGGTTGCGCCGTTCAAGGATGGCGACTTCGCCACCATCTATCTGGCGCCCAAGGATTACCACCGCATCCATATGCCGCTGGACGGCGTGCTGGAGAGCATGGTGTTCGTGCCAGGGGATCTCTTCTCCGTCAACCCGCTCACCGCCGAGAACGTGCCCAACCTGTTTGCCCGCAACGAGCGGGTGGTGGCCACCTTCCGCACCCCGCATGGCCCCATGGCACTGGTGCTGGTCGGTGCGACCATCGTGGCCAGCATCGAGACCATCTGGGCTGGCAACATTGCGCCAACTAAAGAGAAGAAGGTGGTGCGCTGGGACTACACCGGCGACGAGGCCATCACATTGCAAAAAGGGGCCGAGATGGGCCTGTTCAAACTGGGCAGCACCGTGGTCTGCCTGTTTGGCCCGGGCATGCTGGCCGGTTTTGAACCCCATCTGGCCAACGGAGTCACCACCCGTATGGGTCAACCCTTTGCCAAACTGGCGGAGCAGGCATGAGCGCAGAACAGCCGACCCCGGCGCAGAAAAACAACCCGCTGCACGGGCTGACGCTGGAGGCCATCGTCACCGCGCTGGTCGAATACTATGGCTGGGAAGAGCTGGGGCAGCAGATCAATATCCGCTGCTTCACCGATAATCCCAGCATCAAGTCCAGCCTGAAGTTCTTGCGCAAGACCCCCTGGGCTCGGGAGAAGGTCGAAAGCCTCTACCTCTACGTCCAGCGCAAGCAAGCCAAATCGAAGAAGGAAGGGCAAGATGGCCTTTAAGATTACTTATACCTATAAAAAACAGGCCAAAGAGATCGGCTACGCGAATGACAAGTTCCGCAGCATCTACGACGCCATCGCCGCAGCCGAAGGACTGGATCTCTCCAGTTTCCACGCCATGGAGGCCCAGCTGGCCCAAGTTTGTCGCCGTGACAAGAAGAGCGTGAAGGACTACCAGGAGAACTACTTCAAAGAGTTGGGTTTCTCCAACATCGTCATCGAACGGGATCTTCAGGAGTAACCATGCGCACCTTGACCCTGATGGCAGCCTCCCTGCTGCTGGCAGCTTGCAGCACACCGGAGCAACACTTGGTCGGCAACGATCAGGATATCCACGGCTGCCGTGCCAGTGCCGGCTACCAGTGGTCGGCATTGACCAACCAGTGTGTGCGGCTGTTCGAGCAGGCTGTGCGACTCAACCCGACGGACAGCGCCCAGACCAGCAGCGCCTTCGTGCTGTTCAACGCCGATCAGAGCCAAGCCGAGCTGACGCTGCCGACCGGCGAGCAACATCAGCTTGTCCGTCAGGGAGTGGAGGGCAACTGGTCATGGCAAGGCAGCGGCTACACCCTCTTTATCTGGAAGGGTTATGTGCTCAAATCCGGTGACAAGGTGCTCTATCACGGGGAATAACCCGAACGCCTGATATCTTCGCGATATTCGCCAAACAAAATGCCGACCCAAGGGTCGGCATTTTTGTATCTGACACAACCTGTTGTCAGGCGCGAGTGAGGTAATCGGCCTGCCCCACCCATTTATAGCTGGTGAGCTCGGTCAACCCCATGGGGCCACGAGCATGCAGCATCTGGGTCGAGACCGCCACCTCGGCCCCCAAACCAAACTGGCCACCATCGGTGAAACGGGTCGAGGCGTTGACATACACAGCGGCCGAACCGGCCCCATTGACGAAACGTTCGGCGTTGGCCAGATCGTTGGTCAGGATGGCATCGGAGTGACCGGCATTGTGATCGCGCATATGGGCCAGCGCTTCGTTCACATCCGCCACCAGCTTGACCCCCAGGGTTAGCCCCAACCACTCGGTATCGAAATCCTCTGGCCCTGCATCACACAGGTTATCGGCACCAGTCAGCAGAGTCATGGCATTGGCCGCGCCGACCAGTGTCACCTTGCGTTCGTTCATCTGCGCCACCAGCTGCGGCAGGAAGGTGGCGGCCACCTTCTCGTGCACCAGCAGGGTATCGAGGGCATTGCAGGCGGAGGGGCGCTGCACCTTGGCGTTGTCGATAACCGCCAGCGAACGCCCCAGATCGGCGCTCTCGTCGACGAAAATATGGCTGATGCCAAAACCGCCAATGATGACCGGAATGGAGCTGTTCTCCTTGCACATCTTGTGCAGCCCGGCACCACCGCGGGGGATTATCATGTCCACATAACGGTCGAGGCGCAGCAACTCACCGACCAGCGCCCGATCCGGGTTGTCGATATACTGCACCGCCGCCTGCGGCAGGCCGGAGGCGACCAGCGCATGCTGGATCACCTGCACCAGCTCCAGATTGGAGTGGAAAGTCTCGCGCCCGCCACGCAGTATGCTGGCGTTGCCAGTCTTCAGGCAGAGGCTGGCGATGTCGATGGTGACGTTGGGGCGCGCCTCGTAGATGACGCCGATCACCCCGATGGGCACCCGGCGACGGGAGAGGCGCAGGCCGTTCTCCAGCACCCGGCTGTCGATTTCGGCGCCGACCGGATCATCCAGAGTAATCACCTTGCGCACATCGGCCACTATGCTGGCTAGCCGTGCCGGATTGAGCAACAGGCGATCCAGCATCGCCTCGGAGAGGCCCGCCTCACGGCCAGCGGCAATGTCTTTTTCGTTAGCGGCCAGAATTTGGCTGCTGCGCGCCTCCAGCTCGTCGGCAATGGCGGCCAGCGCCCGATTCTTCTGCGCCGTGCTGATGGTGGCCAGCTGATAGGCGGCTTCACGGGCTGCCTGCCCCATTTTCTCCAGACTCATCTCGGTTCCCTTTTGTTCATGCGAGTGCGGCAAGGTCACAGCAGCACCATATCATCTCGATGAATGGCTACGGCACCATAGCCATAGCCCAATACCTGCTCAATCTGATCCGAGTGGACACCGCGCAGCTTGTCCAACTCCAGATGGTCGTAACGGCAGATGCCGCGGGCCAGCTCAACCCCCTTGGGATCGAGGATGCGCACCACGTCACCGCGCACGAAATCCCCTTTCACGGCCACAATCCCTTTGGGCAACAGGCTGGAACCTTTCTCCTTCATGGCGGCAACCGCGCCCTGATCCACCTGCACTTCCCCGTGCGGAGGAGGGCCAGCCAAAATCCAGCTCTTGCGCCCTTCCAGCGGGGAGGCCAGCGCCGGGAACAGGGTGCCGATACGCTCGCCCTTGGCAAGGCGGCCGATCACCTCTGGCATCTGGCCAGTGGCGATCACCACATTGACGCCAGCGCGACGCGCCACATCGGCGGCCTGCAGCTTGGTCGCCATACCGCCAGTACCGAGGCCGCTGACGCTATCGCCTGCCAGCGAGCGCAGGGTATCGTCGATGGTCTGCACCTCTTCGATGAGCTGGGCATCCGGATTGGTACGCGGATCGGCGGTAAACAGCCCCTTCTGGTCGGTGAGCAGGATCAGCAGATCCGCATCCGCCAAGATGGCAGCTCGGGCAGAGAGGTTGTCGTTGTCGCCCACCTTGATCTCGGCTGTCGCCACCGCGTCGTTCTCGTTGATAACCGGAATGATGCGGTGATCGAGCAGGGTCCGCATGGTATCGCGGGCATTGAGGTAGCGCTCGCGGTCTTCCAGATCGGCGCGGGTCAGCAGCATCTGGCCGATATGCAAGCCATAGAGGTTGAACAGATCCTGCCATACCCGAATGAGCTGGGTCTGACCGACTGCCGCCAGCATCTGCTTGTTGGGCAGGGTTGGCGCCAGTGGCGGGTGGCCCAGATGCTCACGCCCGGCGGCGATAGCCCCCGAGGTGACGACCACGACCCGATGGCCGTGACGGTGCAAGGCCGCACACTGTCTGACCAGCTCTACCATATGGGCACGATTGAGCTGGGAAGACCCCCCTGTGAGCACGCTGGTGCCCAACTTGACGACTATGGTTCTGTTTTCCATGGGAGCATAAAGGCTAAAAAAGTAAGGAATATCTTTATACCCACGGCCATGGGGCCCTGCAAGGCAATTAATGAAGGGGTGGTGAGAGGAGATGGGCGAAGTGATGCCCCTGCGAGCGAGTCTGTGCTCCTCGCAGGGCATCAGCAGATCAGGCGGCAGTGACGCTCAGCTCATTGGTAACCTGTTCGGCAGGTACTAGCTGGCACTCAAGCGCGGTCAGTTTGTCACTGATGAGCTTGTAGAATCGGTTGAGGGTCCGCTCAACCTCTACCTGATGCTTCTTGGGGATCGGCTTGTCAAGCCATTCACCGTCAGCATTGTACAAACCAAATTGATAGTGGTAGCGGAACTGATGATCATCCTGCTCCAGCACCAGCCACCAGCCCCAGAACTCCCGCTTGTCAGGCGCCGGTTTGGCGCTGACACAGACAGACAGGCTGTCAAAACGGTAACGCCCCTCTTCACAGAGATCCTCACGCAAATAGGGGCCAATGGCAGCAAACTGCCTGAGCAGTCGCTTGTAGGTCACTCTTTCAGACATGTTAACCTCCCTGTTAAACAAGCCGCGCCACCTCGGGATGACGCTAGTATTTTTAGCGCAATATCATGTGCATAAATGCTTCTTCAGCCATTCGACAACTTCGTCAAGCGCCTGGTCGTAGACCTCCAGCAAAGGCTGCTTGTCAAATACGATCGCCTTGCCATTACGGCTGGCGGCCGCCAATGCCCGCACATCCGGCTCGGGGCAGATGAAATCTCTCTTGTGTCCGATACTTAATATCGGCACGGATGTGCGACTCCCCAGTAATCCTTGGGTTTTTAGTGAAAAAACCTGGCACTTGGTGCGCATGGTATCCCACTGGGCGGCATCAGCCCCCAAGCGGTTGGCCAGACTGTCCCGCATCATGCGCGGGCATTTGGCAAACAGCTCATGATTAGTGAAGAGCTGATTGACACCAGCTCCAATGCAGACCACTGTACGCAATTTAAACGGTTCAATAAAGGCCAATCTGGCCGCAATATTCCCTGCCAGACGCATCCCCACCATGGCTATACGCTGGTGATCGACCCAAGCCACCTCCGAGAGATAGTGCAACACCGCCTGATGAAGACGGCTGGTATCCTGCACCAGCGGCCAGTGCTCGGCATAACCGATACCGGGAATATCAAGTGACAGCATGCCGATACCGTTGGGCTCGAGTCGCTTGAGATAGAAGTTGAGAAAATCGAGCTGCAGGGAGTCGATGCCCCCGCTGATGATCACCAGCGGTACCGGTTTATCGGTCGTAGGCAGGTGAAGATAACCCTGAATATGCTTGCCACGAAATGGCACCTGGATCTCTTTGAGCGGCACCTTGAACAGACGGCCTGCCTCACGATAGGCCATATTGCCGAGCAACTGTGCCTGATCCGCCAGCTCGTCTCCTTTCAGATGGGGATAACTGGCAATGGAGTAGTAACGCACCGCCTTGAGCAATTTTTTCAGCGCGCCAGAGGCATCCCCCTGCTCGCGCAGATCACGTCCCTGCTTGAAATAGCCGCCTGCCACCTGGCTCCACTCATAGATCCAGTTGCCTGGCACATAACCCTTGATGGTATCGAGATAGCAATCATGAGTGCGCTCGCCAGTCGCCATGGCGATACGGGCCAGAGTCTGCTCCACCTCGATCGGATCAGCCCCCTGCCAGGCCCAGGACGGTCGGCGCAACAGGCGATACCAGCTCTTTGACATGGAGCCATCGATAAACATCTCGTCTGACCCGGCCTCAGCCAGGTCAGCCGCACTTGAGTTGGAGATCTCGGATGTTTCCAATACCTTCTTGACGCGGGTAAAGAGCTGTTCAGTCAGGTTTAGGTCTTCGTTCAAGTCCAAGATAATGTCCCATTCATAATCAGGCAATGGTCCATCTTAACCACTTTTACCGCCGCTCAGCCACCCCGCAGCAGATCGATAGGCAAAAAACAGGGCCCCAAATTGGGACCCTTTGCAGCTATGTTCTGCAGCACGGAATATGGCGTGGTTAACGCCGGCACCCGTTACTCTTCGTCGCAGATCGGCGTGGTGAACTCCAGCGCCATATCCCAAGGCTGTTCGATCCAGGTATCCTGCGGAATAGCGACTTCGAAGTCATCCAGCAGTTGCTCACCCATCGGCTTGGCGAAGATGGCGATAAACTTGGCTTTCGGGTAGAGCTCGCGGATCGCCTTGGCGGTAGTACCGGTATCAACCAAATCTTCCACCACCAGCCAGCCTTCACCGTCACCTGCTGTGGTAGCGGCCTTCACGACCACCAGATCACGCTGGTTGTTGTGGTCATAACTGGAGATACACAGCGTTTCAACGTTGCGAATGCCAAGTTCACGGGCCATCAGGGCTGCGGGGACCAGACCACCACGGCTGACCGCGATGATACCTTTCCACTGGCTCACAGGCAGTTGACGACGGGCCAGGCGGCGAGCTTCACGTTGCAGGTTATCCCACGACACATAGAACTTTTTCGGCATGTTAGCGATCTCAAATAGTTACACAAAAACAATTACTTAAAATAATGGCATCCGACAGTTTCCTCTCGAATGCCAGCAAATGGCGGATCTTGTCCTGCTGAATTCAGATTGCAATGATTCCGCCTTAGGGCAGACCTCGGCAGCAAATCTGATAACAATGGAAGCAAGATGGGCATATCCGGCGATCGGTTGGATTGAGTGCCAAAACCGCGGACAAGCTGTTGGGCCAATATAATAGCATCGTTTACAGATAAAATGATTGGCAAACGTATGCCAAATTCAGGAAAAATCGGCAAACTCATCTTCGATTGGCACACACAGAGAGCCAAACGGCCAACTGCACCCCATCCTGCCAAGGCGGAAAACCGCATCAAAACAAATTGCAGATAAAAAAATAGCAGGGGGAGGTTTAACCTCACACTCCTGCTGCATTTTCGTCATTACACTGCCTAATCAGGCGCGCGCCTTAGCGACGAGTGACGAACGGATTTGGGTAGCTGAAACCCTTGGTGTACAAAGACGGAGCGAACCAATAGGTTGAGTTGCTGCCTGACATATTAAAACTCCTGATTGCTTAACAAGTTACGTACCTTTAATGCGGGCTCAAATCCTTGAACGAACACTCGGTTCCATGGAGGCGCACTTGCTTTGCTTCGGTTCCCTGGAGGCTTTCATCGTCATCCTGACGGGTGGCGAACCACGGAGGCTAATTTACCAGTCGGCGCGTTAAATTCAACTTTTTTGTGAGATCGGTCACACAATTTCTTTTCTGCCAGCCTGCGTCACTTGATCCTGACAATCGTGCTGTCTTGTTGCCATGTGCCAGCACAACCGGCCCGTGATTTGCGCTGATTGCTCACATTTTTGCGTGATTGACTGTATTATCGTTGTTCTCTTCCTCGGCCCGCTGATGGGGCCCTGTTTATTCCGTGCTGGTAAGGAGTCCCAACGTGGCACAGCTTAGCTCTCTCTCTCCCAAACTGATTTGGCATTTCTTCGAACAGATCTGCTCTATTCCCCACCCTTCCAAGCATGAAGCCAAGCTGAGCGCCTGGATCATCCAATGGGCCCAGAGCGAAGGGCTGGCCGTCAAGCAGGATAAAGTCGGCAACATCATTATCAAGAAGCCAGCTACTCCGGGGATGGAAAACCGCCAAGCCGTGGTACTGCAAGCCCACATCGACATGGTGCCGCAGGCCAACGCCGATACCAAACACGACTTCGCGACCGATCCCATCGATGCTTATGTAGATGGTGAATGGGTCACAGCCCGCGGCACGACCCTGGGTGCCGACAACGGCATCGGTATGGCTGGCTGCCTGGCGGTACTGGCTGACAAGACCATCAAACACGGCCCGCTGGAAGTGCTGCTGACCACCGACGAAGAGACCGGCATGACCGGCGCCTTCGGTCTGGAGCCGGGCTGGCTGGAAGGCGAGATCCTGCTCAATACCGACTCCGAAGAGGATGGCGAGGTCTACATGGGCTGCGCTGGCGGTGTGGATGCCAATATCCGCTTCCCGCTTGAGCTGGTTGATGCCAGCGAAGGTGAAGCTGTCGAGTTGACCGTCAAAGGGCTGCGTGGCGGCCACTCCGGTTGCGATATCCATTGCGGCCGTGGCAACGCCAACAAACTGCTGGTCCGCTTGCTCAAAGCAGCCGAGCCGCTGGGTATCCGTCTGGCCGAGATCCATGGCGGCACTCTGCGCAACGCCATCCCGCGCGAAGCCCGTGCTACCCTGCAGGTGCCCGCCGCCAGCCTGAACGAGTTCAAGGCACTGGTTGACCGCTACACCGGTATCTACCAGAGCGAGTTGGCTGCTACCGAGCCAAACCTGACTCTGCTGGTCAATAGCGCAGCCAAACTGGCCAAGCTGATGAGCGTCTCCCTGCAACAGCGCCTGCTGGATGCGCTGGTTGCCTGCCCGAACGGCGTAATGCGCATGAGCGATGCCATGCCCGGCGTGACCGAAACCTCCACTAACCTGGGGGTCATCAAGACTCTGGATGGCGAAGTGTACGTCCAGTGCCTGATCCGCTCGCTGATCGACTCCGGCCGCGAGAACATCGAACAGATGACCCGCGCCCTGTTCACCCTGGCGGGCGCTAGCTGCGAATTCACCGGAGCCTATCCGGGTTGGGCACCAAACGTGGACTCCCCGGTCATGGCACTGGTACGCAACAGCTACCAGGCCCTGTTCGGCACCATGCCCAACGTAATGGTGATCCACGCCGGTCTCGAGTGCGGTCTGTTCAAGAGCGCCTATCCGGAGTGGGACATGGTCTCCTTCGGCCCGACCATCCGCGGTGCCCACTCCCCTGACGAGAAGGTGCATATCCCGGCGGTCGAGCGCTTCTGGCAACTGCTGGTGCACGTGCTGGAAGCCATTCCGGCCAAATAACCCGGCCCGACGCCAAACGGCAAAGCAAAAGCCCCGCACTGCTGCGGGGCTTTTTATTGTCTGCTGTACAAATATGCGCTTAACGAATGCCACGAGCCTCGCGGATCCACTCCCAGGCTTGCTGGATCTCCTGGGTCTTCTCCTTGGCCATCTCCATCATCTCCGGCGGCAGCCCTTTGGCGGCCAGCTTGTCCGGGTGATGCTTGTTCATCTCCTTGCGGTAGGCACGCTTGATATCCTGATCGCTGTCGCTCTCGCTCACCCCCAGCAGCTGGTAGGCATTCTTGAGGCGATCTGCAGAAGGCACCTCCTGGCGGTACTGCTGACCACCGGCATGGCCCCCCTGATACTGGCCATGAGCCTGATTGAAGAAGTTCATCTGCGCCTCGGCCATCGCCAGAATACGGGCCAACTCGATGCGGCTGAAACCCAGCTCGTCGGCAATGGTATTGAGAATGACACGCTCGCCCTCCTCTACCCGGCCATCGGCAAAGGCAGCCTGCAACTGCACCTCGAGGAAGAAGCGCAGAATGTCGCGCTGCCCCAGACTGGCGCGGCGAAACTCGGCCAGGGTCTCGCGCAGCGGGAAGTCGGCCTCTTTACCGAGACGAAACGACTCCTGTGCCCGGGCACGCTGATCACCGACCAACCGCATCCGATCCATCAGGTTGGAGGCAACCCGGATCTCCTGCTCGGTCACCTGACCACTGGACTTGGCGATGTGGCCCATCACCGAGAAGGTGGCATGGAAAAAGACCGCTTGCTGCGCCTGACTCGGGCCACGACGAAACGCCCCCTGCAGCCCCATGCCACGGTCGAAACGGTGGCCGATCCAGAGGCCAATCAAGGCACCAATAATATTGCCGAGCAGAAAACCGAAGAAGGCGCCCAGCACCTTACCCCAAATACGCATGGTTCAAGACCTCTTGAAGTTAATGAGTGCGGGCCTGGAGCTGGTCATCCAGCTCGCGCAGTCGATCGACCGTGCCGATATCGCGCCACTCGCCAGCGAGCAGGCTGCCGCCCACCCGCCCTTGCGCCATCCAGTCACGCAGCAGCGGCGCCAGCTTGCGGGCACCACCGGCGAGACCGGCAAAGGCCGCCGGATCATATAGCCCGACCCCACTGAAGGTAAACGCTGGCGTATCCATGACTCGCCCGGCTTGCAGGGCAAAGTCCCCGGTTGGGTGCTGAGGTGGGTTGGGCACCAGCCATAAGTGGGCCAGATCGTCGCCAAGGGGCTGGCTGACCAGTGTGTGATAATCGAGATCGAGCCAGGTATCGCCGTTGATCACCAGAAAAGGTTCTACGCCCAGTAGTGGCAACGCCTGCACGATGCCGCCCGCGGTCTCCAGCGCACTCTCCTCGGCTGACCAGTGAATGGTCACACCAAACGCACTGCCATCACCCAGGGTATCGACCAGCTTGTGACCAAGCCAGGCGTGGTTTATCACTAGCTCGGTCACGCCAGCTGACTTCAACTTTTCGATATGGTGGACGATAAGGGGTTTGCCCCCCACCGCCAGCAGCGGTTTGGGCAGCAGGTCGGTGAGGGGGCGCATCCGCTCGCCACGGCCAGCGGCCAAGATCATCGCCTTCATGGTTTTACACCGGTATTAGCGATCCCCGGCAACACCACCTGCTCCAGCCACTGGCCAAAACGGGCCAGTACCGGATAGGCGCCACCGTGAGTGCGACAGACATCCACCACGTAGCCGAGGGTGCGAGGAATATCTTTGAGATAACCGGACTTGCCGTCGCGATGATAGAGCCGGGTGAAGATCCCGGCAGCTTTGAGGTGGCGCTGCATGCCGGTCAGGTCGGCATCACGACGGAAACTGGCATAATCGAGTTCACCAAGCAGACCCGCCTGTTGCAGGGTGGCAAAACCGTGGCGCATTCCTTCATCGATCACCTCGTCCGGCCAGCGCACATAGCAATCTTTCAATAGGGAGACCAGGTCATAGCTAAGGGGCCCGATGACCATGTCCTGAAAATCGATGATGGCGAGTGCGCTGGTATCAGGAGTGTCTCCGCCGCACACCATCAGGTTGCGACTGTGAAAATCCCGGTGCATGACTCCTTGTTGCTGGGCCAGATTGCAGGCAGTGAGGCAGGCAAAGGTCTCATCCAGCAACTGTTGCTCATCGTTGCTCAAGGTCAAGTTCAGATGGTGACCAAGCAGCCACTCGGGGAAGATGCTGTTTTCCCGCGCCATAAAGGCTGCATCGAAGGGTTCAAGCGCCAGTTCGACCGACCCCAGTCGGGGCAGCAGATCAATCGCTTTGCCATACCAGGCCAGCACATTCTGCTCATTCAGGCAGCTGATAAGCTGGATATCACCCAAGTCACTGACCGCCAGCAGACCCTGTTCATAATCCACAGCCTTCACCTCTGGCGCCAGCAGCTGACGCGCCAGCAAGGCGGCCGCGTTACGAACAAACTCATGATTTTTTTCGGTTTTAGGATTGGCATCCACCCACACCAGACCACCACCACGATAGTAGCGGCGGAAGCTGGCATCACCGGAAATGAGGGTAAGCGTGAGAGTGGCATCACCGGAAATCCGGCGTGCCCACTGCAATAGCAGGGAATCGCGATCGTGCATAATAAGTAGAAGACCAAGGTGGAAAGCAGCACTTGGCTGTTAGCCCTGGCCGCAATAATGCTTTATCATTGCTGGCTAACATAAAGCAATGACATGCAATGTCAACTCGATGAAACCTGTCGTAAAATGCATGCCTTGGATCAACCGTATCTATCACGGATTGCACGAGTCTTTCACATGACCAAATGGACACTGGGGTACCGCTATCCCATCGCCCTGACTATCAGCCTGGCCCCAGCACTCGCCCCAATGGTAGTGCAGGCAGCCCCGTTCGAAACGCCGCCAGCCACCGGCATTCTCGATAGTCTCTGCTATGACTATGTTCCCAAGATAGAGAAGCCTGCATCGGATCAGGAGGCCAACGCGCAGCCGGTCGAAGTTGATGCCGACCGCCTCGAGGCCAAGCAGGGTGGCACCGCCGTCTACGAAGGTGATGTCAAGGTGCGTCAGGGGGTTCGCAAGTTTGACTCCGACTATGCCCAGCTCGATCAGAAGAGTCGGGATGTCATCGCCATCGGCAACATCTATTACAACGATGGTCAGGTGACCGTCACCAGTGACAAGACCCTCAAATCCAACCTGGATACCAAGAACTCCGAACTGGAAGAGGGCAAGTATCAGGTGCATGGTTCACCGGTACGCGGCTTTGCCAAGCGTGTCGTGATGACCAACAACAACCAGAACATCACCATGGAGGGGGCTCAGTACACCACTTGCCCCCCAGGTCAGGAGGTGTGGACCCTCAAAGCGGGCAGCATCGACATCGACCAGAAAGAGGTGTTCGGTGAAGCGTGGAACGCCAGCCTCTGGCTCTACGACTATCCGGTGTTTTACTTCCCCTACATCAACTTCCCCATCAAGGATGAACGGAAGACCGGTCTGCTCTATCCGGGTTATACCCAAAGCTCCAGCAACGGCATGGATATCACCCAGCCCTTCTACTGGAACATTGCTCCGAACTACGATGCCACCATCACCTCCCGCTTTATGGACAAGCGCGGCCTGATGGAACAGGTGGAGTTCCGCTATATGCCGGACCCCGCCCACGCCGGTATTCTCTACGTTGAAAATCTGGCAGATGACAAGCAGTACAGTCCGAGCAACCCCAGTTTTGTCAACGCATCAACCGGTACCCCATACCTCTCGGATGGCCATCGCTATCTGATGAACGTCCGTCACGGCTCCGCCCTGATGGATGGCGCCTTGCAATTTGGGGTGGACTACACCCAGGTGCGCGACAAGGATTACAACTACTTCAACGACTTCAGCCCGGCGGTGGGCACCCAGGTCGACAGTCAGCTACAGCAATCCTTTACTGCGGGTTATTACCAACAGAGCTGGAACCTCACCTCCGAGGTGCGCCGCTACCAGATCCTGAACCCTTATGCGACCTTGCCACACGAGATGCTGCCGCGTCTCAACTACAACTATTACCAACAGGGCAAATGGTTCGATCTGGCCTGGAACAGCGAACTGACCAAGTTTGGCTATGACAGTGGCAGTGCCAGCAGTCAGCAAGCTGGTGAGCGCTATACCGCTACCAGACTCCATCTGGCGCCAACACTGACCGTACCTTTGGTGGATGCGCCGGGCTACTACCTGACCAGCCAGTACAAGCTGATGTTTACTTCCTATAACCAGGACGTTCCCAACCAACTAACCCAGGCGGATATCAATAACTTCGATCCGACAAGAAAACAGGGTGAAAATGGTAGCCAAAAAAATGTAGTTCTCAAGGACGGTACCATTACCCGAACCCTGCCGTCCTTCCGCCTTAAGGGGGGTGTCAACTTCGATCGTCCGATCGGCTGGTATGATGGCAAGGGCACCCAGACTCTGGAGCCGGAGTTCCAATATCTCTATGTCCCTTACCGGGATCAGGACGATATCGGGATCTACGACTCCACCACCACCCGTCAGGACTACTACAGCCTGTTCAGCGATAGCCGCTATGCTGGCCTCGACCGCATCAGCGATGCCAACCGCGTAACAGCTGGGCTCACCAGCCGGATCTATGACAATGTGGGTGACGAGCGGCTACGTTTGGCAATCGCCCAAGCATTTGAGATCACCTCACCCAAGGTACGCCTCTATCCAAACGAGCCTGAAAGCACCAACTCCCGCTCCCTGCTCTCTTTCGAAGGGGATGCGCGGATCACCGAGCAATGGTTTGCCCACGCAGGGACCCAATACGACACCGAAAAAAGTCAGTTCAGTGCGGCAAATGGCGCGGTGGAATACCGCAACGAGAAGTTTATCAGCCAGGTCAACTACCGCTTCATCAAGGATGGCAACAAGAGCTACTACAACAACGCCGAAGTGGCAGATCTGAGCCAGGCTGGCCTGGTGGTGATGGCGCCGATTGCTGACCAGTGGCAGATGTATGGTGGCTACTACCATGACATCCAGCAAAACGTCAACATTGACCGCAAAGTGGGGGTCAAATATGACTCCTGCTGTTGGAGCATCAACCTGAGTCTGGAGTGGCATAACCAACCAGACAACATTACTCAGAAGCCCACGTCAGAGAAATCGATTGGCCTTCAATTCGAGATGAAGGGACTTGGCAGTGTAGGTACCGGTGGCCGTAGCGTCACGCTGGATACCGAGCTGTTGCCCTATGTTCGCCCGTTTAATCTGAAAGGCCAGCAATGATGCTGGCCCAGCCTTGAGAGATGGATATGAAAAAGACCCTGATTGCCCTGCTGACCGCGGGAATGTTCGGTGCCATGAGCCAGGCAGCGCTGGCGGCTCCCGAGCTGATGGACAAGGTACTAGCCGTGGTCAACAAGGACGTGGTGCTCTCCAGTCAACAGGATGCACTGGTCAACAAGGTAAAACTCTCAGCCCAGGAGAGCGGCCAGTCCCTGCCCGATGACGCAACCCTGCGCAAACAGGCGCTGGATCGCCTGATCCAGGAGAGCCTGCAACTGCAGCTGGCGGAGCGCCAGGGACTGAAGATCAGCGATACCCAGCTGGAACAAGCTATTCAGGGCATCGCCGCCGACAACAAGATGACCCTGGATCAGCTGCGCGCCCAGCTGGCCCGTGAAGGGCTGACCTATGCCCAGTATCGGGAAGAGGTGCGCCGTGAAATCCTGATGAACGAGGTGCGCCGCAATCAGGTGCGCCGTCGCATCAACATCTCCGAGCAGGAGGTGAAGCAGGTGGTGGATATCCTGAAAAAACAGGGCCAGCAGCAGAACGAATACCACGTTGGCCACATCCAGATTGCCCTGCCGGATAACCCCACTGCCGCCCAGCAGGATGCAGCCAAGAGCAAGATTGATCGCATTCTGGCAGCCCTCAAGCAGGGTGCCGATTTCCGCAAGCTGGCCATTGCCGAGAGTAACGGCCCCAAGGCGCTGGAAGGTGGTGACTGGGGCTGGATGAGCCCGCAAGAGATGCCGACCCTGATGGCCGAAGCGGTACAGGGTGCCAAGAAGGGTGACATCATCGGCCCGCTGCGCTCAGGTGCAGGCCTGCACATCGTCAAGGTGTTCGACACCAAGGGGCAGCAGCAGGTGATGCTGACCGAGGTTAAAGCTCGCCACATCCTGATCAAGCCCTCCATCATCCTGAGCGAAGAGAAAGCCAAGGGGATGCTGGACGGCATTCTGCACGACATCAAGAGCGGCAAGGCCAACTTCGCCAGCATGGCGGAGAAGTACTCCGAAGATCCGGGCTCTGCGGTGCAGGGGGGCGAACTGGGCTGGTCTGATCCCAACGTCTATGTGCCGGAGTTCCGCGATATGGTCAACCGCCTGCAACCAGGCCAGATCAGCGCCCCGTTCCGTACCAGCCATGGCTGGCACATCGTGCAGGTGGAAGATCGCCGCAGCCAGGATGCCACCGACAAGGCTCAGGAGCAGCGCGCCTACCAGCTGATCTACAACCGCCGCTTCGTGGAAGAGTCCCAGGCGTGGCTGGATGAGCTGCGTGACGAGGCCTACATCCAGATCGAAGGCGCCAGCAGCTGATGAGCTGCCGTCGCCTTGCCGTTACCACGGGCGAACCGGCCGGGATCGGTCCGGATCTGGTGCTGCAGATTGCCCAGCAGGATTGGCCCCACCAGCTGGTGGTCATCGCCGATCCGGTGCTACTGCGCGAGCGGGCAGCACTGCTGGGGCTCAAGGTCGAGCTTGAGCACTATGATGCCACCGCCCCAGCCCATCCGCAGCGGGCGGGCACTCTGACCGTCTGTCCGATCACCCTCGGTGCCCCCGTGGTGCCGGGTGAGCTGAACGAAGGCAATGGCGCCTATGTGCTGGCGACCCTGCAGCGGGCCTGTGATGGCAACCTCAGCGGCGAATTTGCCGCCGTGGTGACCGGACCGGTGCACAAGGGGATCATCAACCAGGCCGGAGTCTCGTTCAGCGGCCACACCGAGTTCTTTGCCCAGCAATCCAACACCGCCGATGTGGTGATGCTGCTGGCAACCGAGGGGCTGCGGGTCGCACTGGCGACCACTCACATCCCCCTCGCCTACGTGGCGATGGCCATCACCGAGGATCGCCTCGGCAAGGTGATCAGGATCCTCAACGAGGATCTCGCCACCAAATTTGGCATCGCCAAACCCCGTATTTACGTCTGCGGCCTCAACCCCCATGCCGGGGAAGGTGGCCATCTTGGACGTGAAGAGATTGACGTGATCGAACCCGCTCTGGCCACGCTGCGCCAGGAGGGAATCGATCTGGTCGGCCCCTTGCCGGCCGACACCCTGTTCCAGGAGAAATACCTCAAGGATGCGGATGCGGTACTCGCCATGTACCACGACCAGGGGCTGCCTGTGCTCAAATACAAGGGCTTCGGCAGCTCGGTCAATATCACCCTGGGGCTTCCCTTCATCCGCACTTCGGTGGATCACGGCACTGCGCTGGATCTGGCAGGCAAAGGCCTGGCCGATTCGGGCAGCCTTGTCACCGCGATTAACCACGCCATCAAGATGGTAGAGAAAAAAAGATATGAGCAGTAAGGTGCAGAGCAATAAGGTGCACATGGGCCACACGGCCCGTAAGCGTTTCGGTCAGAACTTCTTGCACGACCGCTATGTGATCGACCAGATCGTCGCCGCCATCAACCCGCAGCCAGGTCAGAATCTGGTGGAGATCGGTCCGGGTCTGGCCGCGCTGACCGAACCGGTCGCCTCCCAGATGGACAAGATGACCGTGGTCGAGCTTGACCGGGACCTGGCTGCTCGCCTGCGTGAGCACCCAACCCTCAAGGACAAGCTGACCGTTATCGAAGCGGATGCCATGCGTTTTGACTTCGGCACCCTGATGGGTGAAGGCAAGCCGCCGCTGCGCATCTTCGGCAACCTGCCCTACAACATCTCCACGCCGCTCATCTTCCACCTGTGCGAATTTGCCGACCGGGTTGAAGACATGCACTTCATGCTACAAAAAGAAGTGGTATTGCGGATGTGTGCCGGCCCGGGCAGCAAGGCCTATGGTCGTCTGAGCGTCATGGTGCAGTACTACTGCCAGGTAGTGCCAGTGCTGGAAGTGGGACCGGGCGCCTTCAAACCGGCTCCGAAAGTGGACTCTGCCGTGGTGCGCCTGATCCCCCACAAGAACCCGACTCTGGTCGCGAAAGACATGCGCTGCCTGAGCCGCGTCTGTACCGAGGGCTTTGGCCAGCGTCGCAAGACCATCCGCAACAGCTTCTCCAACTTCATCACCGACGCCCAGCTGACCGAGCTTGGTATCGATGGCAACCTGCGCCCGGAGAACCTCTCCCTCGAGCAGTTCGTCATCATCGCCAACTGGCTGGCGGATCAGCAACAGGCCTGATCCTGTGGCTCACCCGCACATCGAGATCCGCCCATACCCCGTGTATGTGGCGGGCTCCAAAGACCCTTACCAGTTTCACTATCTGATCGAGATTGAGAATCTGGGGCCCGGCCCGGTGCAACTGCTGCACCGGCGCTGGCTCATCACCGATGCTAATGGCAAGATGCTGGAAGTAGCAGGCCCGGGCGTGGTCGGGGAGCAACCCGTCATTGCCGAAGGGGAGACCTACCGCTACCAGAGCGGCGTGCCGCTGGCGACCCCACTCGGGGTGATGGAAGGGAGCTATACCCTGCAAGATGGCTCTGGTCAGCAGTTCGAGGCGCCCATCGCCCCCTTCACGCTGGCCATCCCCAATATTATCAACTGAGGTTTCATGGCGAACTGTTTTGTCGGTGACATCCAGGGCTGTTACGACGACTTGCGCCGTCTGCTGGATCTTGCCGCGTTCGATCCCGACAAAGACGTGCTCTGGCTCTGCGGCGACCTGGTTGCCCGCGGCCCGGACTCGCTCAATACCCTGCGTTTCGTCAAGGAGTTGGGCAACCGTGCCGTTACCGTACTCGGCAACCACGACCTGCACCTGCTGGCGGTCGCCAATGGCGTCGCACCGCTCAAGAAGAAAGACAAGCTGCAGAGCCTGATGGATGCGCCGGATCGGGATGAACTGCTGGAGTGGCTGCGCCACCGCCCGCTGCTGGCCGAGCATCCGGAACTGCCCATCATGATGGTACATGCCGGTATCTCCCCCGCGTGGGATGCCCGCACCGCCCGCAACTGTGCCCGCGAGGTAGAGAGCCTGCTGCGCGGCGATCAGTACCAGTGGCTGCTGCACAACATGTATGGCGACCAGCCCGATGGCTGGCAGGATGATCTGGTCGGGATCGACCGCTACCGCTACATCATCAACACCTTCACCCGGATGCGCTTCTGCTACTTCGATGGCCGGCTCGACTTCAAATGCAAGAAGGGGCCCAAAGAGTCGACCCCGGGGCTGCGCCCCTGGTTCGAGCAGCGCGAGCACCATATGGATGATCCCATTCTGGTGTTCGGCCACTGGGCCGCCCTGATGGGCAACACTGGCAGGAACGACATCAAGGCGCTCGACACCGGCTGCGTCTGGGGCAACAGCCTCACCCTGTGGCGCTACGAGGATGATGCCCTGATCGCCACCCCCTGCCCGGTTCACGCCAGCTAGGGGCTGCGCTGCAATCAGGCGGTAGGTGCAGCGCTGATTGCCAAGACCCGCACCAATAACGCAGCCCGGCAACCTGCCGGGCTTGCTGTTTCTTATATTGATGATGGATAGCTACCACCAATTAAATACAAATTATTATTCGGACAATGAGACATTTTCAACATACCGAATACTAACTTAGGAAATATGACTGAATAGGATGCTTCACAGTTTCAACCTTCAGATATAATCAAGCAGTTTTGATAGGATAGTTAACCACACGAGTTGGCTTGTCGATAGTTAAAATATAAATTCAATGTACGCCCCCAAAGCACACCGCTAATTACGCCATTTAAAACACCAAAAATAATATTGAACCACAATGAAGACATTAACTCAGGCGCTATATTTAAAAAAACATTCAATGTGTACTTTATAATAAAAGTAATTATCACGAAAACGATAAGCCATGGTGTACCGGGCCAGATAATTAAATTAGTGCCCTCTTTACGCTTCAACTGAGGTTCACTGCTCGAGAGACACCAACCAGTCCCACAACCGAGCAGGAACCCCAGCGACATTACAGCCAAACCCCAGAATGAGAAAGCCAGTTCTTCAATAACCGTGATGCCACCCCACAAGAGAAAAAACAGTGGCATGATGAATAATCCGCTAAGATTCATCTCTCTATCACGTAATGCGTTTATCCCTATAATGATGAGAAAAGCAAACAAAATCCAGACCCATAGAGGAGTCTCTGCTACAATATTTAACAGCAGCATATCGCCATCCTTAACAGAATAATGTTATCTAACGACAATGGTTATATATAATTTCGTTTACGGCATGAAGCTCCTGCCAGCCAATACTATCTTGTAGCGCCTCATCTCAAAATAAAATCCCGCCACATTGTTGGAATACCCATATTCAGGGGGATTAGCTATGATGTGGTAATATAAATATGGGTAAAGGTATGATCGTATTGAGATTACAACTTTCGCCCCAGCCGCTTCTCGATCTGGCGCCGCTCCCACTCCGGGCCAAACAGCTTGAAGGGCTCGAATACTCTGATGGCATGAGAGGCCAGTGCCACTCCCCACCCCATGGCCGCCCACCAAGCCCAGATATACTCAGGACTGATTAAATAATTAATAATAAACAACCCGCCGATCACCAGCAGATAGCGGACTATGTGGTAGTAAAAGCCCTTGAGCGCCTCCACATAGCGCATGGCTGTCCGCTCCTCAGCCGATACCTGCACCGCATCCCGTTCCATAGCGTCATACCCTCTCATCTCGCGCACCTCTTGCTGTGTGCCATCCAGCTGCGCCACATCGAGTTCAAAAACGGCGGCCAGGGCCCTGAGAGATTCCAGTCCGGGTTGCTGCCCCTGTTCGATCCGCTGGATAGTGCGGACACTTAAACCAGTCAACGTTGCCAACTGATCCTGAGACCAACCCCGTTGCAATCTCAACTTCCTGACAATCATCTCGAACTCCTTGTGGTCATTGACGGGGCCAGCATAGAGCTTTCGCAGCGAAAGGTGACACGACAGATAGCCGACATTCATCTGACAGCCCTTTAAAATCAGATGGTTAAGTTTTAATCCTTGTCAGTCAGCAGGCCGTTCCCCCAGATATTGCACAAACCGTAGCAGATAACCATCGGGATCCTGCAGCAAAAATTCGCGCTGTCCGGCCAGCATCTCGCCCACCGGATACCAGACTTCGGCGGGCTGCCGATAGAGCTCAATGCAATTACGCTGCAATCGGTCGAGTAGCGGCTGGATATCGGTCAGCTCCATCTGCAGATTGATCCCCCGACCAAACGGTGGCTCCAGCGCCCCGACCTGCCAACCCGCCGGATGAACCTGTTCCAGCATCAGCTGGACCTGTTGCTGCTCCAGATAAGCAAACGGGGGGTCATCGCGCCGATAGCGGACTGAGAAGCCCAATAGGCCGGTATAGAACGCCAGAGAGCGAGCCAGATCGCTGACCGACAGCTCCGGCACCATGGGGTTCCAATCCACCTCATCCACCGTGATAGTGGCATCCGTCATGGCTACAGGCTCTGCATCAGCTCTGCGGCGATTTCGAAAGAGCGCAACCTGGCCTGATGGTCGACGATAGGTCCGTTGAACATCAGCTCATCGGCCCGGGTCTCCGCCAGCAGCGCCTTGAGACCGTGCCGAACCTGCTCCGGGTCGCCTACCAGAGAGCGGGCAAGCGTCTGCTCCATCGCCATCAGCTCACGGGGTGCCCACTCATCGCCAAGCTGGACGACCGGCGCGGGCAGCTTGCCCGCATCACCGCGATGCAGGCGCAAGAACTGTTGCTGCACGGTAGTGAACTGGAAACGGGCCTCTCGCTCAGTGTCGGCGGCGATCATATTGATGCAGACCACGGCATGGGGCTTGGGCCAGCGGGCAGAGGGGCGATACTGGCTACGGTAGATCTCCAGCGCCTGCAGCAACATGGCAGGGGCGAAATGGGAGGCAAAACCGAACGGTAAGCCCATCGCCGCCGCCAGTTGTGCGCTGTAGAGGCTGGAACCCAGCAGCCAGATAGGCAGATGCAGCCCCTGACCGGGCACCGCCTGCACGGCACCGATCTCGTCGCCAAAGTAGCTTATCAGCTCACGCACATCGGCCGGGAAATCGTCCCCCTCACCGCTGCGCATTCGCCGCAGCGCCCGCATGGTACGCTGATCAGTCCCGGGCGCCCGACCAAGGCCCAGATCGATGCGGTCAGGATAGAGGGAAGCTAGCGTGCCAAACTGCTCGGCGATGACCAACGGCGAGTGGTTCGGCAGCATGATACCGCCTGCGCCAATCCGCAAAGTGGTGGTGGCCTCGGCCAAATGACCGATCAGCACCGAGGTGGCGGCACTGGCAATGCCCGGCATGTTGTGATGTTCGGCCAGCCAGTAGCGCTGGTAACCCCAGCCCTCGGCATGGCGGGCAAGATCCCGCGAACGGCGAAACGACTCGGCAGGTACAGAACCTTCGGCAACCGGCACCAGATCGAGCACGGCATAGGGGATGACAGACATGAACACACTCCATTGCATCACAATTTGCTAACAGAAGTGGCACTCTATCATGAGATGTTCGAACGGAACACATTTGAGCTTGCTCACCAGCTATCACAGCTTGTGACTGATGAAACGCAGGCTGTGGCCGGACAACATGGCAGGAACAGATAGGATGATTATTCCATGAATGACAGGTAATACGTTTCCCCCATGCTATTTAACAGGCCGGGATCGCCATAAAAAAGCGGAGCCTATAGAGGCTCCGTTTTTCAGTCACGCGAGTCGGGATCAATCACGAACATAGATGACTTCAACGCCATCATCTTCATCATCGTCCCAATCGTCATCGTCAAGTCCGTCGTCGAAGGCCATAGAGGCAGCCAGAGCTTCCGCTTCAGCCTGTGCCAACTGGTTCTTGTGGTAATCGTCCCACTTGAACTCAACCTTCTCGATCGCCTCTTTGGCATCCTGTTCCAGCTGACGCGGCATGGTATCCAGCAGATCCAGAATGTCGTAGCAGACCTTCTTGGTACCTTCCTTGTTGATGGCGGTGATGGCGTAGACTGGCCCTTCATGATTGAGAGCAGCCTTGACGCGATCCATCACTTCCTGCGCTTCCTCTTCGAGGATCAGGTCCATCTTGTTGAAGACCAGCCAGCGCGGCTTGCCAGCCAACTCGGGGCTGTACTTCTCCAGCTCCCGCACGATGGTGACGGCGTTTTCAGCAGGATCTGAGCCATCAATCGGGCAGATATCAACCAGATGGAGCAGTACGCGGCAACGCTCGAGGTGCTTGAGGAAGCGAATGCCCAGACCTGCACCTTCAGCAGCCCCTTCGATCAGACCCGGAATATCGGCGATCACAAAGGAGCGAGAGTTCTCGCCACGCACCACACCGAGGTTAGGAACCAGGGTGGTGAAGGGGTAATCGGCCACTTTCGGGCGAGCAGCAGAGACGGCACGGATAAAGGTAGATTTGCCTGCGTTGGGCAGACCCAGCATACCGACATCAGCCAGCAACAGCAGTTCAAGCTTCAGAGTGCGAACTTCACCCGGCGTACCGTTGCTCTTCTGGCGTGGAGCCCGGTTGACGGAGCTCTTGAAGCGGGTGTTGCCCAGACCGTGGAAACCACCCTTGGCAACCATCAACTTCTGACCATGAGTGGTCAGGTCACCCAGCCGCTCACCGGTATCCTCATCGCTAGCGCGAGTCCCGACCGGAACGCGCAGGACCTTGTCCTTGCCACGATGGCCGGTGCAGTTGGCGCTGCGACCATTCTCGCCACGCTCAGCGGCATGGAAACGCTCAAAACGGTAATCGATCAGGGTATTCAGGTTCTCGTCGGCCAGCAGATAAACGTCACCGCCATCGCCACCGTCACCGCCATCCGGACCACCGTTGGGAACATACAACTCCCGGCGAAAACTGACACAACCGTTACCACCGTCACCGGCATCGACTCGAATCTGGACTTCATCAACAAACTTCATAGGTAACCGTCACCTTAATTCGAAAAACCGATACGCAATTATAGTGGTACAGACCCCTGCGGGCGATACGCATCTTGGTAATCCACACCCCTGTTGGAGCCCGGGACCTCTGCGTTCCGTTTTTTCGTCAGCTATTCAGAAAAACAAAAGCCCCGCCTGTTGGCGGGGCTTCGGATCCTTGCGGTCCGTAATTACTCAGCAACGATGCTAACGTACTTACGATTCAGCGGACCTTTAACTTCGAACAGGATCTTGCCAGTCGCGGTGGCGAACAGGGTGTGATCCTTGCCCAGACCAACGTTGTTGCCAGCGTGGAACTTGGTACCACGTTGACGAACGATGATGCTACCAGCCAGAACTGTTTCGCCGCCGAAACGCTTAACGCCCAGGCGTTTAGCTTCAGAATCGCGACCGTTACGGGATGAACCGCCAGCTTTTTTGTGTGCCATTTATCGGACTCCTCTAATTAAGCGCTGATGCCAGTGATTTTGACTTCAGTGAACCACTGACGGTGGCCCGCTTGCTTACGATGGTGCTTACGACGACGGAACTTGACGATAGTCACTTTCTCGCCACGGCCGTGAGCCACAACTTCAGCTACAACCTTGCCACCTTCAACGAAAGGAGCACCTACTTTAAAAGTGTCGCCTGCAGCAACCATCAGAACTTCGTTGAAGTCGATAGTAGCGCCAGTCTCAACGTTCAGCTTTTCCAGACGAACGATTTGACCTTCGGCCACACGGTGTTGTTTTCCGCCGCTTTGGAATACCGCGTACATTTGATTAACTCCGTAAAGGCATGTCTTTTGCTCAAGGCCAGACATGCGCAAAAACCTATAACAATGGGCGGGCATTCTACGCAAATCGATCTGCTCAGGCAAGGCCAATTTAGCAAAAAGTTTATTTTGTGCGCATATCTGCCGCCGTGGATAAACGCCTAACTGTAACCCATTGTGAAATCGTGTAGAATCCCCGCCATTACTAAAAATCGCAGTTATTGCTGCTGTCACGTTACGAGACTTATGGACCAACAGACTATCCGTGCGCTCTGTGCCGCCGACATGACGGCGGTCAATGAACTGATCCTGGCCCGACTCCAGTCCGACGTTAGTCTGATCAACCAGCTGGGCTTCTACATTGTCAGCGCTGGCGGAAAACGGATGCGCCCCATGCTGACCGTAATGGCAGCCCGTGCGCTGGGCTATGAGGGTGAGGATCACCTGAAACTGGCCGCCATCATCGAGTTTATCCACACCTCAACCCTGCTGCATGATGACGTGGTTGACGAATCCGACCTGCGCCGCGGTCGGGAAACAGCCAACGCCCTGTTTGGTAATGCCGCCAGCGTGCTGGTCGGTGACTACCTCTACAGCCGCTCCTTCCAGATGATGAGCGAACTTTCCAACCTGCGGGTGATGGAGATCCTCTCGGATGCCACCAACACCATCGCCGAAGGGGAAGTGCTGCAGTTGATGAACTGCAACGACCCGGATACCACCGAACAGAGCTACATGACGGTCATCTACTGCAAGACCGCCAAGCTGTTTGAAGCCGCGACCCGCCTCGCCGCCGTGCTGACCCATCAGCCCGACCCTATCGAGCAGGCGATGACCGACTACGGCAAGTATCTGGGTACCGCCTTCCAGATCATCGATGATGTGATGGACTACTGCTCCCAGAGCGAAGATATGGGCAAGAACGTTGGCGATGATCTGGCAGAAGGCAAGCCGACGCTACCACTGCTGCGCGCCATGGAAGTGGGTTCACCCGAAGAGCGTCAGCTGGTACGCGATGCCATCGAGCACCGCAACGGCATGGAACACCTCGACCAGATCCTGGCCATTCTCGACCGTACCGGTGCGCTGGAGTATTCCCGCATGCGGGCACGGGAAGAGGCTGACAAGGCCATTGCCGCCCTCGCCATCCTGCCGGACTCCCAGCACAAGCAGGCGCTGGAGACGCTGGCCCATATGGCCGTGCAGCGCAGTGCCTGAGTAAACAACGTTGATGAAAAAAGAGGCCTTCGGCCTCTTTTTTATTGTCCGTAGCTTGGTGGAAAGTATCTTTCATTCGCTCGACTCAGCGACTCAACATCCAGAGGATCACGCAGCCTGCGACCACCAGCGAGCCGCCGATACGACGCAACTGCTCCGCGGGCTGATCGCTCAGCAGCCGCAGCATCTGCTGCCACGCTTTGGGTACCAGCAATGGGCCGAGCCCCTCGAACAACAGCAACAACCCCAACCCCATCAGCATGGATGTCAACATCTCGCCCCCTTCAAAGAAAAACGCCCCCAATCGGTAGCAGGTTCAGACACGAAAACAAAAAGGGTCTGACAATGCAGACCCTTTGAATGTGACCTCGTGGCGATTACTGCTTGGAGCCGTGAGGAGACTTGAGGTAACGGAAGAACTCGCTGTCCGGTTTCAGCACCATCAGGTCATTGCCACCAGCGAAGCTCTTGCGATAGGCCTCCATACTACGCACAAAGCTGAAAAACTCGGGGTCTTTCTTGTAGCTTTCGGCGTAGATCTTGGCCGCTTCCGCATCACCTTCACCGCGCAACTGACGCGCATTACTCTCGGCATCAGCCAGCATGACGGTTACCTTGCGGTCGATGTCGGCACGCAGGATCTCGGCCTTCTCGCGACCCTGAGAACGATGCTCACGGGCTACCGCGGTACGTTCAGCACGCATCCGCTGGTAGATGGAGTTGGACACTTCCACCGGCAGGTTGATCTGCTTGATCCGCACATCCACCACCTTGATACCGAGCTCGGAGGAGCGAGCCATCTTTTTCAGGGCATCTTCCATCACGGTACTGCGCTCACCGGAAACAATGTCCTTGATGGTGCGGTTACCGATCTCGGAACGCAGACCGTTGTTGATCTTGCGCTTGAGCAGATCTTCAGCCTGCAGTTTGTTGCCACCACCAGTTGCCAGGTAGTACTTGGAGAAGTCCTCGATCTTCCACTTCACGTAGGAGTCGATGATAAGATCTTTCTTCTCGGAGGTGACAAAACGGTCGGCCTGGCTGTCGATGGTCTGGATGCGGGCATCCATCTTGCGAACCTGGTCGATGAGCGGCACCTTGAAGTGCAGACCCGGCTCATAGAGACGGGGCTCACCGGAGTCAATCCGCTTCACCTTGCCAAACTGCACCACAATCCCCTTCTGACCTTCATCAACGATAAAGACAGAGGAGAAGCAGACCATGGCAGCCACAGCGATTGCACCAATAGCTAGCTTTTTCATCTATCAGTTTCTCCCTGAGCTGAAGCGGTCACCGCTACGCAGCGGCATCGGGGTGGAGTTGGCACCTTCGTTGGAAACAGGGGCTGGCTCTACTGCCGGTTGAGTAACAGAACGCTCTGGTTGGGCCGGTGCAGACTTGCTGGACAGTTTGTCGAGCGGCAGATAGATCATGCTGTTGTTGCCAGCCGGCATGTCGACCACCACCTTGTTGGCCTGCTGATAGAGCTCTTCCATCGTTTCCAGGTAGATACGGTTACGAGTCAGCTCGGGCGCAGCCTGATACTGGGGCAACAGCTCGTTGAAACGAGCAACTTCACCCTTGGCTTTCAGCACGATCTGGGACTTGTAGCCTTCTGCTTCCTGCTCCAGACGCTTGACCGAACCACGCGCCTTCGGCTCCACTTCACGGGCGTAGGCTTCCGCCTCACGGATGAAGCGCTGCTCATCTTCCTGAGCAGAGATGGCATCATCGAAGGCATCTTTCACCTCTTCCGGCGGACGGGCCGGCAGGAAGTTGACGTCGACGATCTGCAGACCCATCTGGTAGGGCTCGATGATGCCATCGATAACCTGCCAGGTCTCCTGACGCACTTTCTCACGACCGGTAGTCAGCACGTCATCCATCCGGGTATGGCCCACAACGTAGCGCAGGGCGCTATCGGTGGCCTGACCCAGACTTTCGTCGGCATTGGTCACGCTGAACAGATACTGCTCGGGATTGACGACACGGTACTGCACGTCCATCTCGACCCGCACCACGTTCTCATCCTGAGTCAGCATGAAACCGGAAGCGGGCAGGGAGCGCACGGACTCGACGTCCACCGGGATCACCTGATCGATAAAAGTTGGTTTCCAGCGCAGGCCCGGCTCGACAATATGGGAAAACTTGCCAAAGCGCAGTACGGCACCACGCTCTGCTTCGCGAATGGTGTAGAAGCCGCTGACGACCCACACCACCACAGCCACAACCAGCGCGATGGAGATACCAAAGCGACCTACATCGCCACCCGATTTGCCACCGCCAAACAAGCCACCAAAACGGCGACTCACTTTGCGCAGCATTTCATCCAGATCAGGGGGTCCCTGATTCTTGCCGTTATTCCCCCAAGGGTCACGGTCTTTGCCGTTGTTACCAGGCTCATTCCAAGCCATCAGCGTCTCCATTAATACATGCGGATGGATATCATCTCTATCTGGCGATCAGTGCCGGATAAAGCGTTGTAAACTCTCACCTTCCTGTTTCACGAGGCGGTTCCAGTCGGCCACTTGCAAGCGGACTTCCAGCACGAAATCACCCTCCTCACTAAAACCTTCCTGCTCAATCCCTTTCAGCTGATAGAGCGCACTGCGCAATCTCGCGGCAGAAGGCGGCAACTGCAGGGTGTGATGCACCATGGAGCCAGCCAGCAATTCGGTCAGCGCCGTAAACAGATGCTCACAACCTTCACCGGTCTGGGCCGACAACCAGACGCGCAACGGGCGCCCCTCGTCATCTCGCTCCAGACCTGCCGGACGATCTGCCAACTTGTCGATCTTGTTGCAGATCATCAGCTGGGGCCGGTCGTCGGCTTCAATCTCGGCCAACACCTGCTGCACGGAGTCGATATTCTCCTGCATCTGCTCATCGGCACAGTCCACCACATGCAGCAAAAGATCCGCTTCACGGGTCTCCTGCAGGGTCGCCTTGAAGGCCGCGACCAGATCATGGGGCAAGTGTCGAATAAATCCAACTGTATCCGCCAAAATCACATCACCCACATCCCGGATCACCAATTTACGCAGGGTGGGATCCAGAGTTGCGAACAATTGGTCGGCAGCATACACGCTGGCAGCTGTAAGTTGGTTGAACAAAGTGGACTTTCCGGCGTTTGTGTAACCAACCAGCGACACCGTCGGCACTTCGTTGCGATTGCGGGCCCGACGTCCCTGCTCCCGCTGTTTGGCCACCTTGTCGAGCCTGCGCAAAATCGCCTTGATGCGCTCGCGCAACAGACGTCGGTCGGTTTCCAGCTGGGTTTCACCCGGACCACGCAAACCGATCCCGCCCTTTTGACGCTCAAGGTGGGTCCAGCCTCGCACTAGGCGAGTGGAAAGATGGCGCAACTGGGCCAGTTCGACCTGCAGTTTACCTTCGTGAGTACGGGCGCGCTGAGCGAAGATATCGAGGATCAGGCCGGTTCTATCAACCACCCGGCACTGGAACAGACGCTCCAGGTTGCGTTCCTGGGCTGGGGTCAGGGCATGGTTGAAGATAACGACGTCGGCATCCAGCATCTGGACTTGGGACGCGATCTCTTCAGCCTTGCCACTGCCGACAAAAAATTTGGCACTGGGAGCGCTGCGGCTGGTAGTAACGACCCCCAGCGCATTGACGCCTGCAGAGCTCACCAACATCTTGAGCTCTTCCAGATCCTCCCGCTCACCCTCATCACTGAAGTTGACATGCACCAGAACGGCCTGTTCGCCAGCTTCATAACGGTCAAACAAGCGCTTGCTCCTTAACAGGAATCATGATGAATCTGAGTTGGCGAGACGACTCGCCCCGGGATATCACGCCTCGGCATCACCCTGTTCATCAGCCGCACCACCCGGGGTGGGCTGGTGATGGTTGACGGCTCGGGCCGGTACGACGGTAGAGATGGCATGCTTGTAAACCATCTGGCTCACGGTGTTTTTCAACAGGATCACAAACTGGTCAAAAGACTCGATCTGACCTTGCAGTTTGATGCCGTTCACCAAATAGATAGAAACAGGAATCCGCTCACGGCGCAGCGCATTCAAAAACGGGTCTTGGAGAGATTGCCCCTTAGCCATTTTTCTTTTCCTTATAGTTTGTTGTTTTTAAAACACCGGATATCAATATAACAACCTGATTATACAGGGAGTGTCAAGCCGCACCAGCGCGAGCAAGCACGCGGGCGAGGTTGTCAGACTCACCGGATTCCAGCCAGGTCACATCAGCCCAACCGCGCAACCAGGTCATCTGTCGTTTTGCCAATTGGCGGGTGGCAACAATGCCACGATAACGCATCTCATCATACTCCACTTCACCGCACAGGTAGTCCCACATTTGGCGATAACCTACACAGCGAATGGAGGGGAGATCCGGGTGCAGATCGCCGCGCGCCATCAACGCGCGGACCTCCTGTTCAAAACCACCTTGCAGCATCTTGTCAAAGCGCAATTCGATGCGCCGGTGTAGCACGGCGCGATCGCTCGGGGCAATGGCAAACTGCTGCACCCGATAGGGCAGCCCCTCCCCCTGCACTTGGGTCAGCTCGGTGAGGGTCTTACCGCTGATGCGATAGACCTCCAGCGCCCGAGAGAGCCGCTGCGGGTCATTGGGGTGGATCCGCGCCCCGGCCACCGGGTCGATGCGCACCAACTCGTCGTGCAACGCCTGCCAGCCAAGACGAGCAGCTTCCTCTTCTATTCCGGCCCTAATTGCAGGGTCGGCGGAGGGCAGCGGAGACAATCCCTCCAGCAGCGCCTTGAAATAGAGCATGGTGCCGCCCACCAGCAGCGGAATGCGGCCGCGGTCGGCAATCTCTTTCATCTCCCGCAGGGCATCCTTGCAAAAATCGGCCGCCGAATAGCTCATGGCGGGATCGAGGATGTCGATCAGGCGATGGGGCGCCAGCGCCAACTCGTCAGCGGTTGGCTTGGCCGTTCCAATATCCATGCCGCGATAGATGAGCGCCGAATCGACGCTGATGATGTCGCAGGGCAGCGCCTGGCACAGTTCAATGGCGAGATCCGTCTTGCCGGAGGCCGTCGGCCCCATCAAAAAAATTGCAGTCGGCAAGTCAGCCACGTTTACACTCCTTCAGCACAGTCACTCTGTGCAAACTCTTCCAACACGGTCGCCAGCGAGAGCGGGCGCACCATGCGAATGTCTGCCAGTTGGTCATTGAAATCGGCTACAAGTTCCGTCAGCAGACGACTGGCAGTTGAAAAATCGTATATTTTTTCGCGGCTTATCCCCTGATCTACCAACCATTGGCATAATACTTCAGCCTGCTGGCCAGCATCACTGTCAGATCCGCCCTCGATAATTTGCAGTAATTCGGGTAACAGACGTACCAGATCGGTCTGACGCAGCAGAGCAGGCACCCGCGTCAGGATCATGGTGTCGCGCCCCCCGCTTTTCAACTCCAGCCCGATCCGTTTCAGCAAACGCTCCTGCTCGGTCACCAGCGCGATCAAATTCTTCGGCAATTTGAAGGAGACCGGCAGCAACAGTGGTTGAGCTGCCAGCCCCTGGCCCCAGGCATCCAGCAGCCAGCTGCGCAGCAGCACTCGCTCAGCCCGCACCAGCGAAAGCAGCGCCAGCTGATTATCCCGCTCGATCAACAGATAGGCCTGTTCCACCAGCGTCAGAGCGCGGCATCCCCCCTGTTTGGGCTGCGGCACGGTGGCGGCAGGATGCGCGGGCGCAATCGCAGCTGCCGTTGCGATGGGCAACGTAGTGAGCAACGCCCCCATGCCGCGCATCGCCTCGCGGCTTGGCTGCTCGGGCGGCTGGTAGTTGCTGGTACGAGCAGCTCCCCCTTCCCGCACCTGCGCGGGCGCCCGATAGCTGTGCTCAGCGCCATACCACTCGGTACGCGGTGCCTGACCGGGATATTCAATTTGCGGGCTGACCGGCAATTCGACCAGGGTGTCGGCCAACGGCTCTTCCTGATGAGCGGCGTTGACTCCTTCACGGCGCAGTGCGGTAAACAGCGCCTGAAAGATGAAATCGTGGATCAACCGCGCCTGATGGAAGCGCACCTCGTGCTTGGCCGGGTGGACGTTGACATCCACCTGACGGGGATCCAGCTCGATATAGAGCACATAGGCGGCGAAGCGATCAGGAGGCAGCAGCTCGTCATAGGCTTGGCGGATGGCGTGGTTGATCAGCTTGTCGCGCATCATCCGGCCGTTGACATAGGTATATTGCAGGTCGTTTTGCGGTCTGGCGCCCTCGGGCATTGCCAGCCAGCCCCACAGCCGAACATCGCTGTGCTCGCTTTCCACCGCCAGCGCATGGTGCATGAAGGGGGTGCCGCAGACGGCGGCGAGGCGGCGCTCCTGTTCCGGCACCGTATTGGCAGCCTTGTACTGGCGCACCACCTTGCCGTTGTGGCGCAAGATCAGGGTGGCGTCGAAGCGAGAGAGCGCGATGCGGCGCACCAGCTCGTCGATATGGGCAAACTCGGTCTTTTCGCTGCGCATGAACTTGCGCCGCGCCGGTGTATTGAAGAAGAGATCCACCACCTCCACTGTAGTGCCCACCGGATGGGCCGCTGGCTTGATGGTGACGCTCATCTCGCGTCCTTCAGCCTGGGCTTGCCAGGCTTCCGACTGCTCTGCGGTGCGGGAGGTGAAGGTGAGACGGGATACCGAGCTGATGGAGGCGAGCGCCTCACCACGAAAACCGAGGCTGTTGATCCCTTCCAGATCGTCCAGTGTGGCAACCTTGGAGGTGGCGTGACGCGACAGCGCCAACACCAGCTCGTCTTTGGCAACACCACAACCGTTGTCGCGGATGCGGATCAGCTTGGCGCCCCCCTTGTCAATGTCGATCTCGACCCGGTCGGCCCCCGCATCCAGGCTGTTTTCCACCAGCTCTTTCACCACAGAAGAGGGCCGCTCCACCACCTCTCCGGCGGCAATCTGGTTGGCCAGAATGGGTGGCAAAATACGGATCGGCATCATTTACTCCTGAATTTCTATCTTGTGGATAGAGAGCCGCTCCACCACCTCTCCACCAACCGGAATCTGGTTGGCCAAGATCGGAGGTAAAATACGGATCGGCATCACTTGCTCCTGAATTTCAATCTTGCAGACGGTATTCGCTAACACAGGGAGCGGCATCGCCAGCTCCCGTGCGTTAGTTTTGGGGAATATAGAGCACCTGCCCTATCTGAATTTCCCGCGATTTAAGCTTGTTGATCTCCGCTAATCGCGCCTGACTCACCCCATATTTTTCTGCCAGGCGAGAGAGACTCTCACCCCGCTGGACTACATGGCGGCTCATCTGTGATTTGTCATCACTGCGTGCCGGGGCGGCACTGCTTTGCCCCTGCTGAGGAATGTAGATGGTCTGGCCAATCTGAATATCACGGCTGCGCAACTGGTTGATCTCGACCAACGTGGCCTGAGTCACGCCATGTTTCTCGGCCAGGCGGGAGAGGCTTTCACCCCGTTGGACCACATGGCGGAGCATCCGCGATTTGTCATAGTCGCCTACGCTACTGACCGGTGCACCAGACTCCTGCGCCGCTGCCGAGTAGGGCTTGATCACGCCAGCGCCGGAGGCGCTGCCAATACTGCTGACTGGCGCCCCACTGTCACGCACGGTGGCAGGCATCTTGTTGGTCACTACGGGCTGCGACTGCACCGGCTTGGGTTGAGTCACCGGCTGCTGCGCCACCTGAGCGGGTCTGCTGACGGCGGCAGGCTTGCTCGCCTGCCCCTTGCCGGTCAACATGGCCCCCTTGGTCGGGTGGGCACGGTAGTAGTTGCGGATCCCCTCGAAAATGGCGCGCGCCAGCTGATCCTGATAGCTGGCGGTGGCCAGCAGCTTCTCTTCCGCATGGTTGGAGATAAAACCGGTCTCCACCAGCACGGAGGGAATATCCGGCGCTTTCAACACCGCCAGACTGGCGTGCTCCGGCGCCTTCTTGTGCAGTCGGGCAACCTTGCCCATGGAGCGCAGGATCTGGCGGCTGACGTCGTAGCCCTCAGCACGGGACTTGTCCATCGAGAGGTCGAGGAAGGTCTGCGCCAGATAGGGGTTGGGATCGGATTCGGCCAATACCTTGCCGACCCCACCCAGCAACTCGCCCTGCTTCTCTTGTTTCTCCAGCCAGCTACCCATCTCGCGGTTGGCACGGTTGGTCGACAAGACCCAGACCGAGGCACCACGGGGGGTAGAGTTGTGGAAACTGTCCGCATGCACCGATACCAGCAGATCCGCCTTGGCCTTGCGGGCAATCTCGGAGCGCTTGTTGAGATCGACAAAGTAATCGCCACGACGGGTCAGTACGGCGCGCATCCCCGGCTCGCGATCGATCAGCGCCGCCAGTTTCTGGGAAACCGCCATGGTCACCCGTTTCTCATAGGTGCGGCGCGGTCCGATGGAGCCCGGATCTTCACCGCCATGGCCCGGGTCGATGGCAATCACCACCCCATTGCCCTTGCCACCCACCGGCGTAGCCTGCACGGCAGCGGCTGAACGTTTCTCTTCATAGGGAAGGTCGATGACCAGACGGTGACCATATGGCCCGGCTGGCGCCAGCGGAAAGACCACCGGCTTGATGGCAGAGCTGAGATCGAGCACCAGGCGCAAACCGCCGTTCTCCAGCGGAGTGCTCTGGCGGATCTTGCGCACCAGTTCGCTGTTGTTCTCAACCCGAGCCAAATTGGCACTGTTACTCGCCCCTTTCAGGTCGATCACCAGCCGATCCGGGCCACTCAGGGTGAAATAGTTGAAGTTGGGAGCACTGCTCATGTCGAGCACTACCCGGGTATTATCCGGTGATGGCCAGATTCGTACACTCTTGAGCTGATTGGCCCAAGAGGGTAATGCCATCAAAGAGAGAGCAATAACAAGGATCAAGCGCACGTAGATGACAACCGTTCCAGAATGGCTTCGCCAATAGCAGTGCGGGCCTCTATCAGAACCTCGCGCTGCTCGCCTACATAACTGAGGGTAATTTCAAGGTCGGGAGCCGGTAACCAGCCCTCTCCTTTCTCCGACCACTCCACCAGACAGAGCGTATTGGCGGCAAAATAGTCGCGAATTCCCATGAACTCCAGCTCTTCAGGATCAGCCAGGCGATAGAGATCGAAATGGTAGACCTGCCAGTCAGCCAGCTCATAAGGTTCTACCAGAGTGTAGGTCGGGCTTTTTACCTTGCCCTGATGGCCAAGGCCCTGTACCCAGCCACGGGTCAGGGTGGTTTTACCGGCGCCAAGGGTGCCATGCAAAAACACCGTGGTCGCCTGCTGGCAAGCCTGTGCCAGACGGCCACCCAGTGCCACTGTTGCTGCCTCGTCCGGCAGTGTCATCATCAACTGTTTTGCCATGTTCTTCTTGTTAACTTGTTATGGTGTCGGGATTAACCAGTCTGCGGATCAGGGGCAGCAAGTCTGACGCCAGCATGCCCCGCTCTCCGTCAGCAGCAGCCAGATCGGCCGCCTCGCCGTGGATCACGGCGCCCAGCCAGGTTGCCATGGTAGCAGACAAGCCCTGGGCCAAAAGGGCGGCGATTATACCAGATAACAGATCGCCCATGCCGCCACTTGCCATGCCGGGATTGCCTTCACAACAGAGAGCAACTCGCTCACCGTCATAAATCAGCGTCCCCGCCCCTTTTAATAGCACAACGCCGCCATAACGCTGCTGCAACGCCTGCACAGCGGCAAACCGGTCAGCCTCAATATCGGCAATGGTACATCCCAGCAGCCGCGCCGCTTCGCCGGGATGGGGAGTGAGCACCCAATTATCCTGATGGCGGGGAGATTGCGCCAGCCAATTCAATCCATCGGCGTCCAAAACCAGCGGCAACCGATCGGTGAGATAACGGGCGATTTGCCCTCTCCCCCACTCATCCTGACCGAGCCCGGGGCCAATCACTCGCACCGAGGCCCATCCCTCATCATCTGCGGTGGTGAGGCTCATCAATTCGGGTTGATAGAGACTGGCGGGCGGGAGCTCCGGATGCTGGCACACCCGCACCAGTCCGGCTCCGGCTCGCAGGCTGGCGCGAGCCGCCAGCACGATGGCTCCCTGCATGCCGCGATTGCCCCCTACCAGCAGCACCTTGCCATGCCCACCTTTATTTGAAGAGCGCTGACGCGGGCTCAACCACTCGCACAAAAGCGGATAATCGATGCGCCAGGCAGCAGGCAGAATCGCTCTATCTGGCATCACGCCAAGGGGATCACAATCGAGCTGACCGATACAGTCGACCCCGTCACCGGTGAGCATCCCCTGTTTGATACCGATAAAGGTGAGAGTGCGGGTGGCTCGCACCACCGCCCCCATCGCACGGCCCGTATCGCCGTTAAGGCCAGAGGGGAGATCCACGGCGAGTACGGGAGCCGCCAAGCCATTGATTGTTGCGACGATCTTTGTCAGTAACAGCGATAGATGCGTACTGACGCCGGTACCAAGCAGGGCATCAACGACCAGATCGGGCGCAGGCTGTTGCGCCCCATCGAACTGCTCTGCCAGCCAGACCCGGCCACCGGCCGACAGCCACTCATCGGCGGCCAGCCTGGCGTCACCCTTCAGCTGTTCTGGCGCCCTGGCGGCGATCACCACCACATCAATACCGATCTGACGAGCAAGACGAGCGAGCACATAGCCATCGCCGCCGTTATTGCCGGGACCAACGAAGATCCACCAACAGCGACTCTCGGGCCAATGCAGGGTGGCATAAGTGCGTAGCGCTGCACCCGCTCGCGCCATCAAGGCATAGAGGGGTTGTCCCTCGCGCTCGGCCCAGCTACGCTCCAATGCGCGGATCTGTTCAGTCTGCCACAGCCCCTGTGGTAAACTGCCCCCCTCTTTTGTGCCCAACACGCCCCTGATGACCTCAACCATGACGGCTCCCGCCTCTTATCAACCGACCCATACTCGCGAATCCCGGACAGGCCAGGACGCATGAGCACACCTGACCTCCACCAGCTGGTCCACGATATCAAGCTCTGGGCAAGCGAGCTAGGATTTGACCAGATTGGCATCACCGATCCGGATCTTGCGGCCGAGGAGCCGAGATTGCAGGCCTGGCTGGATGCGGGCTATCACGGCAGCATGGATTACATGGCACGCCACGGCATGATGCGCGCCAGAGCCCACGAACTGTTGCCGGGCACCCTGCGGGTCATATCGGTGCGGATGAACTACCTCCCCTTTGAAGCGGGCTTCGCCGCCACCCTGCGCGATCCGACCCTTGGCTATATCAGCCGCTACGCCCTCGGCCGCGACTACCACAAGGTACTGCGCAATCGCCTCAAACAGCTGGGGGAACGGATCGAAGCGCGCTGCACCACCCTGTTGCAAGACTCCGCCGACACAACGGGGGAGTGGCGCCCCTTTGTCGATTCAGCTCCGGTGCTGGAGCGGCCATTGGCTGCCAAAGCGGGGCTCGGCTGGGTCGGCAAACACTCCCTGCTGCTCAATGAATCGGCGGGATCCTTCTTCTTTTTGGGAGAGCTACTGGTGAGCCTGCCGCTCCCCATCGATGTGCCGGTGGAAAAAGAGCAGTGCGGCAAGTGTGTCGCCTGCATCAACATCTGCCCGACTGGCGCCATTGTCGCCCCCTATGTAGTGGATGGCCGTCGCTGCATCTCCTATCTCACCATCGAGAACGACGGCCCCATCCCCGAAGAGTTCAGAGCGCTAATGGGCAATAGGATCTACGGCTGCGACGACTGCCAGCTTATCTGCCCCTGGAATCGCTATGCCGATGCCAGCCCGGAGCCTGACTTCAGTCCCCGCCCCGGCCTGCACCGCCCGCCGCTCCTTGAGCTGTGGCGTTGGAGCGAGGCCGAGTTTCTCAAACAGACCGAGGGGAGCCCCATTCGCCGCATCGGCTATCAACGCTGGCGCCGCAATCTGGCGGTCGCCCTTGGTAATGGCCCGGCAACGCCCGAAGTCATCGAAGCCCTGCAACTGGGGATGGCCATGGCTGAGCCCATGGTGGCCGAACATATCGAATGGGCGCTGGCAAGCCTTGCCCGGCGTCAGGATGAAACGAACAAGAAAACCCGTCTGCTGATCCGTTGCATCGAAAAAGGTCTGCCGGATCACGCCTAAGTGATCTGCCCCTTGCCGGATTGCAGCAGTTTTTTCATGCTCTGCCGACCCACAAAGATCAGCACACCATGTTGATAAACAATGGTCGGCATACAAAAGGACATCACAGATGCAAATGTTGGGAGTGGATATTGGAGGCTCAGGGATCAAGGGCTGCCTGATCGATACCGAAACAGGTGAGCTGATTGGCGAGCGCCATCGCATTGCCACACCACAACCGGCCACCCCGGCTGCCATCGCCCATACCCTCAAGGCACTGGTGGAACACTTCGACTGGAAAGGGCCGGTAGGTTGCGGCTTCCCGGCCACTATTCACAACGGCATTGCCAAGAGTGCCGCCAATATCGACAAGAGCTGGATTGAGACCGATGCCGAGCACCTGTTTGCCGATGTCACCGGCAAACCCTGCTATGTGCTGAACGATGCCGACGCGGCAGGCTTGGCCGAGATGCGCTTTGGTGCTGGCAAGGATCGCAAAGGGGTCGTCATCCTCATTACGGTCGGCACCGGCATCGGCACCGCCATTTTCGTCAACGGCCACCTGCTGCCCAACACCGAGCTGGGGCACCTGATGCTGGAAGGGATGGTGGCCGAACACTACTGTTCCGATGCGGTGCGCAAGCGCGAGGATCTCTCCTGGAACCGTTGGGGAAAACGCTTCAACAAATATCTGGCTCGCCTCGAGTTTCTCTTCTCTCCCGACCTCTTTATTCTGGGGGGCGGCAGCGCAGCCAAACTGGAGAAGTTTGTCGATCGTATCGAGACCCGGGCGCCACTTATTCCGGCAGCCAGCCTCAATCAGGCCGGTATTATCGGGGCAGCCCTCTATGCCGCCGAACGGCATCAGGACTAATTGTCCATCGATGCCTTAGTTTCCCAATACCAAGAGGGCCCGACAGCCATGTCGGGCCCTCTCTCTATCTGCTCTTTGGCTCTATGAGTTCCCTACAAATCATCGAGCCGGTGGGCCCCATGTACCAGCTGGGTCAGGCGGGTTTGTTCCAGCCGGGCCAGATTGTCGAGCAAGGCTGCGGTGGCGGGTGTCGGGCACTCACGGGCCAGATGTCCCAGCTCGCCAATCAGCTGCTCTTCCCAACGGCAGACCAGAGCTACTATCTCTTCGGTTCGAGCCGAAGCAGACAACTCGCAGCGGGCAATATCCGGCAACATATCTTCGCTAAAACACTGATCCAGCCAGGTCTCCCGCACCGATTCGCCAAGCTGGCTGGCATACTCCTGCAGATGGGCGCTGGCGGCATCCTCCCGCCCTTGCAGATAGACCAGCAGCATCCTGCAGCGCTCGCTATCCACCTGATCGCCCAAACGTCGGTAACAGAGACCAAGCTGGTGATGCACCAGCTCGAGGTAGTGCAGCAACTCTTTGATCTGTTGGAATCTCATCGCTCTGCTCTCCATGCTGAATCAGTCATTCAAGTATAAAAAACGACCAGCGATCCCCCAATCCCGATCCCGCTTCTCCTTGCGCTGCATCAAAGTTGGGACAGGTATAAAGAAGCTGGCAGACAAGATGCTCAACTTTATGCAATTCTGAGGCTGGTGATAGGCTGGTGCTGCGGCCAGAGAGCCGCAACAGGGATACCTAATAGAACGGAGCCTCATCGGCGATTAGCCAACTTTAATTCGGCCCTTCCGCTTCACCACAAAATTCAATATGGCATGAGCTCAAAACCTCTTGCTCCTTATCTGCCAGCTGAGAATCCTTATCACTTTTTTAGACGTCTAGACGTAAAAACATGCGTTGACACAGCCATCCGGACATCTTAGCATCATCCCCCATGATGGCAGCGTAACCCAGTGAAACCTCTGCCCAATTTTCCCGCCTGTAGCGCCCTGTGCTGTAAGGCTGTTAGCACGGAAGAATCCATGATTAAGTTGATCGGTCTCAACAAAGTCTACGGTACAGGCAGTGACGCCGTGCACGCCCTGCGTGACGTGAGTCTGCATGTACCCCAAGGCAAAATCTTCGGGGTGATCGGTGCCTCCGGTGCCGGCAAGAGTACCCTTATTCGTTGTGTCAACCTGCTGGAGCGCCCGACAGAGGGGCAAGTCATCGTCGGTGGTCAGGATCTGGTCGCCCTGAGCGAACGGGATCTGACCCAGGCCCGCCGCCAGATCGGGATGATCTTCCAGCACTTTAACCTGCTCGCCTCCCGCACCGTGTTTGCCAATATCGCCTTTCCGCTGGAGCTGGCAGGCTGGAGCAAAGAGCGGATCAAGAGCCGGGTCGAAGAGCTGCTGGCGCTGGTCGGGCTGGAAGCCCGCGCCCAGGCCTATCCCTCCGAGCTCTCCGGCGGCCAGAAGCAGCGTGTCGCCATTGCCCGGGCACTGGCCCCGGCGCCCAAGGTACTGCTCTGTGACGAGGCCACTTCGGCCCTCGATCCGCAGACTACCCGCTCGATCCTGACCCTGCTCAAGGAGATCAACGTCAAGCTGGGGCTCACAATCCTGCTTATCACCCACGAGATGGATGTGGTGAAAGGGATCTGTGACGAAGTGGCCATCATCAGCGATGGTCGCCTGATCGAACAGGGCGAAGTGGCCTGGTTCTTCAGCAATGCCAAGACCCAGCTGGCCCGTGACTTTATCCACTCCACCATCCATCTGGAGGTACCGCAGGAGTATCAGGATCGGATGAGCGCAGAGCGGGTTGCTGGCAGTTACCCGCTGCTGAAACTCGGCTTTACCGGCAGCACGGTCGATACACCGCTGATTTCCGAGGCAAGCCGCCGTTTCAACATCGACATCAGCATTCTGAGTGCGGACATTGAATACGCCGGTGGCGTCAAGTTCGGCTTCCTGCTGGCAGAACTGTTCGGGGATGAAGCCCAGTGCGAGGCGACCCAGCAGTTCCTCATCGACAACCATATTCAGCTGGAGGTAATGGGTTATGTCCGAAGCCATGATTAATCTGCTCATCACGGCCCTGGGCGATACCCTGATCATGGTGTTCGCCTCCGCCCTGTTCGGCTGCCTGCTTGGCCTGCCGCTCGGCGTGGCGCTGCATGTGACCAAGGCGGGCCAGATCCTGGCCAATCCCCTGCTCAACCGTACCCTGGGCATGGTGGTCAACGTGGGCCGCTCGGTGCCCTTCATCATTCTGCTGGTCGCCATCATCCCGCTGACCCGACTGATTGTCGGCACCAGTATCGGCACCATCGCCGCCATCGTGCCGCTGACCGTCGGTTGCATCCCCTTCATCGCCCGACTGGTGGAAGGGGCCCTGATGGAGGTACCGGACGGCCTGCTGGAAGCGGCCAAGGCGATGGGCGCCAAGCCGCTGCAAATTATCACCAAGGTGCTGCTACCAGAGGCCCTGCCCGGCATCCTCAACAGCGTCACCATTACCCTGGTGACCCTGGTCAACTACTCAGCCATGGCTGGAGCCATCGGTGGCGGCGGTCTGGGGGATGTGGGTATTCGTTACGGCTATCAGCGCTTCGACCCAACCGTCATGCTGGTGACCGTGGTTATCCTGGTGGTACTGGTTCAACTTATCCAGAGCGCGGGTGAGCGCCTGGTCAACAAATGTGATCATCGTTAATCGTCGATTTCTGACAGGAGGTTTTATGAAATTTGGCATCAAATCCGTTGCGGCAGCCCTGCTGGCTGGCCTGGTTCTGGCCGGTTGCGGACAAAAAGAAGAGAACAAGATCCTGAAAGTGGGGGCGATTGCCGGTCCGGAGACCGAGCTGGTGGAAGTAGCCGCCAAAGTGGCAAAAGAGAAATACGGCCTGGATGTACAGATCGTCAACTTCTCCGACTATGTCACCCCAAACGTGGCACTGAACGATGGCAGCATCGACGTCAACGCCTTCCAGCACAAGCCCTATCTTGATGCGCAGGTACGTGATCGCGGCTTCAAACTGGTTCCCGTCGGCAACACCTTTGTCTACCCGATCGCTGGCTACTCCAAGAAGCTCAAATCACTGAGCGAGCTGAAGGATGGCGCCCAGATCGCGGTGCCGAACGATCCAACCAATCTGGGTCGCTCCCTGATCCTGCTGGCCAAACAAGGGCTGATCACCCTGAAAGAGGGGGCTACTCTGGAAGCCACCGTACTGGATATCGCCAGCAACCCGCGCAACTTCAAGATTGTCGAGCTGGAAGCAGCGCAACTGCCCCGCTCGCTGGAAGATGTGGATCTGGCCGTCATCAACAACACCTTCGCTGGCCAGATTGGCCTGACCCCGACCGAAAATGGTCTGTTCGTTGAAGACAAAGAGTCCCCCTACGTCAACCTGATCGTTGCTCGTGACAACAACAAGGATGACGAGAAGGTCAAACAGTTCGTCCAGTCCTATCAGACCGAAGAGGTCTACAAAAAAGGCATTGAACTGTTCAAAGGCGGCCTGGTGAAAGGCTGGTAATTGTTCAATTGATAAAAAAGGCCACGCAATGCGTGGCCTTTTTTGTTGGTCTGGTTATGATGTCCACGAGCACGGCAACACGAACATACTCATAACATGAAAAAATGGTATCTGGCCTACTGCAAGCCAAAAGAAGAGGCCCGCGCCCGCGCCCACCTCGATGCTCAGGGTATCGAATCGTATTACCCCATGGTGGAGATCGAGAAGCTGCGCCGGGGCAAGCGGGTTCCAGTGCGGGAACCCATGTTTCCAAACTACCTGTTTATCTTCGTCGATCTGGAAGAGGTCACTCCGGTCACCCTGAAATCGACCCGAGGCATCAGCCGGATCATCCACTTTGGCAATGAATGGACACCGATCAACAGCAAGCTGGTCTATCAGCTGATGAGTCGCGATGACAGTGACGAAGCCCGTGCCAGCTACGCCAGCCTGCCCACCACCGGGGACAAGGTGCTGATTGAAGAGGGGCCTTTGGCTGGCTTTGAAGCCATCTACATGGAACCGGATGGGGAGAAACGGGCCATTTTGCTGGTCAGCCTGCTCAACCGGGAGACCACCAGCAGCTTCGATAACCACGCTTTCAGACGACTCGATTAAAACAAGAGGCGGGCTCATCCCGCCCTTTTCATCCCTCGAGCTCAAAACGGGCGATCACCGCCGTCAACTTGCCAGTATCACCGGCCAGCCTGGCGACAATCTCTTCACCCTGCTGACTCCGCAGACAAGATTGACGACTAAGCCCGGCAATGTCATCCACCGTCCCGGCAACCTCGGCTGCAACCCGCGATTGCTGCTCGGTCGCCACGGAAATCGCTCCCAACTGGCCCGATAGCGCCTGCACCAGCTGGTTCATGGCATTCAGGGTATCCGTCACCAGCCCCACAGCATCTCGCCCCTGTTCCACCAGCTGGGTTCCCCCACTGACAGTGCTCACCGTCTGACGCATCTGTTGGGAAATAGCCACAATAGTCTGGCTGATCTCGGCCGTAGATTGATGAGTGCGGATCGCCAACTGACGCACCTCGTCAGCAACTACCGCAAAACCGCGCCCCTGTTCACCGGCACGTGCCGCTTCGATAGCCGCATTAAGGGCCAGCAGATTGGTCTGCTCCGCGATCGTGGCAATCACTTCGGTGATCCGTCCCACCTGCTCGCTCTGATGTTCCAGCAGCCGCATGGCTTCATTGGCCTGGCCAATCATGGTCGCAATCTGCTGCATGGTCTCCGTCATGCGAGCCAATGCTTCCTGCCCCATCAGGGTCTGCTGCTGCACTTGATGCGCCCCATCTGCCGCACCGGCAATGTTGCCCGCAACATCCCTCGCGCTAACCGACATCTGATCGATAGCCGCAGCAACTGCATCGACCCGCTGATCCTGCATCGTCAGATCGGCCACGATCGCCCGCGTGGTGCTGCCCACATCGAGGCAAGCCACCTCAACCTGCCCCACCGCCCCTTGCAATTCACTTACCAGGTGACGTAGCTGGGCAGACATCCGATTGATGGAGCCCGTCAGCCCTCCCAGTTCATCCTGCCGCATGATGGGCAGGGGTTGAGCCACCAGCTTGCCATCAGCGACCTGACCTGCCCGCGTTACCAGACTGGCAATGTCACGGGTCAGACGACGGCTGAAGAGCCATGCGACCACCATGCCAAGCACGATGGCACAGCCGGTTGCCAGTAACAGGGTGCGATTGATGGCAAGCCCGGCCTGTGTCATTTGGGTAGAGATCCCGTCTACAGCAGCCCGGGTCTCTTTCACCTGTTTCACCAACTGCGCATACAAGGTGGCCTGCATGGGTTCGATCTCGGTGGCCATCAGATAGTTGGCCTGATCCCAATCCGGCGCCTGCCGCTTGCTGATCACCTGGCCCACCAGCTCAGAGAAGGGGGTCGCCATCTCTTCAAATAGTTGCCAGAGACTACGCTGGGTCTCGGTAAAAAGTGCAGATTGCAGCTTTAATTCGGCAACCCGCTGCTGGTGGAACTGGTAGTAATCCTGATATTTGTTGCGATATTCCGGATCGCCTGAGATCAGAAAATCCCGCAGAGCCGAGAGCGCATTGGCAAGACTGTTATAGGCATCCCCCACCTGCTTGAGCAGCAGGCGACGATCGCCAGAGAGCTGAGCCTGAGGGGTCGCCACCTCTTCATTGGCAAAAGATTGCAGCTGATCGAGCGCAGCCTCGGCCAGCGGCCCCGCCTCCTGCAACATCAGGGTATGAGCAGGCAAGTTCTCTTCACTCTGGGCGATGGCCCAGATTTTCTCCTGGCGACTCTTGAAGGTATTAAGTGACTGGGCCAGTGAAGGGGTGAACTGCTGATGGGCAATCGCCTGCCACGCCGACTCCCACTCCTGTTTGAGCCGGGTTGCCTGAGCAGGATCCTTGCCAAGGATCAGATAGCCACGCAGGGCTGATACCGTCGCAACCAAGGCCTTCTGGCTATCCTCATCCCGCTGCAAAGCAGGCAACGCCTGTTCTAGCAGGGTATGCTGAGCCTGATTGATTTGAGTCAGCCGGTAATAGACCAGCGTTGAAGAGAGCACGATCAGCAGGTTGATAAAACCGAAGCTGAGCAGCAACTTGCTTGAGATTTTCATGAACATCCTTGTTCAGCGTGACTGGTTTGACCCAAAAATTCATATAGATATCAGTGTAGGCAATCTCTTCAGCCAAATCCGGAACCAATTCATCATGCCGTCATAGTGGCGACTCGTCGGCCCGCCCGCGCAAGCGTGCCGCAAAAAACGGATTGGAACTTACTTGAACGCCATGCTCAGCATCGTCAAATAAAAATGGCAGACCATGGTCTGCCATCAGAGCGAAATGGGGCCATACAAGCCCCTTTTATCAGGTTATTCGATTCCCAAGCCGGAAGCCGGTTTGATACTCGCTTTCACGGATATGGGAGACCAGCCCCTCATACCCTTCCAGACCGATATCTTTCAGCAAGGCGGGCGAGAGGTTGACCACAGTGAGACGACGCTCGACTTTGGCAATCCGTTTCTGTACCAGGGACTCGACGCTACGCAGTAAAACCAGTTCGATAGACATGACATTCTCCAGTTGAACATGCGGTTCTCCCGGAGAAAGTGGATATCACCCTGCGGGACGAACCGCGGGTGATAAAAAGACAGGGGTTACCTGTTTACGCCACGCGGTAAAAGAGCACGAGATTTCACGCCGCACGCAGTGCCGCGAGAGAATGCAAGATTGAGCATCAGATGTTGCATTTTCGTCTCCTTACCGGATGAAAGTTAAACAAGTTGCAGCAGTTTAAAAAATATCCGAATTTAAAACAAGCCTCTTCCGACTCCTTTTAAATCGTTTTTCCGACATTTTATGCTGCCTGAATAGAGTGAACGATCGATATCAGATACCGGACAGCAGTCGATACTCCTCCAGCACATAGGTATCCGTCATGCCGCTAACATAGTCGAGCAGCAGGCGTACCCGGTAGTACCACTCCTGCTCCTGCTCACAGACAAAGCGCTCATCCCGCGTAGCCACCGCCAACTGATAGGCCTTGATATGGCGCGCCGAGAGACGGTGATAGAGCCGCCGGGCGAAGAAAAGTTCGCGGCTCTCCTCACCAGCCAGCAGGCGAGTAAATTGTCCGGCAGGCATTGTCAGCAGACAGGAATAGGTGGATAGCACCCCGCGCAGAGCGGCGTAGCCCTCCAGCTCGAGCGCCTCCACCTCTGGCCGCATGAAAACCTGTGCCCGCGCCACCCGCTTGAGAATATCGAGCACCCGCGCCGCAGGCGCCTGACCGTGAAGCAGCGCCTGCGGATAATGTCCCTGCAGGATCGCCCCATGCTCGCTGAGATAGGTGCTGGCCGCCAGCGCCACCAGATCTCTGGTCAACTGATGACGAAAATGGGGGAAGAAGCCCCAGCTGGAGCGCTGAGCATCGCCCAGCAACGTCGTCATATAATCACTGCCATCGGCACTGCAGAGGGCTGCCAACAGTTCGTTCAGGGTGAGAATGCGCCGGTCTACCGCATCCTCCAGATCGGCGATGCAGTAGGAGATGTCATCCGCCGCCTCCATGATGTAAGCGAGCGGGTGACGGCAACCGGGAGCCAGCCCCAGACTCTGGCTGAGGGCGCGATAGAGGGGTTGTTCGCTGAAGAAGATGCCACGCTTGCTGCTCCAGCCGTGATGCTGGCCGTAGCTGACCCCCGGCTGGGGTTGCTGCGGGTATTTGCATAGCGCCCCCAGCTGGCCAAGCGTCAAGTTGAGCTCGTGCAGGCTGTGTACCAGCCGCAGGCTCTGGGCATTGCCGTCAAACAGCAACAGATCCTGGCGCAACTCTGGCCACTGTGAACTGGGTGCTTTATCCAGCGCGGTGGCAAACAGTCCATCCAGCGCTTGTGCCAACCACTGACTCATTACCTGCTCGCCGAAGTGGCCGAACGGCGGGTTGCCCACATCGTGCAAGAGACAGGACATCTCCACCAGATTGATGAAGGCCCCCTCGCAGACCACTCCGGCAGGCAATGCGGCCAAAATACGGCGGCTGATCTGGCGGCCGGTCTCCTGCACCTCCAGCGAATGGGTCAGACGGCTGCGTACCGACGCTTTCACATCAAGCGGGAAGACCTGGGTCTTCTGCTGCAAACGGCGCACCGGAGCCGCCTGCACAATACGGGCACGATCCTGCTCGGTCGCCTCCAGCAGATCCTCATCCCCCCAGGGGTGAATGCGCTCGGGGGTTATCAAACGGCTATACATCGTGCGGCTCCTTGCCAGCGGCCTCCATCAGATTCAAGACAACAACCAGCGCCGCAGACGGGCGATATCGCCCGGATACTCCCGGCGCAGCGTCTCAATCCAGTCTTCAACATTCTCCCACCAGGCGGGATGATCCGGGCTCTGGATCAGCTGTGCTGTCTGCTGCAGGCGGCGCAAGCCGATGGAGCCTGCGGCCCCTTTTATCTTATGCGCCTCCTCCACCACCCCCGCCTGATCCCGCGCGATCAGGTTGGAGTCGAGCACCGCCATGTAGTCAGGCATCATCTTCTCGAACAGCTCGACACTGGAGAGCAGCACCGGTTTGCCCACGGTATCGGCATAGTCGGTGAGGAAAGGTAGATCCAGCAGGGCATCCTGAACCGCCACATCGGTAAGCTCATCAGCCTCGTCATCCGCCAGATCGGCAAACAGGTGGCCAATCACCTCGCGCACCGCCTTCGAACCGAGCGGCTTGTTGATCACATCCCGCATGCCGCGCTCCAGATAGTACTGGCGATCACCGGTGACGTTGGCGGTCAGGGCGACCATGGGCGGCAGACTGTCGCCATAGCGATCGAGCAGGGTTGCCGCCACATCAAATCCCGTCATATCAGGCAGCTGGATATCAAGCAGAATGAGGTCGAAATCATCCGGATTAGCCATTGCCAGTGCCTGAGCGCCATCGCGCGCCACCTTGACCTGATGGCCGAGTTTGTTGAGCAGGGCACAAGCCACGGTCACGTTGAGCTCGACATCCTCCACCAGCAATATATCGAGGGAAGGCATTTCGGCTTCAGTTTCGATTTGCACTGGATCCGCGCAGGCGACCTCCAGCTCGGCAGTAAAGCAGGAGCCCTCTCCCGGTTCGCTATCGACGTAGAGCTGGCCACCCATTGCCTGCACCAGCTGGCGCGAGACAGCGAGGCCAATGCCGGTACCGGTGGCGTGCTTTTTGCCTTGCACCTGATAGTACATGGCAAAGATTTTATCCTGCTGGGCACGCGGAATACCGACGCCGGTATCCTCCACCTCGAAGTGCAGGGCAAGCTTGCCCGGCTCATCGGCGGGGTGAGAGAGACAACGTACGGTCACCCCCCCCTCATCAGTAAACTTGACCGCATTGCCCACCAGATTCCACAGCACCTGACGCAGGCGGGTGCCATCTGCCATCACGAATTGCGGCATGTCACCATCCCGATCGAAGTGCAGATAGAGCCCCTTCTGCTCTGCCTGGATGCGCGACAGCGTCTCCAGTTCATCGAGGAAGGCAGGCAAGTCGATGCGGGTCGGCGCAATTTCGAGGCGACGCCGGTCGAGTTTGTCCAAGTCGATAATGTCGTTAAAGATATTGCCTAGAGTTACCGCACTTAAGTGAATGGTCTTGAGCTGCTGGTGCTGCTTGGGATCGAGGGGGGTATCCATCAACATCCGGCTCAAGCCGACGATGCCGTTGAGCGGGGTGCGCAGCTCATGGCTGATGGTGGAGATAAAGGTGGTCTTGTCGCGGCTCGCCTTCTCCAGCTTGTCCTGATACTGCTTGCGCTCGGTGATATCACGGCCAAAGCCGAGCAGACCGAGCCGCTTGCCGAAACGGTCGAAGAAGGGCACCTTGCGCAGCTCGAAGTAGGCCTTGCGACCATCCGGATACTCCAGCCACTGCTCATAGGTGAGCGGCTCGTTGCTGGCAAAGACCTGCTTGTCGGTCTCCACCACCTTGTTGGCGATCTCCTGCTTGTAGACATCGAACGGGGTGAGGCCAATCAGCTCGGCTTCCACCTTGCCGGTCAGCTCCTCCATGGCACGGTTGCAGCCGGAGAACTGCTCATCCTCGTTGCGGTAGTAGACCAAATCCGGGGAGCAGTCGATGAAGGAACGCAGCAGCGCGGTGCGCTCCCCCAGATGCAGCTGGGCTTTTTCCCGCTGGAATACCTCGTTCTCCAGATCCTCGATGGCCTGCAGACGCAGACTCTCGGCCCGGTTGGTTTCGGCAATCTGGGCATTGAGGCGACTGATGTTCTCCTGCAGCTGACTGTTGAGCTCCAGATCCCGCTCGCGCATATCTTGCAGCTTGCGCACCATGCGGGTCAGCCGCTGGCGAGAATCTTCGAGCTGATCCACCACGATGGAGAGAAAATAGACGGCCCAGGGCGTCACCAGCAGGCCAAAGAAAACCGAGCGGACAAAATCGATCACATCGATATTGCCGCGCAGAAAGAGCGTCACTCCCATCTGGATGGCGACCGCCAGCACGATAATGCCCGCCGCCAGAAACATGCTGAAGCGCACCAGTCCGAGCTTGGTCATCAGGTCGACATAATATTGCGCCCAGGATTTAATCTGTTTCATCTTATTGTTTTCCCCCGATATTCGCGGTACAGAATACCAGCACAACTGAGTGAACTCTTCTTAATCTCATACAATTGCGTCACTATTCTGTGAACTAATTGGCGAATGTCAGTGGCGTCGCCCCACAGCCCACACCTCGATACAGATTGTTCAGGAGCTCACACCCGATGCGTTACATCTCTCTGCTTGGCCTTGGCCTGCTGGTTGCCAACAGTGCTCATGCCGATTTGGGGTCTATCCCCAGAGAATCCGGCTGGTCCGGTTTTCTGCTTGGCGGCATCAACATCGTCAACTACCAATCCAACTTCTACAGCGGTGATGATGACCACAGCACCATCACGGGTCTGGGCAACCCGCAGAGCAGTTCTGCAGTCACCCCGCTGATCAATGCCGATATTCGCTACACCTTTGCCGATACCCGTACCCAGCTGTTTCTCGGCAACCTGATCCAGGATGCCATTCGCATTGACTTCACCCAGCAGCTTGGTCTGCGTCAGGAGTTGGGGGACAAGGGGATAGTCGCGGGTTCGCTGGTGTTCAGCGCCATGCCAACCGAGCAGTGGAGCGATCCGTTTGCGGTAGGAGTGACCCGCAACTCGACCGATATCAACTCTAGCGGCATGCGGGCAAGCTGGGACAATATCTGGGGCAGCAACTTCAACGGGAGTCTGACCACCCGCAACATCGACGTGGATGACGAGCGCAGTGGCCAGCAGTACGATGCCATCCACCACACCAGCTACGCCTCCATGCTCGATCGCAATGGCCAGATCCACGCCATCGAGCTCTCCTATCAGTGGCGCCTGGCCCCTGACCAACAACTGGAACCTGCACTGATCTATCGCATTGCGGATCTGGATGGCAGCGCCCAGAGTTACAAACAGAACGGCATGCAGCTCACCTATTCCAAACGGGGCCTCCAGTGGTCGTTTGTCAGCAACCTCTACCTTGGCCAGAGCAACTATGACGAGGCCAACCCCCTCTTCGGCCAGTACGCTGATGCCGACGAGTTTGCCGCAAACGCCATCTTCTTCTGGCACAACCTGTTTGGCGTCAGCGCACTCTCTGCCACCGCCAGCGTGGCGTATGCCAAGTCCAGCTCGGATATCGGCTTTTATGATTCACAAGCCACCCGTTTCAGCACCGGCCTGCTCTACAACTTCTAGCCCCTTGCCAACCGGAAAAGAACAAGGCCACTCGAAAGTGGCCTTGTTGCTATCTGGCTTGCTGCCAGTCAGATCCCGAGGGAGTCGAGCAGATCATCGTGAGCACTGCTGGCGGGCGGTGCCGCGACGGGAGCCGGTTTGGCGGCATCCTGTTTGGCCTGGGCGATCAGGGCATCGGGATCCAGCTCCTCTTCGTCCATCCCTTCACTGTGGATGCGGATGAACTCGGTTTTGTCCATCGCCAGTTCCAGATAGAAGATGTTGTTGCGGGCGGTGAAAAAGGTCACCCGGCGCGATTCCGGACTGTCGAGGTTGGTATCGACGCTCAGCATCACCTGCTTGTTGAGAGCCAGCATCTTGGGCTGGTTCTGGGTAATGTGAGTCTGCAGGTCGCGACCCACCTTGACGGTGAAGCTGCCGACGATCTGGTTCATCAGCTCGCCCATCACGTTGCTCACCTCGTCAGAGGTGTGAGAGATGGCGAGATCCTCCTTGGATAGACCCATGCTCAGCATGTAGCTCTCATAGAGCTCCATGGCGGCAGCGGCAGAGAAGTTGATCACCACCAGCCCGGAAAAGCCGCCATCGAACAACACGAAGCAGCCAATATCCGGCTTGAGGCAGGTTTTGCTGATCCGCTGCACCATACCGGAAAAGCGTACCTGACTCATGGTCGCGGCACTCAACACGTCGGTTACCGAGTTGCACAGGCTGAGCAGTACATCTTCAGTCGTCAACACGCCATCGTCATCGGATCTTGTCACTATCATGGGTCCTTCCTGAACATCGAAACTGGGCTTATCTATACCATAACTCTAACAGATGGCGCGGCCAGAACACTGAAATAGCGACACGCCTCTCAGTTGGCCAGGCTATCAGCGGTGGCCAGAGTAAATCCGCTCAGATGGCCGAGTCGCTCACACCAGTGTTCGGCCTCCTGCTGCAAGGTTTCTGCCTGGTAGGGAACGGCGGGACAAGCCCCCCAGATGGGGCCCGGCCAGGCGGAGTCCGTGGCGAAACGGGCAACATGGTGAATGTGCAGCTGCGGCACCAAATTACCCAGCGCACCGATGTTGATCTTGTCCGGACTGAGGGCGTGCTCCATCAGAGCGGCGACAGCGCAGGACTCCTGCATCAGCTGTTGCTGCTGCTCCGGCGCCAGATGGTGGATTTCCCGCAAATTGGCCACACGCGGCACCAGAATGAGCCAGGGGTACTGGCTATCTTTGGCCAGCAGGACGCGACAAAGCGGCAAATCGCCGAGCCAGCAGGTATCCGCCTGCAGGCGTGAATGCAATTCAAACATGAACACCTCGTTGAGTACGATGAAGAGGGCATCCAAAAGGGAGTGCCCACGTTACTGCAACGGGCGGCAAACTTAAAGCTGCGGCACCGCCCAACCGATAAAGCGCTTGCGCAGGGCCGGATCCGCCTTGAGGAAAAGACGCTGCAACTCTCCCTCCTGCTCACTGGCAACCACAACGGGTTGCGCCCCGCTGGCGAGCGTAGCAGTTGGCTGTGCGGATATTGCTCCCGCCGTCAGCGCAGCTTTGCCACCGCTGCGGTTATATTCAGCCAGTTTGCCGTTCCAATCCACCCCAAGCAGCATGCCGCTGGTCACCAGCACATCCTGCTGGATGGCTAGCGCCCGACCACTCTCCTGCAATGTCACCACGGGCGCTCTGGCATAGGCCTGCATTCCCTGCTCGTCTCCCGGTACGCTCGCCACCAGTTGCAATCGCAGGTTATTCCCCTGATAACGCACCACCTGCGGCTCGGAGCGAACCTGCCGATCATTCTCGCTGCTGCTGCGACTGGGGATGACCCCCTCGAAGCGCACCAACAGTTGCTGCTCGCCATCCGCCAGAGTGGCATGCTGCTCATCCTGCAAGGTGCCGCTGCTCACCGCGAGGATGCGGAAGTTATCCGGCACCTTCACCTCTACCGCCGCCTGCGCACTGCCCACCGCCAACGCTGCACAGAGCAGCACAAACCCGGTCAACTCTCTATTGCTCTTCATTCCCGCTGATCTTCCTGATGCCGATGATGGGCACAGGGTAACTACCGAAGATGACAGAAAAATAACACCGCTCAGAGCAGGTAGCGGGGCCGCTCGGCAAACCACTGGGCCAGCACCTGCTTGAACAGCCGGATCTTGCGCGGCACCCGTCGCTGCTGGGCATGCAGCACATGAAGCTGATGCAAGCCGCTCTGCCACTCATCGAGCACGGTCACCAGCGCCCCTGCCGTCAGCAGCGATTCCACCAGCATAAGCGGACACTTGGCATAGCCCATACCGGCGCGCGCCAGTTGCAGCACAGTGCTGTAGTGGTTGGCCCGCACCTTGCCCTGCACCAGAATGTGGGCCTCTTCCCCCTCACGGATAAAGTGCCACTGCTCCCAGGCCGGATTGTGCCCCTGCAACAGGCAACTGCGCCCGCTCAACTCATAGGGGGTGGCCGGACGACCCTCGCGTGCCACCAGTGCGGGGCTGGCGACCACCACATCCTTGAGCCGCCCCAGCGGCAGGGCCACCAGATTGGCCGGCACCTCGTTCATGGCGCGCAAGGCGATGTCGTTCTCACCCTGACTCATGTCGACCATCTGGTTGGTGAAGTTGAGTTCCACCTCAACCCCCGGGCAAAGCGCAGCAAAGCTGGTCAGCAACTCGCTCACCATGCGATCGCCGGTGCTGACCGGGCAAGTGAAACGCAGGCGGCCGCCATCCTCTTCGGTCAGCGCCTGAATATCCTGCTCCGCCTGGCGGGCCAGCGCGAAGATCTCTCCCGCCTGCTGATAGAGGGTCTTGCCCGCCTCGGTCAGACTGAGGCGGCGGGTGGTGCGCTGCAACAGTTGCGCATTGAGGGAGGACTCCAGCGCACTGACATGGCGGCTCAGCATCCCCTTGCTCACTCCCAACGTATCGGCGGCAGCCGAGAAACTGCCGCGCAGCACCACTTCGTAAAAGCTGGCCAGATGGGCGATATCCATCATTAGCTCCAATATGGAAACAATGGGTTTATTTTACGTGCTTTTTCGAATTTTCTGTTGCGCTAGAATCAACACATCCCAACCAGGAGTGATGCAGATGAAAATTGTGATTGTGGGTGCCTCCGGCACCGTCGGCTCCGCGGTCAGTGAACTGCTTGCCAAAGATCATCAGGTGATCCGGGTCGGCCACAGCCGTGGCGATGCCACGGTCGACATGCGCGATCCCGCCTCCATCAAGACGCTGTTTGCCCAGGTGGGCCAGTTCGATGCGCTGGTGGTGGCCAGCGGCAGCGTGGCCTTCAACGGTCTGACCGAGATGAGCGACGAGCAGTGGCAAGTGGGACTGGAGAGCAAGCTGATGGGCCAGATCAACCTGACCCGCGCCGCCATTCCCTATCTGACTGACAAGGGCTCCATCACCCTGATCAGCGGCATCCTTAGCGAAGAGCCGATCAACTGGGGGGTGAGTGCCAGCACCGTCAACGGCGCCATCGATCACTTTGTGAAAGCCGCTGCCTGCGAGCTGCCCCGCGGCCTTCGCATCAACGTGGTGAGCCCCACCGTGCTGGAGGAGTCGATGGACAAATACGCCGATTTCTTCCCGGGCTTCGTGCCGGTGCCCGCCGCCAAGGTGGCGCAGGCTTACAAAAAATCGGTGCTGGGTATCCAGACCGGTCAGGTGTTCAGGGTCAACGGCTGATCGCCGCCCGCTTGCCGCCAGACCCGCAATAAAAACGGGCCCCGTTGCGGGGCCCGTCTGTTTCTCTACCTATCTCCTTCGCCACCAGCAAACGTTTGTTTACTGGCGACAAAAAAAGAGAGCAACCCTTAGTCGATCAGCCCGTACTGCTCGCGCAGCACCTCGATGATCTCCTGCTTGGGATTGGCAGAGCGCACCAGCTTGTGGCCGATGATCTTCTCGGCGATCCCGACGTAGGTGTTGGAGATATCCATCATCACTTCGGTGGGCAGCTTGTTGTCGCGGGCCAGGGCGAAACGTTCCGGCATGCGGTTCTTGTTGAGCAGGATGTCCGGATCCGGGAAGTGATTGAGCAGCCACTGACGGAAACCCTCTTTGGACTTCTCGACAATCTGACCGTCGCGCAGCGCGGCGCCATCCCAGATACGGGAGCTGTCGGGGGTGCCCACTTCGTCCATGTAGATCAGCTTCTCGTTGCCCGCCGCATCGTGGACATAGCCAAACTCGAACTTGGTATCGACGAAGATCTGATCCAGCTCGGCCAGCGCGTCGCTGATGACGTTGAAGCCCTCTTTGAGCAGCACTTCGTAGCGGTCGATGTCAGCCGGTTTACTGAAGTTGAAGCCCTGATAGTGGCGCTCGATATCGGCACGGGAGACGTTGACATCATCGGCTTCCGGCACGCCATCCAGCCCTTTCAGCACGCCCTTGGTGGAGGGTGTGATGAGGATCTGTGGCAGCTTCTGATCCTTTTTGAGCCCTTCCGGCAGGGTGATGCCGCAAAACTCGCGCTCACCATCCTTGTAGGCACGCCACATGGAGCCGGTGATGTACTGGCGGGCAATCGCCTCGATCATCACGGGACGGGCTTTTTGCACGATCCAGACAAAGGGGTGCGGAATATCCAGAATGTGGCTGTCAGCCAGCCCCTTCTCCTTGAACAACTTGAACCAGTGGCTGGAGATGGCGTTGAGCGCCGCCCCTTTGCCCGGTACGCCGTTCAGGCCATCCACGCCTTGCCAGATGCAATCGAAGGCAGAGATGCGATCGCTGATCACCATCAGGGCGAGCGGCGCATCGGCAGGCACATCATAGCCTTTCTCTTTTATGAGCCGGGCACTGTCTGCGGGGGTCAACCAGTAGACGCTGCGCACTTTGCCGGAATGGACAGGTTTATCGGTACGGATCGGCAAATCGTCATTCACCGCCAATACTTGATCTGCAAGACTCATGGCTAATAACACTTCCTGTTTGTGGGGGGTAAACATCGCGAGTCCCTCGCCTGCCCGCTGTGTTTGCAACGTGCTGGCAAGGAGGCTCGCATCATCGAAAACCGATCACAATCCCTCTCGTTTTCAGGGGAATTCTGATAACAAAACAGGGGCACAAGGCCCCTGTTTTTATTCTGCTTTTGCTGCTGCCTGATCGGCCAGCCCCTTGGCGAACGCCTCGGACAGGCTGATATACATCTGGGAGATGACCCCGGACGACACCGGCTTTTTATCCTTGTCGAACAGGGTGATGGAGGTCTTGCCTCCCGCCATTTCACCCAGCTGGAAGCGGAATTTCTCCTCCTCCAGTTTGAACGGCTCGGTTCCTTTGGCTTTCCAGAACTCGGCACCCGGCTCTTCGTACTCGACATCGATCCAGCCCAGTGACTGCTGGGTATCCTTGATGACGAAACCGTAAGCAGGCAATACCTGATTGAGACGACGCCACACCTGTTCAAATGAGCCATCGGCAATCCAGGCGCTCAGCTCGTTGTTATCCAGGCCCAGCTGCAAACCCATACCATCGTTGGATTTATGCTGTTCACGCGCCTTTAGCTGGCTGTCGTAGTAGAGAGAGAACTGGTTCAACACCCGCGCGGCATAACGCTGGGCATCGGCAGGGGTCAGCTGGGTCGAGGTCTCGCCATCGAAGCTCTCTTCGTGATCCAGCACCCGTACCGACATGTTGACGGCATGGCGTGCCTCGTCGTTACGCACGGTGAACTGGTAACGCTGACGAATTTTGAAATCGTCGTCATCTTCACCCCAGCCATCGAGGGCAACCGTGTTGTCAAACCAACCGGTCTGCAGAACACCGGCCTGCTGATCCAGCTTCTCGGTGGTGACCTTGTATTTGGCCAGGAAGTTCATCAGGAACGACCAGGTATCGTGTTCCACGCTCTGGCTGGTGCTCAGGGCGTAGAAAGCGACGGTGGGTTCGCTGGCATTCTGGACGACCTGGCTGCCCGGTACTACGGTCAGCAGCTGGGCGGGCGGGCGAACATCGATCTTGGCACCGAGAGCCCCTTCACGGCTGCTCTCGGGCAACGGCGGAATATCATACTGGCTGTTGAATGCGGGGGCGCTTAATCCTGACGGGATCAGGAATGCACGGCCCTCGAGGCGGGCATCTTCATAACCGAAGTCGCGGTTGGCCATTTTGCGATCCTGGGGCGTGCTGCACGCGGCCAGCACGGCGGCGGTCGCAACAGTCAGCACCAGACGGGCACTATTTCCCTTTCCATTTGATTTAAACACTCGCCATCAACTCCGCAGTGGTCAGTGCTCGCGCCATCAACTGTTCGCCCTCGGGGGTGAGGTCTACCAGCGGCAAGCGCAAGGTCGCTGTTGCAATCAATCCCAGCTGGGCACAGGCCCATTTCACCGGGGTGGGGCTCGGTTCGCAGAACAGAGTCTTGTGCAACGGCATCAAGAGATTGTTGATGTCGTGGGCCAGACCGGCATCACCGGCCAGCGCAGCACGACACATGTCGGCCATCTGGGCCGCTGCAATATTGGTGGTGACCGAAATGACGCCATCGCCACCTTGCAGCATAAAATCACATCCAGTGGCATCGTCGCCACTGTAGAGAGCAAACTCCGGTCCACACAACTCGCGCAACAGCGGAGTGCGGCTCAAATCGCCGGTTGCCTCTTTCAAACCGATAATACCGGGAACCTTGGCCAGACGCGCGACCGTCTCCGGTTTGAGATCGCAACAGGTGCGACCGGGGACATTATAAAGAATTTGGGGCAGACCACTAGCCTCGGCGATCGCACAATAGTGGCGATAGAGGCCCTCTTGGGTAGGTTTGTTGTAATAGGGAGTCACCGAAAGACCCGCTATCACGCCGGTTTGCGCCAGTCGTCTGGTCAATTCAATGGCGTGGGCGGTATTGTTGGAACCGCAACCGGCAATGACGGGGATCCGTCCGGCAGCATACTCAACGGTCTTTTCAACGACGGCGATGTGCTCCTGCTCGCTCAGGGTCACTGACTCCCCTGTGGTTCCCACCGCAACAATGGCGCTGGTTCCGGCGCTGACATGATACTCGACCAGTTTGGCCAGACTGACCCAATCAACTTCACCTGAAGCCAGCATGGGGGTAACGAGCGCAACAATACTACCGCGTAACATGGACATTTCTCCCGATTTTCAGGGGCGTAATGGTAAAGCTGCCCCCTTTGAAAAACAAGGGAGAGAGGGGGCAAGCCGTGATACCATCCGACACAAAAAGCAATAAATGAAAGCACAGGCTGCGCCCCAGGGATTGGTCATCAGGGCCAGCGGCTTGGCAAACCACTGCGGCTTTCACCACAAAAATAAGGACGAGAGAAGATTTATGACTCACTACCTGGTCGTAACGGCCATCGGCACGGACAGGCCTGGCATCGTCAATGAAGTGACCCGTCACGTCAGTGGCTGTGGTTGCAACATTGTAGATAGCCGCCTTGGCATCTTCGGCAATGAATTTACCTTTATCATGCTGCTTTCGGGCGACTGGAACAGCATGATGCAACTCGAGATCAGCCTCCCCCTGCGTAGCCAGGAGTGGGATCTCATCACCATGATGAAACGCACCGAGCGCCACCAGTCCCTGCAATATGACGTCCGCGCCAGCGCCGAGCTGCTGATCCGCGACGAGCCCGGCATCGTAAGCCAGTGCACCCAGTTCTTCAGCGAACATGGCTGGAACATCCAGGCGATGCAATCCATGACCCTGGAGCAGCAGCCATTCAACCTGCTCAAGATGAGCTTCCAGCTCAATCTGGCCAGAGAGGGGGAAGTCGCCGACTCACAAGCCGCCTTCGCCGAATTCTGTCGTGAACTGGGTGCGGAATCGTTCGAATTTATCGTCAATCGCAAACACGCCTGAGCGCGTTTCACCCGAGGAGACCCCATGCAACCACTACAAGCTGGCAGCGCTGCCCCCGATTTCTCCCTGCCCGACCAGAATGGCAATCAGGTCAGCCTCGCTGGCCTGCGCGGCAAAAAGGTGCTGGTCTACTTCTACCCCAAGGCGATGACCCCCGGCTGCACCACTCAAGCCTGCAGCCTGCGCGATGTGAACGCCGAGCTGGCCGCCCTCAATGTGGTGGTGCTCGGCATCAGCCCGGATCCGGCCAAACGGCTGAAAAAGTTCGAAGAGCGGGATCAACTCAACTTCACCCTGCTGGCTGATGAAGATCATGCCGTGGCCGATGCCTTTGGTGTCTGGGGCCCGAAAAAGTTCATGGGCAAAGAGTATGACGGTATCCACCGCCAGAGCTTCCTGATCGATGAAGAGGGCAAGATCGCCCACCACTTCGACAAGTTTAAAACCAGCGACCACCATCAGGTGGTACTGGATTTCCTCAAGGGCTAACCCTCCCTTCGCATCATCGAAAGGCCTGCCACGCAGGCCTTTGTTGTCTGGCAAACATCCCCTCGTCAGCGCTTTTTTCTCACTAACTCCCCGCCCAGATCAAAAAATTCATTTTATATATGAGTTAACGTGACCCCAGTGTCATCTTCCAGTGAGATATCCCATGAACATGAGCAACACAGAGCGTTTGATCCTGAGCAACCAGTACGAAATTCTGGCAAAACTCAATCCGGAGAAAGCGGCTTTCTACCAGCGCGCCAGTACCATCATCGAGCGCGGCTACTGCCTGCAGATCCTCGAGCTGGAGAAGAGCTTCGGCCATCTGGATCTGGCGACCTGCCAGGAGGTGATCGACACCCTGGAGCTGCACCACGCACTGGCCATCTCATGGGGCAATCTGGATACCGCCGATCAGGGCGAGATCAACGCCAGCCGACTGGAATTCAACGGCTACAGCCGCAGTCAGGAGCGTGAGCTGGCCGACTATGTCTGCTTCCTGCTGGAAGTGGACAAGCGCTTCCCCGAACTCAAGTGCCCGTGCGACGAGCTCTCCAGCGACATCGCCATGCGCGACAAATACCAGCGGATGCTGCAGGTATGGCGCCAGTGCCCACGCCAGTACAAACTCTCCATTCAGGAGATCCGCAAGGTACTGGCGGCCTGACCCGCCAACCAACCGCAACAACAAAGGCGCCACTGGCGCCTTTTTTATATCTCCCGACAACCCGGTAAGGTGGTTTAGATAGCAGCGATCCGGGCGGCCTCCGCGCTGTTTACCCCACGGCGCAGAGAAGAGGGCTTAATACGCCTTCTGTGAGATGACGCTATGTGTTAGCTCGCCGTTGCGGATACTTCCACCTGCTGCTCTTTGCCCAGCAACCGCTTGGTGATCATCGCAGCCATGATGGAGCCGTTGACGTTGAGGGCGGTACGGCCCATGTCCACCAGCGGCTCGATAGCGATCATCACCCCTACCAGCGCGATGGGGAAGTTGAGGGTGGAGAGCACGATCAGCGCAGCGAAGGTGCCACCACCGCCAACACCAGCCACCCCGATAGAGCCGAGCGCAATCACCGGCAACAAGGTAATCAGGAACAGGGGATCAAACGGATTGATGCCGAGCATGGGGGCAATCATCGCCACCATCATGGCCGGGTAGATACCGGCACAGCCATTTTGACCCAGATTGGCACCAAAGGAGGCGGCAAAGTTGGCGATGCTGGAGGGTACCCCAAGGCGCTGCTGGGTCTCGATGCTGAGCGGGATGGAGGCCGCGCTGCTGCGGGAGATAAAGGCGAAAGTGAGCACGCCCCACACTTCCCGCAAATAGTGCAGCGGGTTCTGGCCGAGCAGCAACAGGATCACCATGTGTACTGCAAACATCGCCAGAATGGCGACATAGCAGACCAGAATAAAGCCGAGCAGATTGAGGATCTCGCTCAGAGGATAGTGCGCCACCACCCGGGCAATCAGCGCCATCACGCCATAGGGGGTGAGTGCGATCACCACCCGCACCATCTTCATCACCCACAGTTGCAGGGTGTCGATGGCCACAGCGGCGCGAGCACCGGCCTGCGGATTCTCCGCTTTCAACTGCAGCAGGGCAACCCCGGCCAGCACGGTGAAGATCACCACCCCGATCACCGACAAAGAGCGACTACCCGCCATATCGGCAGCAAAGTTGGTGGGCACCAGCGAGAGCAGCAAGGCTGGCAGAGTCTGGGCACTGTCGATGGTGCTCATGCTCTGCTGCAGAGTGGCGCTGTCGCTGCCGTGGCTCAGCAGCCCTTCGGCAGTGAGGCCGCTCAGATGGGTGATGGTCATCCCCACCACACCGGCGATCATCACCAGGGTCAGCATGGAGCCGATCAGCACGGCGCTGATCTTGCCAAGGGACTGGGCCTGCTCCAGCTTGTTGATGGCGGAGAGGATGGAGGTGAACACCAGCGGCATCATCACCACCTTGAGCAGGCTGACATAGCCACCGCCAACGATATTGACCCACTCAAGGGTCTTCTGGACACCAGCATCATCGGCACCCCAGCCCAGCTGCAGACCGAGACCAAACAGCCCCCCCAGTACCAGACCAGTGAGTACCTTGCGTGATAGCGGCACCGTGGCGGGTAAGCGGGTCAAAACGAAACAAAGCAGACAGAAAAGTAACGAGGCAAATAAGGTAAACATAAAAAACACCTGTAGCGGCCATCAGGGCCAGTTGTGGACAGAGAAAACAGAGGGGGCGAGCAGAGTCGCAGGGGAAAACGCCGAATTGCAGGCGTGCAAAAGCAGCGGACGCCCCAGGGGGCGCCCGCTGACAATCGGGGGAATTACTTCTTTACGGGGGCGTCGTAGTAAGCAGGCTCGTCGCTATAGACGCAGACGTTCCACTTGGCGGCCAAACCATCTTCCGCCAGGCAGTAGCGTTCGAAGAACGTGGTGATCTCGGTGCGCTGGCAGTGCGCCTCGAAAGAGGCCATATCTTGCCAAATCTCGTTGAAGACGATGGGGAAGCTCTCCCCCTCGGCAAACGGGCTGGCAATCTGGCGGGTCACCCGATATTGCAGGCAGCCATCTTCACGCAGAGTGTTGGGCTCGAGCGCCTGCAACACCTGAAACAGGGCCTGCTCCTGACCGGCTTTCGGCAGGAACTGGGCGATGCAATAAACCTTCTTGGACATGAGATTTTCCTATGGGCGACTGGCTCAGGCTCGCTGCAGCGTAACCACCCGGTTGTCGATAAGGCGGGCCTTGCCCAGATAGGCGGCCATCAGGATCACCAACTGCTCGCTCTCGTCAGTGGCAGATTCGAGGGTGGTGGCATCGACGATATCGATGGCATCGGTACGAAAACCGGCATTGTCGAGACGCTGGCTGGCCTGCGCCACCAAGGAGGGCAGGTGGTGGTCACCCGCTTCAATCTGCTCGGCAATCCAGTTCATGGTACGTGCCAGCTCGGGAGCCAACGCCCGCTCGGCGGCAGTCAGATAACCGTTGCGCGAGGAGAGCGCCAGACCGTCCTCGGCCCGCACGGTCGGCACACCGACGATCTCGATGGGCATCGCCATGTCGGCAACCATCTTGCGAATGAGCGCCAACTGCTGGTAATCCTTCTGGCCAAAGCAGGCCACATCCGGCTGAACCAGATTGAACAGCTTGGTGACCACCGTGCTGACCCCGCGGAAATGGCCGGGACGCAGCGCCCCCTCCAGCAAGCCGGAGAGGCCAGGCACCTCGACGAAGGTCTGGCTGGCCAGCCCCTGCGGATACATGATCTCCGGGGTCGGGGTGAACACCATATCGACACCGGCCGTTTCCAGCACGGCACAATCCTGCTCCAGAGTACGCGGGTAGTTGGCGAGATCCTCGGCCTTGTCGAACTGCATCGGGTTGACAAAGATGCTGACCACCACCTTCTCGGCGTGACTGTGCGCCTCTTTCACCAGCGTCAGGTGGCCCTGATGCAGGTTGCCCATGGTAGGCACGAATGCGATGGCACGCCCTTCACGGCGCCATTGGCTTATCTGCTCACGCAGAACGACGGGATTATTTACGACCAACATCAGCAGTTCACCTTTAGATGAATCAATAAGATACGGGTTACATCAGCCTGACAGGATGAGGAAATAGGGGCGCATGCCCCCGCTCTCATCGATAGGGCATCACATCAGTTGAAGCAGTGCTCCGGGCCGGGGAAGCTTCCCTCGCTCACCTGCTGGACATAGAGGCGGATGGCGGCACGCACATCACCGGTCTCGGCCAGGAAGTTCTTGGTGAACTTGGGCACATAGCCGGAGGTGACGCCAAAGGCGTCGTGCATCACCAGAATTTGACCGTCGGTCGCAGGACCGGCACCGATGCCGATCACCGGGATGCGCAACGCCTTGGTGATACGCTCGGCCAGCGCAGTAGGTACGCACTCAAGCACCAGCAGCTGGATACCGGCCGCCTGCAGTTCGAGGGCCTGACGGTAGATCTCCTGCGCCTGAAACTCGTCGCGCCCCTGCACCTTGAAGCCGCCAAAGACGTGGACGGATTGCGGGGTGAGGCCGAGGTGACCGCACACCGGCACCCCGTTGCGGGTGAGGTGGCGGATGGAGTCGCACAGCCAGTCGCCCCCTTCCATCTTGACCATGCGGGCACCGGCTGCCATCAGGCGGGCGGCGTTCTGGTAAGTCTGCTCGGGGGTGGCGTAACTCATGAAGGGCATGTCGGCGATGATCAGCGCATTGCTGGCACCGCGAGCCACACAGCGGGTGTGATAGACCATCTCATCCATGTTGACCGCCAGGGTATCCTGACCCCCTTGCAGCACCATGCCCAGCGAATCGCCGATGAGCAGCACGTGGGCCCCCTCGTCGTCGAACAGCTTGGCAAAGGTGGCATCATAGGCGGTGATGGCGGTGAACTTTTGACCATCCTGCTTCATCTTCAGCAGGCTGGCGGTGGTGATCTTGCTCATAAAGGCTCCTGTACGTCTGCACTCGGGGCAATGATGGCGAGATCATTGCTCGGGCAGCGGGCAACCAGTTGTGCGAGCGGGGTGCCGCAGGGCAGCACCAGAGCAGGCGCAATTTCGGCAAGGGGCAGCAGCACGAACTCCCGCACCTTCATGCCGTAGTGGGGTACGATCAGGCGCTCATGGTTGATCACCTGATCCCCATAGAGCAGCAGATCGAGATCCAGCGTTCTGGGTCCCCACCGCTCATCTTTGCGCACACGTCCCTGTTCCAGCTCGATTTTTTGCAATTGATCCAGCAGCGCAAGGGGCGCGAGCCGGGTGTTGAGCCGGGCCACGGCATTGACGTAGTCCGGTTGGTCAGCAGGCCCCATGGGGCGGCTGCTGTAAAACGACGAGGCCTGCACCAGCACAGATCCCGGCAACCGGCCCAAGGCGGCGACGGCGCGACGAGCCTGACCCAAGGGGTCAGACAGGTTGGAACCAATGGCGATGAAGACCTCGGTCATCACGTCTGTTATCACTCGGCCGCTTTCGGTTTGCGGCGACGGGGGCGACGACGGTTGCGACTGTTGCTGCTGCGCTTCTCGCCATCGTTGCTACGGGCCTCACCAGCCTGGCTGCGCTCACCGCTCGCCGGGCGGCGAGTCGCTTCGCGCTGCAGCTGCGGGCGAATATCCGGATTGGAGGCCACATAGCGCTCCCACCAGCTGGCCAGCTCACCGAGACCACGCTCGACCCGGTTACGCAGCAACAGAAAGTCGAACGCCGCGCGGAACTTGGGATGCTCCATGGCACGCTCGGGGTGCTTGCCCTGACGACGGGTCAGCCGCTGTTGCAGTGCCCAGATGTCGCGGACATCGGTAGTGAAACGGCGGGGTACGGCGATGATCCGCACCTGAGCGTCCAGCACCTCGTTGATCGCCAGCATAAAGGCGTCATACCAGGGCAAGCCGCTCTCGTTCTCCAGCACCCGACCACGGGCTTCGACGCAGCCCCACAGCAGGGTGGCGTAGAGGAAGGCGGGGGTGACGCGCTTGTCTTCACGAACGCGAGTGTCGGTATCGATCAACGCCAACTCGATAAACTGCTCGTAGGGCGAGTTGCCGTGCGGAGTAAACAGTGCCGCCACCTGCGGGAACAGCTGCTGGAACAGGCCATACTCGCGCAGCAATTTGTAGGTCGCCAGACCGTCGCCAGCCAGGAACAGCTTGAGGGTCTCCTCAAACAGGCGGGCCGCCGGAATATCCTGCAGCAGCGGCGCCAGCTCCCTGATGGGGGCAGCGGTGCGCGGACTGATGTTCATGTCCAGCTTGGCGGCGAAACGCACGGCGCGCAGCATCCGCACCGGATCTTCGCGGTAGCGGGTCTCGGGATCGCCGATCAGCTCCAGCTTGCGCTCGGCCAAGTCTTCCAGCCCGCCCTCAAAATCGTGCAGGGTGAAATCCTTGGCGCTGTAGTAGAGGGCGTTGACGGTAAAGTCGCGGCGCTCGGCATCCTCTTCGATGGTGCCGTAGACGTTGTCACGCAGCAGCATCCCTTCATCGGACTGGGCCGACACATGTTTGCTGGTATTGACCTGATGGTGGTGACCGCGGAAGGTGGCCACTTCGATCACGTCACGACCAAACACAATGTGGGCCAGGCGGAAGCGGCGGCCAATCAGGCGGCAGTTGCTGAACAGCGCCTTGATCTGCTCCGGCGTCGCATCGGTAGCGATGTCGAAATCCTTGGGCGTCTTCCCGAGCAGAATATCCCGGACTCCGCCGCCGACCAGGTAGGCTTCATAGCCGCCCTTGTTCAGGCGATAGAGCACCTTGAGTGCATTCTCGCTGATCTCTTTGCGCGAAATCGGGTGCTGGTCACGACTCAGGGTTCGACGTTGTCCGGCAACACGGGCCGGAATGGGGGACTCCGCCGACTGCTCGCCCTCATCCTTGCCGAGCACTTTGCGGCAAAAGTTTGCGATCTGGGAAAAAATGGTACACCTCGTTATGACTTCAAATTGACGGGAGGCCAAAAAAATAGCGGCCTATCATAGCTCACGCCTAACCAAATGAAAAACCGTGCTGACAATTGATCCCGCATGAAACCGTCTGCCAGCGAAAATAGCGGTCTATCTGTGCATAGCCCACGCCTGACCAAATGAAAAACCGTGACAGCAATTGATCCCGCTTGAATCGACTTGGCCGTAAAAAATCGCGGCCATTCACTGCAATCAAACCGGCCATTGCCCTTTTAGCGCCTGTCGGCACAACAACAAGGCGGCTAGGGTGCCAACCCCGCCACTATAAATTTAATTTATGACTTTTCGGGAAATGACCCAATTACACCTTATACCGAACTGGATCCGCTGCGCAGCGACCATTGTGATCTCTTTTTGCTCTCAAAGAGCCTTCGCCCGATCCGCTCAAGCCGACGCGCGCAGCACTTCACCTTGCTTTGGCTGCCAGATTTAGCTGGCAACCAACGGGATCTTCTCGCTGGCGGGCACCCGGGCCAGCTGCCAGTTGGCGATGCCCCAGCCGATGATCTCGTCGATCCGGCTTGCCAGCAGCTCGGGCGGCGGGCACTGGCCGAGAAAGTGCAGCGCCTGCCACAGGGCCGGACGCACCTCATCGAGTGCCAGCGCTGGCGCATGATTCTGCTTGGAGAGCTTGTTGCCATCAGCCTGCACCGCCAGCGGCAGATGCACCCAGTCGGGCACCGCAGCCCCCAGCGTCTGGTAGAGGGCAATCTGGCGCACCGTGGGTTCGAGCAGATCGGCGCCGCGCACTATCTCGGTGATGCCGCTGTCCATATCATCCACCACCACCGCCAGGTTGTAGGCGTAGAGCCCGTCGCGACGGCGGATGATGAAATCCTCCTCGGCGAGCGCCGCCGGTACCGCGATATGGCCCTGCAGCTGGTCATCGAAGTGGTAGACCGGATGGTGCTGGCGCAAGCGAGCGGCACAACCTTCAGCCGCGAGCCCCAGCGTGCGGCAGTGGCCGTTGTAAAAGCCGCCGCTCGCCATGATTTCGCGCCGGGTGCAGCGGCACCAGTAGAGATCGCCCGCCCGATAGAGCTGCTCGATGATCTCGTCATAGCGGCCGTGGCGCGCACTCTGGAACATCACCTCGCCATCCCACTCAAGACCGTATACCTCAAGGGTTTTGAGGATAAGGTCAGCCGCCCCCGCCATCTCCCGCGGCGGATCGATATCCTCGATGCGCACCAGCCAGCGCCCCTGCTGCGCTCTGGCCTGCAAAAAGCTGCCAAGGGCCGCAATCAGCGAGCCAAAGTGCAGCGGGCCGGAAGGGGACGGCGCAAAGCGGCCCACATAGGGGCGAATTTGGGGGGAGGAAGGGGTATTCACAGCCATGACGGTTCGGATAAGCAGTTCAGTGAGGCGCATTTTGGGACGACCCGCCCAAAAGCTCAATAAAAAAGGGAGCCTGCAAGCTCCCTTTTTTATCTGTCAGAGGGTCGGAATCAACCGGCCATCTGTTTTTCCTTGATCTCGGCCAGCGTCTTGCAGTCGACACAGAGGTCGGCGGTCGGACGGGCTTCCAGACGACGGATACCAATTTCGATACCGCAGTGCTCGCAGTAACCGAAATCATCCTCTTCCAGCAGCTGCAAAGTCTTCTCGATCTTCTTGATCAGCTTGCGTTCACGGTCGCGGGTACGCAATTCAAGAGCAAACTCTTCTTCTTGCGCGGCACGATCCACGGGATCCGGGAAGTTGGCAGCCTCGTCTTTCATGTGATCAACGGTACGATCAACTTCCTGCATCAGTTGGTTGCGCCAGGCACCCAGGATCTTGCGAAAATGCACCTTCTGTTGGTCATTCATGTACTCCTCACCCGGCTTTTCCTGGTAAGGCGCAACACCCGCAATGGCCAGGGGGCCCAGAGATTTCCTGTTTTCGCCTGTTGGCATGCCCTGTCTCCTAATTCAGCACGCTACCCGTGCCATCCATAAATTGAGGGCGACATCTATAGCAGAAGGGTAACGGGTAAGCAAACAAGCCGTACCAATAATGTTACCCACTCCAATATTTATGAACTCCCCTCGGGTAACAGGTGACCAGATTCAAACGGGATAAATCCTTGGGCCACCATGCCTTGTACCCCAACATGGGGCCGATAGCATAAAATTTCAACCCCCGCCGCAATTGACTGCTCAATTAGCAGACTATAGTGCGGATCTATATGGGTTGCAGGGCGCATCCGGCTGATTCCGGAGTGCAACACCATAAATAGCAACACGGCTCGGTGACCCGCCGCTTTCATGGCCATCAATTCCCGTAAATGCTTGGCACCACGGGCAGTTACGGCATCAGGAAAGTAGCCCATGCCCGGTTGCTCACGTTCGTCGAGCAGGGTCACCGATTTTACTTCGATGTAACAACTACCCTTTTCGTCATCTTCCAGCAGCAGATCGATGCGGCTGTTCTCTTCGCCATATTTCACCTCGGTCCGCAAACGGCGGTAACCCGCCAGCGGGGCGATGGCCTCCTGCTCGATCAACTCGCGGGCGATCTGGTTGGCACGCGCCGTGTTGACGCAGATAAAGTGGCCCGCCGGACTTTCGGCAATCTCCCAGCTATTGGGCAGCTTGCGCTTGGGGTTGTCGGAGGTGGAGTACCAGACCCGGGTGCCCGGATCGGCGCAGCCGGTCATGGCACCGGTATTGGCACAGTGGATGGTGATCACCTCGCCGTTATCAAGCTGTACATCGGTCAAAAAACGCTTGTAGCGGGATACCAGCTGCCCGGATTGCAGGGGGGGATCGAATATCACGGGTTCACCCTCCGTTGCTCTTCATTATCCAATCCCTCTTTGCTTCTTGCCCGCAGCGGCCAGCAGGCAAGCGGCTCATAGCGTACCCCGTCCGGGGTCGAGATGGATTGATAGAGGCAGAACTGATCGGCCTGCAGCAGGAAATCGGGAGCTGGCAGGAGCGTCGGTGCCTCGCCCGCCTTGCGTGACAAGGTAACGTGGGGGCGATAACCCTGCTCGCCATTGCCAAGGCGCAGCTTCTCACCGTGGCGGCGCAACGCCCGAGCCAATACGTTCAGCTCGTTGGGCCACTCCTTCGGGCCAATCCAGGCAGCCTTGGCCCGGCTGAACCAGCCGGTCTCATCCAGCCTGATGGCAAGCGGCGGGCAGTGCTGGCGCTCTACGGCGGCGATCAGGCGGCGGGTGGTCAGCTCGTCCGCTTCACCGAGGAAGGCGAGGGTCAGGTGAAGGTTGGCTTGCGGTACCGGCTGACCGGGCCAGGGGCGCTGATCGCGCCAGCTGATGAGCTCGGGGGCGAGCTCCTTGACGGGCAGGGCAAAGAAGAGTTTGGCCATGTGGTGATAATGCCTTTTTCACGCTCATTGGATGAGCCCATTCTATGGCAGCCATCGGGCCATGTCTCGCCGCCCTCCCGCGCGAGTGGTCATCACGTCACATCCACTCACGGTGGCGCGGGTGGCTGTGGCAGAATGGGCGCCGTTTTACCGGTTGCTACAGAAGGTGCTCATCGCTTTGTCCCAGCTCCCCATCGTTTCGGTACTGCCCGAACTCTTTGCCGCCATCGACCGCCACCCCAGCGTGATCCTGCAGGCGCCCCCCGGCGCGGGCAAATCGACCCTGCTGCCGCTGGAGCTGGTGCGCCAAAACCGGCTGCCCGGCCGCATCATCATGCTGGAGCCAAGACGACTGGCAGCACGCAATATCGCCAGCTTTCTGGCGCGCCAGCTGGGGGAGAAAGTGGGTGAGCGGATTGGCTTGCGAGTACGCGGCGAAAGCCGCATCAGCTCCGCGACCCGGCTCGAAATCGTCACCGAAGGGGTGCTGACCCGGATGTTGCAGCAGGATCCCGAGCTAACCGGCGTCTCGCTGGTGATCTTCGATGAGTTCCATGAACGCAGTCTGCACGCCGATACCGCGCAGGCCTTCGCCATCGAGAGTCAGCAAGGGCTGCGCGATGACCTCAAGCTGCTGGTGATGTCAGCCACCCTGGATGGCATGGCGCTTGAGACCTTGCTGCCAGATGCGCCGGTGATCCGCTCTGAAGGACGCGGTTTTCCCATCGACTATCACTACCGCCCCGCCAATCGCCAGCAGTGGCTGGAGCCGCAGGTCGGCGCTGTGGTGCTGGAGGCGCTGGCCGCCCACGCTGGCAGTCTGCTGGTCTTTCTGCCGGGACAGGGAGAGATCGAGCGGCTGGCACAGTGGCTGGAAGGACGGTTGCCGGATGATGTGACCCTCGCCCCACTCTACGGGCGCCTCGACATGGCTGCCCAGCAGGCAGCCATCGAACCGGCGCCTGCGGGCCGCCGTAAGCTGGTGCTCACCACCAATGTGGCGGAGACCTCCCTCACCATCGAGGGGATCTCGGTGGTGATCGACAGCGGGCTGGAGCGGCGCGCCTCGTTCGATCTGAAAAGCGGCGTCACCCGGCTGGAGACCCGCCAGATAGCCAAATCCTCCGCTACCCAGCGGGCGGGCCGTGCCGGTCGCCTCGGCCCCGGCGTCTGCTACCGGCTCTGGAGCAGTGAAGTGCAGGAGCGGCTCGCCGAGCAGAGTCCGCCCGACATCCTCACTCAGGAGCTGACCGGCCTGCTGCTGGACGCCGCCCAGTGGGGGGCAAAGGTGGAAGATCTGCCGCTGCTGGACATGCCCCCCGCCGCAGCGGTGGCGAGCGCCCAGCGGCTGCTGGTGGCCCTTGGCGCCATGAAACCGGAGGGTGAGCAACAACTCACTCCCGCTGGCCGCGCCATGGCCGCCTTCGGTACCCACCCTCGCCTCGCCCGCATGCTGCTGCGCGCCCGCGAGCTGGAAGCTGAAGGTCTGACAGGGATTGTCGCCGATGCCGCATATCTGGTGGCGCTGCAGGAAGAAGATCTGCGAGGATCGGAGCGCCTCGCCGTGCTGTTCCATCGCCGTCAAAGCGCCCTGCGTCAGGGGGCTGCACGCTGGTTCGAACGACTCGGCCTGCGCCCTGCCAATGCTCAGGGTCAGTGGTTGGGGCTACTCTGCGCCCTCGCCTGGCCGGATCGCATCGGCAAACTGCGCAGCGGCAGCCGTTACCAGCTCAGCGGTGGGGTGAGCTGCGATCTGGTAGAGGGTCATCCCTGTCAGGGACAAGGGGCGCTCATTGCCATCGAGATGGGCCAGAACGATCGCGGCAGCCGCATCTTTATCGCCGAACCGATCGATCTGGATGAGCTGGTACGCCTGCTGCCGGAGCTGGTGAGCGAACGGCAGTGGTTCGACTGGGATGAGCGGGAAGAGCGGGTACGGGCCGAACGCCAGCAGGTTATCGGCGAGCTGGTGCTAAGCCAGCGCCCGCTGACTGAACTCTCGGATGAGCAGAAAGGACGCTGCCTGCTGCAAGGCATCCGCCGCAAGGGGCTGCATGTGCTGCCGTGGGACGAGAGCAGCGAAGGGCTGCTGGCCCGTCTGCGCTGCGCCGGCGACTGGCTGCCCGATGAGGGGTGGCCCGCCATGGACGAGGAAAACCTGCTGGCCACGCTCGAACAGTGGTTGCTACCCGCAGTGAGCGGTATGACTCGACTGGAGCAGTTAAAAAAGCTCAATATAAGCGACATCCTGCGTCAATCCCTGCCCTGGCCGCTACCCAAGCGGCTGGACGAGGCGCTGCCGAGTCACTTTGCGGCACCGACTGGCAGCCGGGTACGGATCCGCTATCAGCCGGGGCAGGCGCCAGTAATCCCGGTGCGCATTCAGGAGATGTTCGGGCAAGGCTCGACCCCCTGCGTGGCCGATGGCCGGGTAGCGCTGGTGGTAGAGCTGCTCTCCCCCGCTCAGCGGCCACTGCAGATCACCGCCGATCTGGCCGCTTTCTGGGCTGGCTCCTACGAGCAGGTGAAAAAAGAGATGAAGGGGCGCTATCCCCGCCACTACTGGCCGGACAACCCGCTGGAGGCGATGCCGACCAGGGTCACCAAGAAGAAGATGGGGCTGTAGGTTCGATGAACGAAATCTCACCGACCATTTGATGAATAATCGGCCGAGATCGTTCGATTACGCCGCTGCGCAGCTAATCGAACCTACCGCTCTGGCGGACCCGATAATGATTACGCCACGATGGCAACACAACGAATAATGACGAACAGGTAAAGAGGATCCATGGCAACCCAACGACGCAAGCGCGCCCCCAAGAAAGCGCCACCCAAGCGCACCATCTGGCGCAAGCTGTTCTGGCTTGGCTTCAAGCTCTCGCTGGTGGTGGCGGCCTTTATGGTGGTGTTTGGCATCTATCTGGATACCAAGGTGCGCGAACGCTTCGATGGCGAGAAGTGGCAACTGCCGGTGATGGTCTATAGCCGCCCGCTGGAACTCTACCCCAGCCAGCGCCTGTCGCGGGATCAGATGCTGCGCGAGCTCAACATGCTGAGCTACAAGCAGGTACGCCAACCCCATACGCCGGGTGAATACACCATCAACGGCAACCGTATCGAGCTGATCCGCCGCCCGTTCGAATTCTACGACGGGGCCGATGGCGCCCGCGGCCTGCGCCTCACCTTCAACGGCCCGCGCCTCGAGGGGATCCAGTCGCTGGAGAACCAGCGCCAGCTCGGTTACGCCCAGATGGACCCGGTGCTGCTCGATCGCCTCAATACCGAGGATCGGGAAGATCGCCTGCTGGTGCGCATCGCCGAGGTGCCCGACAGTCTGCTGGTGACCCTGCTCACTACCGAAGATCGCGACTTCTACCAGCATGGTGGGGTCTCGCCAGTCGCCATCATGCGGGCCATGTTCGCCAACCTGATCGCGGGTCGCACCGTGCAGGGGGGCAGTACCCTCACCCAGCAGCTGGCCAAAAACTTCTTCCTGACCCGTGAGCGCAGCCTGTGGCGCAAACTGCAGGAAGCTTACATGGCAGTGCTGATCGACTATCGCTACAGCAAGGACGAGATCCTCGAGTCCTATATCAACGAAGTCTATCTGGGGCAGAACTTCTCCCAGGGGGTCTACGGCTTCGGGCTCGCCTCCTACTTCTACTTCGGTATTCCGGTCAACGAGCTGGATATCGATCAAGTCGCCCTGCTGGTAGGGCTGGTGAAGGGCCCCTCCTATTACGACCCCTGGCGCTTCCCCGATCGGGCCAAGGTGCGCCGTGATCTGGTGCTGAAACTGCTGATGGATCACGGCAGCCTGACCCAGGCCGAGTATGAGCTGGCCAGCCGTCAGCCCCTTGGCATCATCGCTCGCGGCCAGATGAGCTATGGTCGCACCCCTGCCTTTATGGGGCTGCTCAAACGGGAGATCCAGAACCGTTTCGGCGCCGATCTGCTCAAGCAGTCCGGCCTCAAGATCTTCACCAGCCTGGATCCCATCGCCCAGCATGCCGCCGAGCGGGCGGTCGAATCTGGCCTCGCCGATATCGAAAAACTGCGCGGCAAGAAAAAGCTGGAGGCGGCCATGGTGGTCTCCGACTGGCATAAGGGCGAAGTAGTCGCACTGGTGGGTGGTCGCGATCCCCGCTACGCCGGTTTCAACCGGGCGCTGGATGCCCGCCGCCAGATCGGTTCACTGGTGAAACCAGCGGTCTACCTCACCGGTCTCTCCAATGGTCTGACCCTGGCGACCCCGCTCAAAGATCAGCCGATCCGCATTCGCGGTCAGGATGGTCAGGTCTGGACGCCGCAAAACTACGATCGCAAGTTCCGCCAGAGCGTACCGCTGATGGATGCGCTGGCCAGCTCGCTCAACGTGCCGACCGTCAATCTGGGTCTGCAAGTGGGGCTGGAGAAGGTGGTCGATACCCTGCACAAGCTGGGTGTCCAACAGGAGATCCAGCCCTATCCGTCGCTGGTGCTGGGGGCGGTGGCGCTCTCGCCGATGGAGGTCAACCAGATGTACCTGCCCATCGCCAATCAGGGGCTGACCCAACCGCTGTCGGCAATCCGCGCCGTGGTCAAAGGGGATGGCACTCTGCTCTTTCAGCATGATCAGACTGCCACACGGGTCACCGACAGTCAGGCAAGCTGGCTCACCCTGTTCGCCATGACCAAGACGGTAAGCCAGGGAACGGCGCGCTCGCTGGGCGCCAAGTTCCCCGGTGCCACCATGGCGGCCAAGACCGGCACCACCAACGAGCTGCGCGACTCCTGGTTTACCGGGCTCGACAACAACGAGCTGGTCAGCATCTGGGTGGGACGCGATGACAACACGCCAGCGGGTCTCACCGGTGCCAGCGGCGCCCTGCAGCTCTTTACCGGCTATATGAGCCAGCGTGGCGTCAACAGCCTGAATCTGAAGATCCCGGAAGGGGTCAGCTGGGCCAACTTCTCCCGCGCCAGCGGCACCCGAGTGGCCAGCGACTGCCCGGGCAGTCTGCAGGTGCCGGCCAAGGTGTCGACCATGGGCTCCCCGACCAGTTGCGGTGGCAGCAGCTCGCCGCGCAGCGCGCTGGACGACTGGTTCGGCGGATTCTTCAACTAACCGTGTGAGACGGGCAGCGCAGGCAGCCCATCTCCCCTTCCCGCTTACGAGGAGTCATCATGAACCAGCCGTTGTTTGAGGCGATTCACCATGTGGCAATCATCGCCAGCAATTACTCGCGCTCGCGTCATTTCTATCACGAGGTGCTGGGGCTCCCCATCATTGCGGAAACCCTGCGCGAAGCGCGCCAGTCGTGGAAACTGGATCTGGCCCTGCCGGATGGCAGCCAGCTGGAGCTGTTCAGCTTCCCCATCACCCCCAGCCGACCCTCTACGCCAGAGGGATGCGGCCTGCGTCATTTGGCCTTTCGGGTGCGCGATCTCGATCGCGTCATCGCCCATCTGCATGCCCATCGAGTCGATGTGGAGCCGGTACGGGTGGATGAGCTGACCGGCAAGCGCTTTACCTTCTTCGCTGACCCCGACGGCCTGCCGCTGGAGCTCTACGAAGCGCCGCGCTGAGTCTGCGTCAACCAAACAAAAAGCCGCCCGGCGAACCGGGCGGCTTTTTTATTTATTGCTGGCGTTTTATCAGGCGGTGGTCAGCATGGCGACAGCCAGTGCCATCACCATCATGCCAGCCCAGCCAATCGGCTTGAGGCGCTCGCGGAAGATGAGCAAGCCACCCAGCGCAGTACCGAGAATACCGATGGCACCCCAGATCGCGTAGGCCACGGCCAGGTCGATCTTGCCACCGCTGACCGCCTCGGAGAGCAGGGTAAAGGCCATTAGCACCAGCAGGATGCCGAGGAAACCCCACATCTTGTAGCGAAAGCCGGCCGAGCGGTTGATCGCCATGTTGGCGCCGATATCCAGCAGAGCTGCGCCAAAAACGATGATTAACGGGTGCATACAACCTCCTCGCCATTGCGGGTGTCATCGTGAGCACTTGTCAGGTCATCGTGACACTCCCCCATGGTCACCATAACAATACCCACTATCGCCAGCGCCAAGCCGATCAACTCCTGAGCACTCAGGTTGTAGTCGAGGAACAGCACGGAGACGACAGTGATCAGTGCGATCCCCAGCCCCTCCCACAACGCAAAGGCAATACCAATGGAGATTGTTTTGGCGGCTTTGGCCAGTAGCAGATATGAGAGCGAAATCAGCACCCACATCGGCAGGTAGTTGAGCCATCCGGCATCGTTCTCGGGGATCATCGCCATACTCGAGGTGCCAACTACCTCGCTCACGATGGCCCCCGTCAAAAATATTCGAGCTAAAAGCATGCGGCTGAATAACATAAAACTTCCTTCTGTTGCTGCGACGAGAGAGATGGTAGCTCGGCCCATCTCTCTGGCGGGAGTCGCTGAGCGTCGATAACTTCGACGCTACCTGTTTGCCTTGTCAGTCAGCGGCAAGGTAAGGTGAAGGTGGGATTTCTGTGTCATATGCCGTAAACCATGAAGCTTTATCAGATAGAACTGTTTGTCGAATCGGCAAATAACGGCTCCATCGCCAGCACGGCCCGCCGTCTTGGCAAAAGTCGCAGTGCAGTCAGTACCGCCATTGCGGCACTGGAAGTCGAGCTTGGCGTCGAACTTTTTGAACGCGGTGCCAACCAGAGTCGACTGACCGAGATCGGCGAGCTGGTGCTGGATGACTGTACCCGCCTGCTGCAGGCCGCCAACAGCCTGCAACTCAAGTGCGAGCATTACGCCTCGGGCGCCGAGGTGGCACTGCGGATCGCCCGCGATGACGCCATACCCGAGCAGGTGTGGCGCGAGATGCTGGCGGGGCTGCACAGCCAGTTTCCCGGCACCAGCATCTCGTTGGTGCTCACCTCCCCTCCCGAGCTGCCCGCGCTGGTTGAGGAGGGGTTTGTCGATGCAGCTTTCGGCCTTATCACCGAGGATCAGGAACGTAGCGGTCTCAACATCGATCTGCTCAACCCGATCCGCACCCTGATGGTGGTCGCCCCCAGCCATCCCCTCGCGGCGCTGAAACGGGTTGTACAGCAAGACCTGACCGACCATACCCAGATCACGCTTTCTTATGTGGATGAATATTCAGTAAAAAGTCTACTGCCCGTCGGCGACAAGCACATCGGACTCTCCAGTTTCGAACTGATGCGCAACGCGGTGCTGGATGGGCTGGGCTGGGCGGTGCTCCCCTCACCACTGATCCAGAGCCAGCTAAGGCAGGGTTCGCTGCTGACCCTGAAGCACAAGTTCAGCCTGCAGTGGCGGGACTATGGCGTCTATCTCGCTGAAAACGCCTATCACGGCAAGGTGTTGGCCTGGCTGAAGAAGTCGATCCAGGGGTATCTGGAACCTTTCGAGTAGAGATAAAGAGGCGGTGCCAGCTCACGATCTGCATTTATCCTGATGCGCCTATCTGGCATCATCGTGCATACTGTTTACATACTCATTGAACGCCGGAGGCGTAACCGATATGAGCGGTGCCCAAGAGAAGGACGATATTTGGCTGGATGACGACATCATCGAACTCGATGACGAGGAAATCGTTGTCCCCAAGGCACTCAACCCATGGCAGGTACTGATCGTGGATGATGAACCCGACATTCATCATGCCACCCGATTAGCCCTCTCCAATATTCAGTACAAATCCCGCCCTCTCGAGCTGCTCAACGCTTATAGCGGCACCGAAGCCGCCATCATGCTGGAAGCCAATCCAAAGATTGCCCTGATCCTGCTGGATGTGGTGATGGAGACGGAAGATGCCGGTTTGCGGCTGGTTCACAAGATCCGCAACGACATGCACAACACACTGGTGCGCATTGTGCTGCGTACCGGCCAACCCGGTCAGGCCCCCGAGCAGCGGGTGATCCTCGATTACGACATCAACGACTACAAGACCAAAACCGAGCTGACGGTTCAAAAACTCTTTACTACCGTTATCGCCTCCCTGCGCTCTTACGAAACCCTCAGTGCCATCGACAAGAGTCGTCAAGGCCTGGGCAAGATCCTGGAAGGCGCGGGAGATCTCTACCATCTCCATTCGCTCAGGGAGTTTGCCTCCGGCGTACTCAAGCAGATCAGTGCGATCCTGGACGTTGGCACCGAAGGTGCCATCTGCGCCGAACGCCGCCCCGGTGAAAACAGACTGGAGATCCTGGCGGCCACCGGCGACTACGAGACGCTACTGGAAGAGGGAAAAATCAGTGACTTCCCCTCTCTCAACGACTCGGTGATGAAAGCACTGGCGGCTCGCAGCAACCGCTTTGAACACCCACAGGACTCCCTCTATATCGCCGCCCAGAATGGCCGTGAATTTGTCCTTAGCTTCAGTCCGACCCAACCATTAGACCCCCTTGAGTGCGATCTGCTGGATGTCTTCTGTCAACGGATCTCTGCCGCCTACGACAACCTCTACCTTTACAACCAACTGCTACGGGCCCAGGAGGCCACCGTCGTAGCGCTGGCAGCGCTGGCCGAGTTCCGCGATTCCGACACCGGTGAGCACGTCTTGCGAGTGCAGAAACTCTCAGATGCCTTGGTGGAAGAGCTGAAGCAGATGACGGTCTACCCCGAGCAGCTGACCCCGGAGTTTGTCGAGATGATCGGTATGGCCTCCATCCTGCACGATGTGGGCAAGGTGGGCACTCCCGACCATATCCTGCACAAACCGGGGCGCTTCGATCCGGAAGAGCGGGTCATCATGGAGCAACACGCCGGTATTGGTGCCAATATCCTGCACAAGGCGGGCGAGATGGTAGAGGGGACCAGTTACCTGTCGCTGGGAGCGGAAATAGCCCGCGGTCACCACGAACACTTCGATGGCAAGGGCTACCCGGAACAGCTGGCAGGCCAGCAAATCCCGTTGTCGGCACGTATCGTGGCGGTGGTCGATGTATTCGATGCCCTGCTGAGCAAACGCCCCTACAAGGAGCCCTGGACGCTGGAACAGACCATGGAGTATATCCAGTCCCGTTCAGGTACCCAGTTTGACCCCCACGTAGTAGCAGCCCTCTCCCGGCTGGTCAACGAGTCGAGGCTCCCCTACTCACTTTGAGTCGCACAGAGATGCCATATCGGCGACCAAAGCCGCTGATGTGGCATCTGATCCTGCAGAATGTTGCATCTGCCGCACATCAAACCACCCCAAACCATCAACATCGCCCCTTCTTTGGCTGCGATGCCCGCTGAAATATGGTCATTTAACATCACATCGCTATAATATCGGCCTGCAAACCCGATACTAACAACGAAGGAAATATCATGAGCCTGAACCTGGTACCGGCTGGCAAAAGCCTGCCCGACGATATCTACGTCATCATCGAAATCCCGCAAAATGCCGACCCGATCAAATACGAAGTCGACAAGGATAGCGGCGCAATTTTCGTCGATCGCTTCATGTCTACCCCGATGTTCTACCCGTGCAACTACGGCTACGTGAACGCGACCCTCTCTCTGGATGGTGACCCCGTCGACGTACTGGTTCCGACCCCTTACCCGCTGCTGGCGGGCTCCGTCATCCGCTGCCGCCCGGTAGGCGTGCTGAAGATGACCGACGAATCTGGTGAAGATGCCAAGATTGTGGCCGTGCCGCACTCCAAGCTGACCAAGCAGTACGACCACATCCAGGATGTGAACGATCTGCCGGAACTGCTGAAAGCACAAATCCAGCACTTCTTCGAGCGCTACAAAGAGCTGGAAGCAGGCAAATGGGTCAAGGTTGAAGGTTGGGGCGACAAGGCCGCTGCCGAAGCCGAGATCAAAACTTCTGCCGAGCGTTACGCTGCCAAGTAAGCGCAACCTGCAGATAAAAAAGGCGCCTTATGGCGCCTTTTCAGTGGGTTGTCGCGGCAAATTTTGGGGCGTTTCGCCAGCAGGATCGCCCTGAATATATATTTCACGACCATCTTGTTGCTGGTAAGGGCGATAGTAGTCGCTCCCGCAGCGATATCCCCCTTCCTTCTGGCTCACCAGTTCGCAATTGACCGGCAGCACCTCCAGCCACTTGATGGCCTGCTGGAAACGCAACCACTCCTGCCACTCATGCTCCCGAGCCAGCTGATCCCGCAGGGCAAAGGCATCAATCCCTGACCCACCCTTGCTGACAATCACTTGCCCTGCGCTGACTGGCAGACTCAGCAGCCCCCATAGCAATAGGATCCAACACCTCATATCACCTCCCTTGTGACTTAATTTCACAATTAAATTTAAAGTCACATCAATCTGTTATCCGCATCACAAAACGAAACTTCACCAAACCGGCACAAGCTCACCTAGTTGTTAATTATTGTCCCCGGCAGGAAGCATCACCATGAAGTTGATAACAGGTCTGTTGCTCAGCCTGAGCCTCTGTGTCAGCACTCACGCCAGCGAAATCACTATGAGCTGGCAGTGGCAATCGCCTGACGGCCAGCACCAGCACTTTCAGCTGGCCACCAACGATCAGGTGATGGCCGCCAGCCGCCACGAAATGAGCCTGCTCGATGCCTCCCTCAGCAATCCGCTGGAAACGCTCTACGCCTATATCAGCCCGCGCCTCTACAACAGCATCACCCTCATCAACCAGAACAGCCCGGAGACTGCCACCAAGTTTCGCAATCTGGAGCAGGCCTTCACCCTGCATGACAACAGCATGGAGTCGCTGCTGTTCTGGCAAGCCTATCAGCAGTATCAGGATGACGCCTTCTACCAGATGAGAGTGGTGCCCTGCATTCATCCGGCCAATCGCAAGCTGCCTTGTGTCCGCCCCGATTACTCCCAGCTCTTCTATCACAACAAGGAGGCCCTCAAACCACTGGCCCGCCAGTTTGCAGCCAAGGATCTGGCGACCAGCGTCAGCCTGCTGCAACAGTGGCTAAATGCCATTCCAACCCGACCGGAACAACTGGATCATTTCGCCCTGCCGCTGCAGGTTCTGCAAGATAACAAGGCCGATAGCGACGAGAAGGCGCTGCTGATGGCCAGCCTGCTGGCCGAACTAGCCCCGCAGTATGTGCTCAGCATCATCTATCCGAACATCAGCATCGGCAGCGTCTCCCCTGCCTGGCTCGCCATCACCGCCGATAGCGGCCTTCAGGGCGATACCGTGGTGATCAACAATCAGCGCCATGTGCTGCTAACCGGCTCTCCTTTGCTGGTGCAGCAAATGACCATGGCTAAAATTCCCCTCATCAGCGAGTCTCTCTACTGATCGCCACACCTCAGACCAGCCGCCAATTCATTGATTTTTATCGATCTCATGCCATTCTAACCGCCCCTGCCAGCCAGCTTCCTGGCTAGCGGGGCGCCAATACTTGTGAGTTGTGATCTTATTTAACACTTCTTAAACAGATCCGATCAGTTTAGGATGAAGCTCACCCATTCCCTCAATCCAAAACTCGTTATAACATAACAAATGGAGTGTCATCAGGATGAAACATCTCGTACTTACTTTGGCGCTGTTGCCATGTCTGGCTTTTGCTCACAACATCAAGGACGCAAACCCGGTTCCACTGGTCAATATCAGTGACAAAGGCGAGCTGGTCTTGAATGGCAAGGATATCGGCTACCAGCCATGGCAGACCCAGTCGCTCACCGGCAAGGTGTTCATGATCCAGCATATTGCGGGCCGCTCCAGTGCCAAGGAGCTGAACGCCCCGATGATCGAGGCGATCAAGGCAGCCAAGCTGCCCCATGACAAGTACCAGACTGTCACCATCATCAACAGCAATGACGCCATCTGGGGCACCTCCGGTTTTGTGAAGAGCAGTGCCGAGGACAGCAAGAAAGAGTTCCCCTGGTCCGCCATCGTGCTGGATGCCAAGGGAATGGCACGCAATGCCTGGGATCTGGCGCCGGAAAGCTCGGCCATCATCCTGGTGGACAAAGAGGGCAAGGTGCTGTTTGCCAAAGATGGCCAGCTCGATGCCAACAACATCGCAACCGTGATGGGGCTCATCAAGTCCCATCTCTGAATCAGAGAGCAAGGGCGCTGATGGCGCCCTTTCCATAAGGGTCTATGAGTCGTATCAAGCTGAAAATCTGGATCGTGCTGCTGGGCTGGTTGTGGTTGCAACCCCTGCTCGCCCAGCATCAGCTTGAATCCGCCCTGCCTGGGCATGACGACCATCACTGCCAGGTCTGCGCCCTCCATCTGGATGGCAAGCAAGCGCTCTCCCCTGCGCCCTATTGTTACGCTGATAAAACAGTCGATACGCCACTTGTTGCAACCATGCAACTATCGGCCAACTCGGCGGCCCTCCACAGTTATGCCATCCGTGCACCACCGAGCCCCGCTTTCCTCTATCCCTTTGTTTAAATTCTCAATTTTTTGTCAACAAGGATTAAAGATGAAAGCAGTTACTCTGTTGCTGGCCGCGGCCACCTTTGCTGCGCACGCAAATCACGATGAACACGAAAGCCACAGTCACGGCGCCCACGAGCATGGTCATGGTCACCTCAATCTGGTGGTCGATGGCAACCAGCTGATGATGGAGTTGCAGGCGCCAGCCGCCGATCTGGTGGGCTTTGAGCACGCCGCCAAGAGCGATGAGGAGAAGGCGCAATATGCCAAGGCGGTTGCCCGCCTCAAACAGCCAGAGGCCTTGTTCCAACTTGATCCGGCTGCTGGCTGCAAGCTGACTCAGCAAGAGCTGCAAATCGCCAAAGAAGAGCACGACCATGACCATGACCATGACCATGACCATGACCATGACCATGACAAGGCTGACAGCGCTCACGAGGAGCACCACCATGCAGATATGGGGGCCATGTATACCTACACCTGCGAGACCCCCGCAAAACTCACCGGGCTGGAGGTCACTCTGTTCAGCCTCTATCCAACCCTCGAGAAGCTGAGCGTGCAGGGGATCCTGCCCACCGGCCAGACTGCGGCTGAACTGACCCCCTCTGCCAACAAACTGAGCTGGTAACACCATGAAAAAAGCCGTGGTTGAAATCCGCGATCTGGCCTTTGCCTGGCCGGGTCATGAGGCTGTACTCGATCTGCCCGCCCTCACTATCACCGAGGGTGAGCGAGTCTTTATCAAGGGCCCGTCGGGCTCCGGCAAATCGACCCTGCTCGGGTTGCTGGCCGGGATCCAGACCGCCAACCACGGCACCCTGGAGGTGCTGGGCCAACCATTGGCCCAGCTCTCTGGCCGTGCCCGTGACCACTTCCGGGCGGCCAATCTGGGTTATATCTTCCAGCAGTTCAATCTGCTGCCATTTTTATCTGTGCAGGACAATGTCACCGCCGCCCTCACCTTCTCTCCCGAGAAACGGGCTCGCCTACAGGGCAACCCCGAGCAGGAGGCGCACCGCCTGCTCACCGAGTTGCAACTGCCGGACGAGGCACTGCACCGGCCGGTTCACGCCCTCAGCATCGGCCAGCAGCAACGGGTCGCAGCAGCACGTGCCCTGATCGGCTCGCCGCCACTGGTCATCGCGGATGAACCCACCTCGGCTCTCGATACCGATAACCGGGCCGCTTTTATCAAGCTGCTATTCGAAGAGTGTGACAAGCAAGGCTCGACCCTGATCTTCGTCAGCCACGACCCCTACCTCGAACCCCTGTTCCCGCGGGTCGAAAATCTGCATCTGCTCAACCGGAGGGCCTCATGCTAAAACTTGCCCTGCAAAGTCTTTGGGCCCGCCGCCTTACCGCCGGGCTCACCCTGCTGGCTGTTGCCATCAGCGTTACCCTGCTGCTCGGGGTTGAACGGGTACGCACCCAGGCGCGTGAAAGCTTCTCCAATACCGTCTCCGGCACCGATCTCATCGTCGGAGCCCGCTCCGGTCAGGTGAATCTGCTGCTCTACTCGGTATTTCGCATCGGTAACCCCACCAACAACGTGGGGTGGGACTCCTATCAAGCCATCAAACAGAAACCCGGCATTGCCTGGACCATCCCCCTCTCGCTCGGGGACTCCCACAAGGGGTTTCGGGTACTCGGCACCAATGGCGACTACTTCACCCATCTGAAGTACGGCCAGCAGCAGCCACTACAACTGCGCGAGGGACGCCCGTTCGAAACGCCGTTTGAGGCGGTACTCGGGGCTCAGGTGGCCGAGAAGCTCGGCTATCACCTTGGCCAGTCCATCGTCATCGCCCACGGAGCCGGCAACACCTCCTTCAGTCAGCACGACAACCTGCCGTTCAAGGTGGTGGGGATCCTGGCGCCAACCGCTACCCCTATCGATCGCACCATCCATGTGCCGCTGGCCGGGATCGAGGCAATCCATCTGGGCTGGGATACCGGTCGCCACAGCAAGAACGTCACCCCGGAACAGGCGCTGGAACAGGATCTCACCCCGAAAACCATCACCGCCTTTATGGTGGGCTTGAGTAACCGGATCCTGGCGTTCCAGTTGCAGCGTAGCGTCAATACCTATCCCAAAGAGCCGCTGATGGCGATCCTGCCCGGCGCCGCGCTGCAGGAACTGTGGAGCCTGATGAGCGTGGCGGAAACCGCCCTCTCGGTCATCGCCGGCTTCGTGGTGGTGGCAGGCCTTATCGGCATGCTGACCACTCTGCTGGCAGGGCTTAACGAACGGCGCCGCGAACTTGCCATCCTGCGCTCTCTCGGCGCTGGCCCCTCCCATCTTTTCCTGCTGCTGGCACTGGAAGCGATGGCGCTCACCACCATCGGCATTGCCCTTGGGATCGCCGTGCTCTACCTGGGACAAGGGCTTGCCACTCCCTGGCTGCTCAGCCACTATGGCCTGCAATTAAGTCTGGGACTGCCGAGCAGCTACGAGTGGCAGTTGCTGGGCGTGGTGTGGCTGGCGGGCATGGTCATCGGCCTGCTTCCTGCTGCCCGCGCTTACCGCTACAGCCTGAGCGATGGCATGAGCATTCGCGTCTAACGAAACACCTCCTATTACAAACATAAGGACAGATAATGAAGTGGAAAATAGTAGCGCTGCTAGCCAGCCTGCTGGTGTTGCCTGCCATGGCCGCCGATTACAAGACTATCGACTGGGATGTACTTATCCCGCAGGGAGAAAAACTGCTGCCCCCTCCGCAGGTGAGCCACGAAGGGAATCTCGCCTCCGTGCCACAACCTGTGGGGGGCGTTAACAAGAAGCTGGATCAGCAAGATGTGCGGCTGCCTGGCTTTGTGGTACCACTGGAGGGGGATGCCAAGAAGATCACCGCCTTCCTGCTGGTGCCCTACTTTGGCGCCTGCATTCACGTCCCGCCTCCCCCTACCAATCAGGTGGTCTATGTAAGCTATCCCAAAGGGGCGCCAGTGGATGACCTGTGGGATGCCATCTGGGTCAAGGGCAAGATGCACACCGTCAGCTCCAGCCACGAGATGGCGACGGCCTCCTACTCCATGGATGCAGCCGAGATAACGGTCTACGAAGAGTAACGCACACTTCGCAAAAAAAGCGGCCTCCACGGAGGCCGCTTTGTTATCTTGAATTCAGGGTTGGAGTAACATTCACCTCCTGAACCTGTGCTAATGGAGTCAGCATGGCCGATCTGCCCCCCCCCAAGAAAGAGAGTTCGATCTTAAGCAGCCAGGAGCAGACCCTGCGTCTGGCCCGCAGTCGCGGCATCGACGGCATGCTCATCCGCAATACCGACAGCACTTTCGAACAGCGCGCTACTTTTCGCCATCTGGCTGATCAAGCCGCACGCCAGCGCAATCTGGAAGCCATCATGGTGATGGCCTCCCGCCACTGCGAAGAGACCGCGGCAGGCGGCGAAATGGATAGCGACTGGCTGACCCGCTTCCTGCAACTGGCAGAAGATATCAGCATGGTGCCGATGCAGCAGTTGTGGGGACGGATCTTCGCCCTGGAGGTTGCCACTCCGGGCCGTTTCTCCATCCGGGCGCTCTCCACTCTCAAGGAGATGACCCAGCGCGAAGCCCAGCTGTTTCAGCGCATCTGCTCCCTCACCTGCCACTATGCGGGCAACGACGACCAACGGCTGTTACTGGGGCAGCACAAGGGCGCCACGCTGCTGAGCCGAGCCAAAGCCACTCGGCTTGGCCTTGGCAAATATCGCCTGCCCTACAACGCCCTGCTCCAGTTATTCGAACTGGGGCTGCTGCACAGAGGAGAGCTGGAATCCGGCCCCCTGCCTGCCGACGGGGTCGAGCTGGAATTTGGCAACCAACGCTGGCGCCTGCAGTGCAAACAGAACAACATCACTCTGCTCTATTACCGCCTCACGCCGGTAGGCAACGAACTCGCGCAATTGCTGCAAGAGCCGCCACTGGAGGAGTATCTGCAAGATTTGAAAACCGTACTGATCCAGGGCATCCAGATCGAAATACAGCAGCCAACTCCAGAGACATCCCCGGCGCCGACAGACCCCCTCCCCTGATCCCGTAGCGGGGCAATCGCAGCCCCGCGCAACCATCATGGTCCATAAGAAACCCAAAATGAGTCGCAAACTGCACAGATTGTATGGGAGCTCATCTCAAGATCCATTGCAGATTGCAAATGCAAAGGCCTCATATAGAACAACTCCGCCACTAGTGACACACAAATCAATAACAAAAAACTCCTGGCCTATCCTTTGCAATGAGTTTTGAGGTAGATCAAACTTTAGCCACCATAGTTAGGGAGCAACGCCATGAGAGTCAATCAACCGGTTACCCAGCGCGAGCGCCTCTATCCGGATCACCAGAGCCTCATCTCCACCACTGATCTGGAAAGTCGCATCACTTACGCCAACGACGAGTTCTGCGAGATTGCAGGATTCACACTGGATGAATTGGTTGGGGAACATCACAATCTGGTCCGCCATCCAGATATGCCAAAACAAGCTTTCGCCGATCTCTGGAGCCATATCAAGGAGGGTAAAAGCTGGATGGGGCCAGTGAAAAATCGCTGCAAAAACGGCGACCACTACTGGGTCAGTGCCTTCGTCACTCCCATCAAGGATGGCAATGGCCGGGTCGTCGAGTACCAGTCGGTGCGCACCGCACCGAGTGAAGAGATCAAACAGCGGGCCGAGAAGGTTTATGCTGACCTTCGCAACAACAAGCTGCCGCTGGCGCTCAAGTTGCCCACCTTCTCCCATACCCTGACCATCAACCTCTGCCTGCTGTTGAGTCTGGCCGCGATGTTTGCGCTGGGTTACAACCACGATATGAACTGGCAACTGGGGCTGGCCGCTATTCCTCTCGCGCTTGCCGCCATCACCCTCAATGCCCTCTCCCGTCGCCTTGGCAAACTTCACAAAATGGCCCGCAGCCGCTTTGACAACCCGCTGATGCAACTGCTCTACACCAACAAGGTGGACAACATCGCCGCCATCGAGCTCTCGATGGTGATGAACCAGGCCGAGTTCAATGCCGTGCTGGCTCGCACCCAGCAGACCTGCAGCCGGATCCTGCAGGCCGCCGAGGGTGATCTGCGCAATGCCGAGTCCATCACCGACAACCTGCAGCAGCAACAGGCCGAGACCAATCAGGTAGCGACCGCCGTGACCGAGATGTCCGAGTCAATCCGCGAGGTATCGCAAAGCTCCAGCGACTCCTCCAGCCTGCTGGACGAGACCGCCGGCCTGTTCAAAAACGGCAACAGCAGCGTCACAGAGACAATTGCCGCAGTGGCTGGCATGAACAGTGAACTGACTACCTCAAGAAGCGTCATTAGCGCGCTGGTGGGCCACTGCCGCGATATCGACGGCATCCTCGATGTCATCAACAACATTGCCAACCAGACCAACCTGCTGGCCCTCAATGCCGCCATCGAAGCCGCCCGTGCTGGCGAAGCGGGCCGCGGCTTCTCGGTGGTTGCCGACGAAATTCGCTCCCTCGCCATCAAGACCCAATCCTCTACCAGCGAGATCCAGAAGATGATCACCGAACTGCAAAACAGCTCGGGCGAGGCAGAGCAGGCGATGGAGAAAGGCTGTCAGCTGGCTGAGAGCTGCCAACAGAAGGCATCGGTCACTGGTACCATCCTGCAGCAAATCAACAATATGCTGCAACAGGTCGCCTCCGGCAGCAGCCAGATTGCCCAAGCGGTGCAAGAGCAGTCCCACGTCACCGCCGAGATCAACCGCAACGTGCTCAGCATCAAGACTCTGGCCGATGACTCCAGCGTCGGCAGCCAGCACGCCGTACACGGCATCACCCAGCTGGTCACCCAGTTGAGCGACCTCAACCGTCTGGTACGCCAGTTCCAGAAAGGGGCCCCGGCCACCCAAAGCCGCTACGAAGTCGCGTCTGCCCGCGCCGTCCCGGTACGCCAAGCCAGATAACCACCACACAAACAATCGCCGCAGAAAAACCAAATGGGCCAGCAGGCCCATTTGGTTTTTTAAGGCCCGCCAACAAGCTGGCGACACTCCCGCTTTCGCCGTCCGATTTCCCCCTTCGCTGATTACCAGCGCTGTTAAACGCTTATATCGCCGCCCGTTACTAATTAGTTTGTTGATCTTGCTCAGGAAATGGCCCGCTTGCGCTTTTCACCCAAGCCCCGTTCGGTAACATAGCCGCTTGGCAACCTCTCGCAGGAGTCAGCCATGAGTCAGACCAGCACCATATCGCAGGTAAGAAGCAGCAGACTGTAGGCTGAAATTCAGGGGCGGTAGCGTGGTTTTTGCAGGTTGGCGCAGAGCGTAGCGAAACCCAACAGACAAGCACGATTAGCTCAACCAGAGAGGGATAAACATGGATTGAGTCGATCGGTAAAACACATTTCCCCATACATTTCGCGGTAAACCTTCGACTTCACTTCATTCAGCACCGACCTACGATGTTTAGCCCAACATACGAAATAAATTTTCTTATATGGAGTACGTTATTAACTACTTAGTACACCCTCCATATGATGACTTAAATAGAAAAAATTATTTTTCATTACATCATACATTTATATTTATCTGAATTTTATCCTTAGCAACCCTTGGGGTACCATGGAAACAACTAGCTTTATTTCTACAAAAGTGGCGACTAAACTATTAAAGGCTTTAACTAGCGTATTAAAAAACAACATTGACGCCAGAAATAGCGAATTAATTAGAATTAATGATGTTTTTGGCGATTGTAAAGAACTTGCTAAGTTTTATATTCAACCTGACTGTCAACAGGTTAACCCTGCAGATGAGCTTGAGGATGAAACCATATCATCAATAAGAGCTGGTGTTTTTGAAACTATAAACAAATTTTTTAATCGAGATATATTAACTAGAGATGGCGCTAGTCAGATGTTTATCCTCGCTGATGCTGGTATGGGGAAAACGTCCTTGTTGATGATGATTAAGCTTAGCCATTTAATGGCTTTCTGGCCAAAAACTTACCAATGTAAACTGCTTAAATTAGGACGCACAACCTTAAATGATATTAGTCAAATAGAAAACAAAACTCAAACTGTTCTCTTATTGGATTCGTTGGATGAAGATACTCAGTGCAAGCAAGGTGGTACAATTAATCGATTAACTAGGATACTTGAAGCAACTAGTTGTTTTTACCGTGTTATAATTACTTGCCGCACACAGTTTTTTCCTGAAACGGCAGAGTCTGCATTCAATACTATGGGTAAGATATCTTTCAATAATTATGATTGTCCGTTAGTTTATCTTTCTTTATTTACAGATGAACAGGTTGATGCATATTTGGAAAAGCGTTACCCCAGAAATTTTAAATTCATATTTAATGAATTTAAAAACCCAAAATTACATGACGCTAAACAATCGATAAAAAACATAGGCTCACTTCAATTCAGACCTTTTTTATTGTCACATATAGAAACCTTGTTGGAAAGTCATCGACAGGGAGCAACCGAGTATGAATTATATAAAGGTTTAGTAGACACATGGTTAAATCGTGAAGTCATCAAGTTAAGAACACATCACAATAAGCGCCTTAATAAGGAGGACTTGCTTAAAGCCTGTGTCTGGTTAGCTGAAACGATGCAGCGACAAGGCACTCATACTGTAGCTTTAAAGCATATCCAGCAATTATGTCATCGTGAATCTCATATTATTTTATTAAATGATCCCGCTGAGCGAGTCATTGAGGGGATCGACCATATAGATATTGGTACAAACTCACTACTAAATAGAAACTCATACGGTGAATTTAGATTCTCGCATTTAAGCATTAGAGAGTTTCTGATCGTTTATGGCGTTGAACTTGGTATTCTTACCGATAAAGGAGACCCATTTAATAAGACTGACAATATTCTTAAATTCATTAAAACTGTAAATCAATACAAAGTAGGATTATTCTTCAATGAAAAAAATGGATATTTATTAACAGGATTCAAGCTTTTAGATAAAAATCAACTAACAAACTTCAATTTAAAATATGCATCTTTAGAACTCAGTGATTTACAGAAAGCATCATTTAATCATTTAAATTTGGAAGGAGCTAACCTTCAAGGGGCAAACTTGGATGAAGCCAACTTAAAAGGAGCAAATCTAAAAAGAGCTAATCTTCAAGGGGCAAGTTTGCGAGGAGCCAACTTGCAAGGAGCAAACTTAGATAAGGCAAATTTACAAGGTGCTTGTTTTAATGGCGCAATTCTTGATGATGCAAGCTTGAATAACGCCATCCTCATTGATGCACAATTAACAACATTAACTCCAGCTATACATAACCAGAATAATACCAGCCTAAGGAATGTGAACTTCCAAATGGCAGACTTAAGTAAAGCAAACTTAGAGGGCTCCGATTTAACTGAAGCACATTTAACAGATGCCAAGCTTCATAATTCACTACTTTCTCGAGCAAATTTAAGAAATGCTCGCCTTAATGGCGCTGACTTTAAGGGCTCATTTTTCATTGAAGCTAATCTTGAGAATGCAGACCTTACCCACTCAGATCTTGGGGGAGTTGATTTTACAAATGCAAATTTACAAGATGCTAAACTGACTGGTAGCGATCTAACTCAAGCGCGTTTGACTGGCTCTAATATAACTGATGGTCAACGAAATTCGGCAATTTTTAGAAAATATGAAAATGAAAAGAAACATGAAACAACGCTATAACAACTTTTGCATTTAATTATTCAGCCCGTAGGTTAGAATAGCGCAGCGTATTCGGACAATCGCGAATAACCCCGCCGCGATATAAGCAAGGATCGGAAGATCCCCTTGCGGGGGTTATATCGGCTGCCTTGGCGTGACTCAAGGCTCGTCGGTGCCACTATAAGCTGGATTTATGGGTTTTCCGATAATGACCCAACTTTTACTTATAGTGGCTGCCGCCTGCCCATCAGCGCCTGTGGTGGCCAACTTAATGACCTCCGGGCGTTTGTTATAGGTTCTTCCGATCCAATGACAGGCAGGCGGGGCGAGTAAAGAGGGCTCTTTGCCCTTGCGACCCGCGCCTGCACTCTATTTGCTGCTTTCGGGTTGCAGCCCGGGTGATGACCCGGTTGTCGGGATAACAATCCGGCTCCCTGTGTAAGATGGCGCCACTCAACGACTACAGGTAGCTCCCCTGCCGCAGGGCGGTTAGCAGTTCATCCACCAGCACCTCGACCGGCTTGCCAGCGTTGAGCAGATGGATTTCCGGCTGCTCGGGGGCCTCGTAGGCGGAATCGATACCGGTAAAGTTGCGGATCTCCCCTGCCCGCGCCTTTTTATAGAGCCCCTTGGGGTCGCGCTCTTCACAGACGGCGAGCGGTGCATCGACAAAGACTTCGACAAACTCACCTTCGCCCAGGAGACTGCGCACCAGCTCGCGCTCGGCACGAAACGGCGAGATAAAGGCGGTGAGCACGATCAGGCCCGCATCCACCATCAGTTTTGCCACCTCGCCGACCCGGCGGATATTCTCCTGCCGCGCGGCATCATCGAAACCAAGATCGCCGCACAGGCCGTGGCGCACATTGTCGCCATCGAGCAGATAGGTGTGCTTGCCCTCGGCGGCCAGCGCCTGCTCCAGCGCCCCCGCCAGAGTCGATTTGCCCGCCCCCGACAACCCGGTAAACCAGATCACCAGCGGTCGCTGCCCCTTGGCCTCGGCCCGGCTGGCCTTGTTCACCGCATGCGGGTGCCACACAACATTATTCATCCAGACTCCTTCTTCTCGGCACAATCCTGCCCCTCACCCTGACCCTCTCCCAAAGGGAGAGGGAACACTCCCTCCCCCTCTTTTCCTCGGCGGCAAGAGGGATGGGGATAACGGGGGACGCTCATCATCCTGCCCTCTCCCAAAGGGAGAGGAAACATTCCCTGCCCCCTCTTTGTCCTCAGCGGCAGGAGGGGTAGGAATAACGGGGACGCTCATCATCCTGCTCTCTCCCGCAGGGAGGGAGAACGACGCTCTATTGCTTGTCGCTGTCGTTGCCGATGGCCAGCGCCTGCCAGTGGGGGAAGTGCTTGCGCACCAGCGCATTGAGCTCGATTTCGAACTCGCTGTAGTGACCTTTGGCTACTTTGGCAGCCAAGCCTTCCACTATCATGCCGGCGCCGACGGTGACGTTGCTCAGCCGGTCGATCAGGATAAAGCTGCCGGTATCGCGGATCTCCTGATACGGGTCGAACGCCACCGGGTCGGTGAGGCTCAGTTCGCACAGGCCGATCTCGTTGAGCTTGAGCTCGCTTGCGGGCAACTCGTCGAGCTTGTTGATCTCGATGCGGTGGCGGATGGCCTCCACCTGACCGCGACTCTTCTTGGTGGCCAGCTTGATGTCGTAGACCCGGCCCGGTTGCAGGGACTCCTCCCCCATCCAGACGATGTGGGCCAGCAGGTTCTGGGTCACTTGCGGACGGTTGGCGGCATCCACCAGCAGGTCGCCGCGGCTGATGTCGATCTCGTCGGCGAAGGTGACCGTGATGGCCTGACCCGGCAGGGCGTACTCCAGATCCCCGTCGAAGGTGACGATGCGAGTCACCGTGCTCTCCTTGCCGGACGGCAACACCGCCAGCTTGTCGCCGACCCGCAGGATGCCGGAGGCGAGCGTCCCCGCGAAGCCGCGAAAATCGAGGTTGGGACGGTTCACATACTGCACCGGCAGGCGCACCGGGTGACGCTCCAGCTCGCGCTCCACCTCAGCGGTTTCAAGCAGGGCGAGCAGGGTTTCACCCTGATACCAGGCCAGCTTGTCGCTCTGGTTGACCACGTTGTCACCGTCCAGCGCCGAGACCGGCACGATATGGATGGTGTCGACGCTGAGCTTCTTGGCGAACTCGCGGTAGTCGGCACTGATGCGCTCGAACACCTCCTGACTGAACTCCACCAGATCCATCTTGTTGACCGCCACCACGAACTGCTTGATGCCAAGCAGGCTCGCGATGAAGCTGTGGCGGCGGGTCTGATCCAGCACGCCTTTGCGGGCGTCGATCAATATGATGGCCAGATCGCAGGTGGAGGCGCCGGTGGCCATGTTGCGGGTGTACTGCTCGTGGCCCGGGGTATCCGAGATGATAAATTTGCGCTTGGCGGTAGAGAAATAGCGGTAGGCCACGTCGATGGTGATGCCCTGCTCCCGCTCCGCTTGCAGGCCGTCCACCAGCAGCGCCAAGTCCAGCTTCTCGCCGGTGGTGCCAAGCTTCTGGCTGTCGGACTCCAGCGCTTTGAGCTGATCTTCATAAATCTGCTGGGAGTCGTGCAACAACCGGCCTATGAGCGTGCTCTTGCCGTCATCCACGCTGCCGCAGGTGAGAAAACGCAGCAGACTCTTGTGCTGCTGGGCGTGCAGGTAGGCTTCGATGCCCTGTTCGGTGATGGCGGTCTGAATATGGCTGTTCATGCTGACGACTCCTTAGAAATATCCCTGACGCTTCTTTTGCTCCATGGAGCCGGCCTGATCGTGGTCAATCAGCCGCCCTTGCCGCTCGCTCGAGGTGGTGAGCAGCATCTCTTCAATAATTTCCGGCAAGGTGGTGGCATCAGACTCGATGGCCCCGGTCAGCGGGTAGCAGCCGAGGGTGCGGAAGCGCACCAGCTCCTGCTTTACCTCATCCTCGGCGGTCAGCGGCATGCGATCGTCATCCACCATGATCTTGATGCCGTTGCGCTCCACCACCGGGCGATGGGCCGCGAAGTAGAGCGGCACTATGTCGATGTTTTCCAGATAGATGTATTGCCAGATATCCAGCTCGGTCCAGTTGGAGAGCGGGAACACCCGGATGCTCTCACCCTTGTTGACCTGGCTGTTGTAGACGCGCCACAGCTCTGGGCGCTGGTTTTTTGGGTCCCAGCGGTGAGACTTGTCACGGAAGGAGTAGACCCGCTCCTTGGCACGGGACTTCTCCTCGTCGCGGCGGGCGCCCCCGAAGGCGGCGTCGAAGCCGTATTTGTTGAGCGCCTGCTTGAGCCCCTCGGTCTTCATGATGTCGGTATGCTTGCCACTACCGTGCACGAAGGGGTTGATGCCCATGGCGAGGCCATCCGGGTTCTTGTGGACAATCAGATCCAGCCCGTACTTTTTGGCGGTCTCGTCGCGGAAGGTGATCATCTCCTTGAACTTCCAGTCGGTGTCGACATGGAGCAAGGGGAAGGGGATCTTGCCCGGATAGAAGGCCTTGCGGGCCAGGTGCAGCATGACGGAGGAGTCCTTGCCGATGGAGTACATCATCACCGGGTTTTCAAATTCGGCAGCTACCTCGCGGATGATGTGGATGCTCTCGGCTTCCAGCTGCTGCAAGTGGGTCAATCTTTCACGGTCCATGTTGGTCCTCTGGTCATTACTAACGCGCATGGTCAGGGCGCGGGGTGGTTCAGTGTGCGGCCGCACCGGCAGCCGCATCAAATAGCTCTTTGCGCTCAGGCCAGCTGCACCAGCTTGAGGTCGCAGCCATCGAGGTCCGGGTTAGCGCGAAGCCGCTCGCCGCTTGTTTCCCCGCTCTTTTCCCCAAACCAGGCGAGCCGCTCGCGCAGGGCGACCACTTCGCCGATGACGATGAGCGACGGGCTCACCGCCTGTTTGGCCAGCTCGGCCAGATCGGCCAAGGTGCCGGTCAGCACCCGCTGGCGGGCTGTGGTGCCGCGCTCGATGATGGCAATGGGGGTGGCTTGGCTTCGACCGTGATCCACCAACTGCTGCTGGATATGCTCGGATCGCATCAGCCCCATGTAGATGACCAGGGTCTGACTGGTAGCGGCGAGCTGCTGCCAGTCGGGCTCCTTGCCCTCTTTTTGGCAGTGGCCTGTGATAAAGACGGCGCTCTGGGCGTAATCACGGTGGGTGAGTGGAATACCGGCATAGGCGGTGGCACCGGCAGCAGCCGTGATGCCGGGCACCACCGAGAAGGGGATACCTTCATCGGCCAACACTTCCAGCTCCTCGCCACCCCGGCCAAACATAAAGGGATCGCCCCCCTTGAGCCGCACCACCCGGTTGCCCGCTTTGGCGTATTCCACCAGCAGGCGATTGGTCTCCTCCTGCGGCACGCTATGGGCGCCCGCCTTCTTGCCGACCGACACCAGGGTGGCATCGCGGCGCACCAGATCGAGGATCTCGGGCGAGACCAGCTGGTCGTAGAGCACCACTTCAGCCTGTTGAATCTGTTGCAGCGCCTTGAGGGTCAGCAGGCCCGGATCACCGGGGCCCGCGCCGACCAGCACCACTTCCCCCACTTCGCTTTTCGCCTGGTCGAGACCATCGCTCAGCCACTGCTCGGCACCTTGCCAATCGGCTTTCTCAATCAGGCTGGCGAGGGTGTTGGAGGCAAAGGCGCGCTCCCAGAAGCGGCGACGATCGGAAATCGAGGAGAGCACCCGCTTCGCCTTGTCACGGACCCGGCCGGATAGCTCGGTCAGCCCGCCGAGATGGCGCGGCAGCAGACTCTCGAGCCGCTCGCGCAGCAGGCGCACCAGCACCGGCGCCTTGCCGCCACTGGAGACCGCCACCATCAGCGGCGAGCGATCGATGATCGAGGGGAAGATAAAGCTGGAGCGCTTGGGGTCATCCACCACGTTGACGAACAGACCCAGCTGATTGGCACTTTGATAAACCAGTGCGTTGACTTCGAGGTTGTCGGTCGCCGCCACCACCAAAATCTGGTCGGCCAGATGGGCCGGGGTGAAGCGCTCCGCCAGATGGGTGAAACGACCGGCAAATTCAGTGAATTCCGGTTCAAGCTCCGGGGAGACGATGGTCAGTCGGGCACCGGCCGCCAGCAGCAGGCGCGCCTTGCGCAGGGCCACCTCGCCCCCGCCCACCAACAGCACCGGGCGACCGTCCAACTTGGCAAACATCGGCAAATAATCCATTTCGACCCATCCCGCGGAATACGACTAATATGGGGCGACTATAGGCAGGGCTACTTATCCCTCAAAATAATAAAAAATGCTTTTTAATGCGTTTAAGTAATTAGTAAAGCCAATTCATGACAAAGGCGTACGAAGTCACTTGTGGTACCTGACGCCAGACCATAGGCTAGAGATTGTGTTTCATAAGGAGCTATATGATGAATGAATCATTGATTGTGCTAGGGATTTTCGTGTTCCTGGTGCTTGCCACCCTAAGCGCGGGCATCAAGATAGTGCCACAGGGCTTCAACTGGACCGTGGAGCGCTTCGGCCGCTACACCCGTACCCTGACCCCGGGCCTCAACCTGCTGATCCCCTACGTGGATCGGGTCGGCCACAAAATCATCATGATGGAGCAGGTACTGGATATACCGGCACAAGAGGTGATCTCCCGCGACAACGCCAACGTCACCATCGACGCCATCAGCTTCGTGCAGGTGGTGGATGCCCGCAAAGCGGGTTATGAAGTCAACGACCTCACCAGCGCCATCCGCAATCTCACCATGACCAATATGCGGACCGTGCTCGGCGCCATGGAGCTGGACGAGATGCTCTCCCAGCGTGACACCATTAACGAGAAGCTGCTGCGCACCATGGATGCCGCCACCGCCCCCTGGGGCATCAAGGTGACCCGTATCGAGATTAAAGATGTGCGCCCGCCGCTGGCACTGGTCGAAGCGATGAACGCCCAGATGAAGGCCGAGCGCCAAAAACGGGCCGAGGTGCTGGAAGCCGAAGGGGTACGTCAGTCCAAGATCCTGAAAGCCGAGGGGGAGAAGCAGTCCCAGATCCTCAAAGCAGAAGGTGAGCGTCAGGCCGCCTTCCTCGCCGCCGAAGCGCGGGAGCGGGCCGCCGAGGCAGAAGCCAAGGCAACCCACATGGTCTCCCAGGCCATCGCCGCCGGAGATCTGCAGGCCATCAACTACTTCGTAGCCCAGAAATACACCGAAGCGCTGGCCCGCATCGGTGAAGGGCCCAACAGCAAGATCATCATGATGCCGCTGGAAGCGGGCAGCCTGATCGGCTCGGTGGCTGGCATGGCAGAGCTGTTCAACAAAGATGGCAAGGGCAACAAATCATGACAGCCCTGTTTGAGGGGCTGACCCACTGGCACTGGCTGGGGCTTGGCTTCATCCTGCTGGCCATCGAGGTGCTCGGCTCGGTTGGCTTCCTGCTCTGGACCGGCATCGCCGCGCTGGAAGTAGGGCTACTGCTGCTGATCTGGCCCTTTGGCTGGCAAGCACAGTTGCTGCTGTTTGCGGTGCAATCCCTGCTCACCACTTGGGCCTGGTGGCGCTGGCAGCACCAGCGCGACAACTCGGGCCAAGATGCAGCCAGCACCATCAACGAACGGATGCAGAGCTATATGGGCCGCGAGCTGACTCTGCTGGATGATGTCGTGCAAGGCACCAGCCGGGTGCATCTGGACGACACGGTCTGGACGGTGCGCTGCGCCGAATCGCTACCGGCAGGCAGCAAGGTCAGGGTGGTGGGGGCCGACTCCCACATCCTGCTGGTTGAGTCCCGCAACTGACACAACTCTGCTATCGAACCATAAAAAAGCCCGCGATCTCTCGCGGGCTTTTGTCTCTCAGACTGCCACTCAGGTACGCAGTCGGTCGAGCTGGCTGGACAGCGCCGTGGCCGCTTGCTCCAGCGCCTCGCTCAACTGATGGCTGGAGCTGGCCTCCTGCCCGATCACATTGGCGGTATCGCCGATCCGCATCAGGTTCTGGTTGATGGTGTCGCTGACGGCGCTCTGCTGCTCGGCGGCGGTGGCCACCTGGCTGATGTGGTCGTGGATCTGCTGGATCTGTGCCACCACCCGATTGAGCGCCTCGAACGCCTGCTCGGTGCCCTGCACCGTGGTGGTGGAGCGCTCGATGCCGGTATTCATCAGACGCTGGCTGCTGCTCACTTCAGTCTGCAGGCTACCGATCAGCTGACCAATCTCGTCGGTCGATTCACGAGTCTTGGTCGCCAACGCCCGCACCTCGTCTGCCACCACCGCAAAGCCGCGTCCCATATCACCCGCCCGCGCAGCCTCGATGGCGGCGTTGAGGGCTAGCAGATTGGTCTGTTCGGCAATGGCGCGGATCACATCGAGGATCCGGCTGATATTGGTGCTGCGCTGGGCCACCAGCGCCACCGCTTTATCCGCCTCATGCATATCCCCAACCAGGGTATGGATCTCGTTACGCGCATTGCTCAAGGTCTGCTGGGCGTTGTTGATGTGGTGGGTTGCCGCTTCCGACTCCTGCGCCGCCTGTTCGGCATAACCCGCCACGCTGACCGCAGTGGTACTCATCTGATGCATGGCACTCACCACGCTCTCCAGCTCCAGATTCTGTTCATCCAGGCTGCTGCGCATGGTGTCTGCAGTATGTTTCATCTCCCGTGCCTGCTGGTAGACCTGCTGACCAATCCCCTTGCTCATCTGCACCATGCCCCGCAGCTTGCCGAGGAAGGCGTTGAGATGCCTTCCCAGCTCTATCAGTTCTGCATGCGTATCTATCTCTATCTTCTGGGTCAGGTCCCCCTCATTGCTGGAGAGGTGAGAAACGTGACGGCTGATGAGGGCAAGCGGTGCAGTAATGGTCTGGATAAACCAGATCAGCAGGCCAAGCACCAGCAGGGTGATGACTCCCATGGCCATCACCTGCTGCTGCTGGGCATCCTGCAGCAGGGCGCCCAGATCGCTACTGATGCTGCGCGCCTTGCTCAGCGCCAGCGCTTTGGGCACCTTGATCATCAGCCACCACTGGGCATTGGCGACATCGACCCGGATCGGCTGCTCGAGGACAAAGTCGCTGTCACTGCTGACCGGCTGGCCGGTCGGCAGGGCAAGGCCCACCTCTTTGAGCGGGCGACCCAGCTTGTTGGCGTAGCGGTTGCTGCCAACAATCAGCCCCATCTTGCTGACGATGGTGACATCCGCCTTGTTGTCATAAAGGCTCTTGCCCAGCGTTTCGGCCAACTGCTGGAAAATCGGCAGATTCATGTCCACGCCAGCCAGCCCGACAAACTTGCCATCGTGAAGGATAGGCACGGTCAGACTGGTCATCAGCATCTTGTTGCCCGGGCTGATTTCGTAGAGATAGGGCTCCATCAGGCAGGGTTGGCGGGTATCGCGGCCACAGAGATACCACTCGCTGTTGCGGATGCCGAACTCGTTGAGGGAGGTATCGAATTTTGCCTCACTGGCAGCAGCATCAATCGGCTGCTGGGTAACTGCGCCTCCCTGAGCCTTGGTGAAATAAACCTCCAGGCTTCCCTTGCCCGCTACCGAGTGGCTGGCCCCGGCTACCCAGTTGGCATCCTCACCATCGTAGCCATTGGGTTCAAACTGGGCATAGATGGAGCTGATCCCACTCGCCTGCAGCAAGCTGCTGCCGAGCAGAGACTCGACTTGGGGCCGCGACAAGCGTTGTTCTGGCTTGGTCATTGCGGCGTCAATCTGGGCGGTCACGGTAAGGGGGATTTGGTAGGAGTTCTGCATCAGCGAGGCAATCTGGATGGCATAGCGCTCAGCCTGATATTGCAGGCTGTGGGAGACCTCCTGCTCCAGCGCATCGCTGGTCTGGGTCATCACCATGCTACGAAGAGTGCTGAAAGAAGCCGATTGCAACAGGGTCATGGCAAGCCCGGTCAGCAGAAACAGTCCCATGGTCAGACACAAGAGCTTGAACTTGAGGGAACGTTGCTTCATGCGACAACTCCTTATGGCAGAATAACAACGAATTACTTGAGTATATTCGCCCACTTGTGCTTCACCGGATTTGTGATGGGTTTGTGGCATGCTTCTGGTTATAATTTTCGCCTTCCCGAGCGTTGATGGAACAGTCGCAATGAGCAATGCACTGAACAGTGTCCCGCCGGTAGTCGCGATGGACTACCCCTTTCCGGCCAAACCTCTCCCCCTGAGTGCCGAGCAGAGAACAGCCTTGACCACCGAGATCAAGGCGCTGCTCAACGAGCGCAAGGCGGTACTGGTGGCCCACTACTACACGGATCCGGAGATCCAGGCGCTGGCTGAAGCCACTGGTGGCTTTGTCGGTGACTCACTGGAGATGGCCCGCTTTGGCCGCGATCACGAGGCGCAGACCCTGATCGTCGCCGGGGTGCGCTTCATGGGAGAGACCTCCAAGATCCTGAGCCCCCACAAGCGGGTACTGATGCCGACCCTGGAGGCCGAATGCTCGCTGGATCTGGGCTGCCCCATCGAACAGTTCTCCGCGTTCTGTGATGCCAACCCGGATCATACCGTGGTGGTCTACGCCAACACCTCGGCAGCAGTCAAAGCCCGGGCTGACTGGGTGGTGACTTCCAGCATCGCGCTGGAGATCGTCGAACACCTCGACAGCCAGGGTCACAAGATCATCTGGGGCCCGGATCGCCATCTGGGTGCCTACATCGAGAAGAAGACCGGCGCCCAGATGCTGCGCTGGCAGGGCCACTGCATCGTCCACGACGAGTTCAAGGCCCGCGCCCTGCGCGAGCTGAAAGAGCAGAATCCTGACGCCGCCGTGCTGGTCCATCCGGAATCCCCCGCCTCGGTGATCGAGCTGGCCGATGCGGTGGGTTCCACCAGCCAGCTGATCAAGGCCGCCAAAGAGCTGCCCCAGCAGAAACTCATCGTGGCGACCGATCGGGGCATCTTCTACAAGATGCAGCAAGCCTGCCCGGATAAAGAGATGGTGGAAGCCCCGACCGGTGGCGATGGCGCAACCTGCCGCAGCTGCGCCCACTGCCCCTGGATGGCGATGAACGGTCTGGTAGCGATCAAAGAAGCGCTCACCGATGGTGCCGAGTGCCACGAGATCCATGTCGATGAAGCGCTGCGGGTCAAGGCCCTCATCCCGCTCGATCGCATGCTCAACTTCGCCGCCGAACTCAAATTGAAAACCCAGGGCAACGCCTGATTGCCGGGATAACGAGATGCAAAGAGGGCTCCCGCGGGAGCCCTCTTTATTTATCTGAACATCATCCTGCTCAGATGATCACGGTAGAGAGGCTGTGCTCTTCATCCGGCGCGACGATCACGCCCGCCTCGCCTGCAATGGCGGCCTCGACACACAGCATGGTGCGATAACCGTCGTCGCTCATGTCGGCCATGGCAGTCGCCCCTTCTAACCAGGGGGTCCAGACCACTACGCTGTCGTGGTTACCGCTCACCACCCGGGTCTCACGCTCACCATCCTGCACGCTTACCAGCGCCTCTGGCTGCCAGTAGACTCGATCCAGCGGCCCGTTCAGGGTCAATGACCCCTGCTGCTTGGCATCCTGTCCGGTCAGCTTGTCAGCATAGGGCTCGCCCAAACCGGTCACGCTCACCGCCTCCGGTGCACTTATCTGCAAATAGGTGTGCAACGCACCGCTATAAGTCAGCGGCTGACTACCGGTATTGCGAGTGGTCAGCACCAACGAGAGCTCTTTGCCAACCAGCACATCCAGCTCCAGTTCGAAGGCGTGATCCCACAGGGCGCGAGTGGCATCGCTATCGCGCAGAGAGAGATGGACCAGGGTGCCATCGGCGTGATCGGAGACCCCGTCCAGCATCCAGAGGGTGGTACGGGCAAAACCGTGGGAAGGCTTGCCGCTACCGACACGGCTCGGCGCCGGGCCAAACCAGGGCCAGCAGAGCGGAATACCGCCACGGATCGGCTTGCTGCCATCCAGCACCGCCTTGTCGCTCAGCCAGATGGAAGCCAGCTCGCCATGACGCTGATAGCTCAGCACATGGGCGCCAAACAGGCTGATCTCGGCCTTGGCATAGTCGTTATTGATGGTGAGAACCGGCAGACCGGCCGCATTGTTGGCAAGCTTGCAATTGGCTGTCAGGGGACGAATGGATTGCATGTGGACTCCTGTCATCAGGGAAAGCGAAAAACAAAAAGGCGGCCAATGGCCGCCTTTTTCAAGCTACGCGATTGCGCATCCCAAATTACTTGGAGATGTGAGCGATCAGGTCCAGAACTTTGCTGGAGTAGCCCATTTCGTTGTCGTACCAGGATACAACTTTAACGAATTTGTCGTTCAGCTGGATACCAGCCTTGGCGTCGAATACGGAGGTCTGACGCTCACCCAGGAAGTCGGTAGATACAACTTCGTCTTCGGTGTAGCCCAGAACGCCTTTCATTGCGCCTTCGGAAGCAGCTTTCATCGCTTCGCAGATTTCTGCGTAGGTGGCAGCTTTCTTCAGGTTAACGGTCAGGTCAACAACAGACACGTCCGGAGTCGGAACACGGAAAGCCATACCGGTCAGCAGGCCTTTCAGTTCCGGGATAACTACGCCAACAGCTTTGGCTGCACCGGTAGAGGACGGGATGATGTTCTGAGCCGCACCGCGGCCACCGCGCCAGTCTTTAGCAGACGGACCATCAACGGTCTTCTGGGTAGCAGTGGTAGCGTGAACGGTGGTCATCAGGCCAGACTCGATACCGAAGGTATCGTTCAGAACCTTGGCGATCGGTGCCAGGCAGTTGGTGGTGCAGGAAGCGTTGGAAACGATGTCCTGGCCAGCGTAGGTAGAGTCGTTAACACCCATTACGAACATCGGGGTAGCGTCTTTGGACGGGCCAGTCAGAACAACTTTCTTGGCGCCAGCAGCGATGTGCTTACGAGCAGTCTCGTCGGTCAGGAACAGACCGGTAGCTTCAGCAACAACGTCAACACCGATTTCGCCCCACTTCAGGTTGGCCGGGTCACGCTCAGCGGTAACACGTACGGTTTTGCCGTTTACAACCAGGTTGCCGTCTTTAACTTCAACGGTGCCCTTGAAACGACCGTGAGTTGAATCGTACTTCAGCATGTAAGCCATGTAGTCAACATCGATCAGGTCGTTGATACCAACAACTTCGATGTCAGCACGCTCAGCGGCCAGACGGAATACGAAACGACCGATACGGCCAAAACCGTTAATACCTACTTTGATAGTCATATTTAGTTACCTAACTGTTCAGTAGTCAAAGAAAATTCCGCTTGTAAATTTACTAGAACTCTCCGGTGAGTCAACCAACATTCTGTCTGAAATTGCGCTATATCATGAAAAACTGTGAAATTAATTTTCTGTTTATGTAACTGATTACCACGTTTTGACGAAAAAAGTGCCAGTTTGTGGCATCACTCGGATATCCACAATAGTGCCTACTCGGTCACACAACCATCCACAGAGATATGTAAAAATGTGCGCGGTTTAGCATGGCCCATAAAGCCACTGTTCAAGTACCAACCATAAAAACTAATCAAAATAGTATAGATAGAATCCACAGCGGGAATTCTCAAACTATGACCACCCTGATTGAACAGCTGGCAGCCGCAAAAGGTATCGCCAGCGAATATACCGATGCCTGGGGCCACCCGGCCCAGGTATCCGAAGAGAGCAAGGCTGCCATGCTGGGCGCCATGGGCTACCGCGTCGATGACGAAGCGGCCCTGGTACAACAGCTGGAAGAGGAGCATCGCCAGCACTGGCTGCGAGCGCTGGATCCTGTGATGGTGGTTCGCACCGGTGACGCCGTTACCCTTGAGGTTCGCCTCCCCATCGAATTCGTCAACGACAGCCTCACCTGGCAGCTCCAGCAGGAGCAGGGCTCCGTGCTGGCTGGCCAATTCACCCCCATCGAGGGCGAGCTGGTTGGCGTGGCCGAATTTGAAGAGATGGAGTGTCAGGCCTATCGCATCACTCTGGAGATGACCCCTGAACTGGGTTATCACCAGCTGGTGTTGCTGGAAGAGGGCAACGACGAGCCGCTGGCCACCATGCGCCTTATCGTTGCACCCAAGGCGTGCTACAAGCAGCCGCCGATCGCCGATGGCCGCAAGGTATGGGGCCCAAGCGTACAGCTCTACTGCCTGCGCAGCCGCCACAACTGGGGTATCGGTGATTTCAGCGATCTCGGCCAGCTGGTCGAGAAAGCCGCCGCCTGGGGTGCCCACTTCGTTGGCCTCAACCCTATCCACGCCCTCTATCCGGCCAATCCGGAGAGCGCCAGTCCTTACAGTCCCTCTTCCCGTCGCTGGCTCAACGTGGCCTACATCAATGTGGAAGCGGTGCCCGAATTCCAGCAGAGCGATCGCCTGAAAGCGGAAGTCGCCAGCCCCACCTTCCAGCAACGTCTGACCGAGCTGCGCGCGAAAGAGAACGTCGATTACACCGGCGTCATCGAGACCAAGCTCGGCATGTTGCGCCAGGTATTCGACCAGGCGGCCCTCAGCGCCGAACGCCAAGCCGCCTTCGATGGGTTCGTGGCCGCTGGCGGCGATAGCCTGCAACAGCAAGCGGCATTTGATGCCCTGCAAGCCCACTTCTACGCCAAGGGCGAAAATGCCTGGGGCTGGCCGGTATGGCCGCAGGAACTGCGCGATTACCACAACCCTGCCGTTGCCGCCTGGATGGCCGAGCACCCGCAGGATGTGAACTTCTACCTCTATCTGCAATTCCTGGCTGACGAACAGCTGGCACAGGCTGATGCCCGCGCCAAGGCTTCCGGCATGGTGATGGGGATCTACCGGGATCTGGCAGTGGGCGTCTCCGAAGGCTCCACCGAGATCTGGGCAAACCAGGATCTCTACTGCCCGAAAGCCTCGGTCGGTGCACCGCCCGATATTCTCGGCCCGCTCGGTCAGAACTGGGGCCTGCCCCCGATGAACCCGAACAAGCTGTTTGAAGCGGCCTACCAGCCGATGGTGGACCTGTTCCGGGCTAACATGCGCTCCTGCGGCGCACTGCGCATCGACCACGTGATGGCGTTGCTGCGCCTGTGGTGGGTCCCGCCCGGAGAGTCAGCCGCCAAAGGCGCCTACATCTACTATCCGGTCAACGACCTGCTGGGCATTCTGGCGCTCGAATCCCATCGCAATCAGTGTCTGCTGATCGGTGAAGATCTCGGTACCGTGCCGGAGGGGATCGACGTGACCCTGAAAGAGAACGGCGTCCACTCCTACAAGGTGTTCTTCTTCGAACGCTCCAAAGCGGATGGCGGCTTTATCTCCCCGGCTCACTACACCGAGCAGGCGATGTCGGCACTGACCACCCACGACATGCCAACCCTCAAGGGCTTCTGGCACTGCGATGATCTGGCGCTGGGCCGTCAACTTGGATTGTATCCAGATGAAGATGTTCTGAAGACCCTGTATGCTGATCGCCACCAGGCCAAACAGCGGATCCTCGACAGCCTGCATGCCCACAAGGTCATCTCTGACAACATCAGCCATGACGTGAACTGGGTCGGCATGAACACCGAACTCAATCACGGTCTGCAGATCCATATGTCCCGCGGCAGTTGTGCCCTGTTCAGTACCCAGCTGGAAGATTGGCTGGAGATGGACAAGCCGGTCAACGTACCGGGCACCAGCTACGAATACCCGAACTGGCGCCGTAAGCTCTCCGCTGACCTGGAAGATATTTTTGCCAATGAGGCACTCAAGGCACTGGCTGGCAAGATGAGCCAAGCCCGTGATGAGGCCAGTCGTTGAGACGCTGTTTCCTACAGCGCCCTCACCTAAATCCACTCCGGCTTCGGCCGGAGTGGATGCTCTGTCATGAAAGGAAATCTCGATGCTCGTTGAACGTTTGGTTGCTGCCCGTTGTTCCGATCCCTTCTCTCATTTAGGCCTGCAGGCCAATCCGGATGGGCCCGGCCTCAAACTGACCGCCTGGTTGCCTGATGCCCAAGAAGTCCGCGTCAAGGATCTCAAGTCGGGTAAAGTTGTTGCCACCCTGGCGCCCACCGATGAATCGGGTCTTTTTGAAACTGTTTTCACCCGCCGCAAAAACTCCTTTCCCTACCAGTTGCTCGTCAGTTACGCAAACGCGACTGCCGAGGTCATCGACCCCTACCAGTTTCAGGATGCCGCCTGGGTGGGTCTGGCCGAACTGACCGCCCAGCCGGAAAACCTCTACCACACCCTTGGCGCCCAGTTGCGTACCGTGGAGCATCTCGGCCAGCAGGTCTCCGGGGTCCGTTTTGCGGTCTATGCGCCGAGCGCCACCTCGGTGAGCCTGATTGGCGATTTCAACTTCTGGGATGGCCGTCGCCACCCGATGCAGCGCAGTCAGTGCGGCCACTGGGTGGTGTTTGTGCCGGGCCTCAAGGCCGGGGATCGCTACAAGTTCGAACTGAAAGATCCCATGGGCAACCGCCTGCCCCACAAGAGCGACCCGGTCGGCTTCTACTGCGAGCAGTACCCGTCGTTTGCTTCCGTGGTCTATGACCAGGATCAGTACCAGTGGCAGGATGCAGACTGGATCGCCAGCCAGCACAATGACAAGCACGAGCAGCCGCTCTCCATCTACGAGCTGCACGTCGGCTCCTGGAAACGTCACCCGAACGGCGACAGCCTGAGCTGGCGCGAACTGGCGGTGGAGCTGGTCGCCTACGTCAAGGAGATGGAGTACACCCATATCGAACTGCTGCCGGTCTCCGAGCACCCGTTCAGCGGATCCTGGGGCTACCAGCCGGTGGGCATGTTCTCCCCCACCAGCCGCTACGGCACGGCTGATGATTTCAAATACTTCGTCGACCAGTGCCACCAGGCAGGCATCGGCATCATTCTGGACTGGGTTCCGGCCCACTTCCCGTCCGACGCTCACGGCCTGGCCCGTTTCGACGGCACCCCGCTCTATGAGTACGAAGATCCGCGCCGCGGCTGGCACCCGGACTGGAACTCCTACATCTATGACTTCGGTCGCAATACCGTACGCCAGTTCCTGGTGGCGAGCGCCCTGTTCTGGCTCGACAAGTTCCACATCGACGGCCTGCGGGTCGATGCGGTCGCCTCCATGCTCTATCTGGACTATTCGCGCAACGAGGGCGAGTGGGTACCGAACGTCGATGGCGGCAACCACAACTACGAAGCGATCAGCCTGCTCAAGTGGACCAACGAAGAGGTCTACGGCAAATATCCCCATGCCGTGACCATCGCCGAGGAGTCCACCGCCTTTGCCGGGGTCTCCCGTCCCACCTTCCTCGGCGGCCTTGGCTTTGGCTTCAAATGGAACATGGGCTGGATGCACGACACCCTCACCTATATGCAGAAAGAGCCTGTTCACCGCCGCTACCACCACAACGACATGACTTTCTCCATGGTTTACCACTATGACGAGAACTTCATCCTGTCGCTCTCCCACGACGAGGTAGTACACGGCAAGCACTCCATGCTCTACAAGATGCCCGGCGACGAGTGGCAGCAGGCCGCCAACCTGCGCGCCTACATGGGCTTCATGTATGCCCACCCGGGCAAGAAGCTCAACTTCATGGGCACCGAAATCGCCCAGAGCAACGAGTGGAACCACGATGCCCAACTGCCCTGGCACCTGCTGCAATACCCCAAACATGCCGGTCAGCAGCGGCTGATCCACGATCTCAACCACCTCTATCGTCATGAACCAGCCTTGTATCAGGCCGATTATGAGCAAGTGGGCTTCCGCTGGCTGGATCACAACGATGCCGACAACAGCATCTTTGCCTGGTTGCGGGCCGATAAAGAGGGCAAACAGGCTATCGTGGTCGCGGCCAACTTTACCCCGGTGCCGCGTCTCGAATACCGCGTTGGCGTCCCTGCGGCGGGCCACTATCGGGTCGTGCTCAACACCGACAGCGAGTATTACTGGGGCAGCAACTATGATGTGGGTCTGGTGTTCGCTGCCGAGCCGACCCCCTGGCAGGGAATGGCGCACAGCATAGTGCTGGATCTGCCACCACTGGCGACCTTGTTCATCAAACAGGAGTCTTGATGCTTGTAATGGAAAAAGGGGTGGGCTACCCGCTGGGGGCCCGCCTTGATGAGAACGGTTGCCACTTCTGCGTCTGGGCCCCCCAGTCAGACAAGGTGGAGCTCTGCCTGTTCGACGAACAGGAGCAAGAGCTGGCGCAGCTGGAGCTGCCCGGTCGCCGTGGCCAATATCGTTTTGGCTATGTGCGCGGCGTACAGGCCGGTCAGCGCTACGGCTATCGGGTCTATGGTGCCCCGCAGGAGGGGATGCTGTTCGACCCGCAAAAATTGCTGATCGACCCCTACGCCAAGGCGCTCAGTCGCCCGACCTACTGGGATGATGCCCTCTATCAGGGCGACAGCGTCGCCATGGTGGCCAAGTCAGTGGTGGTCGCTGACAGCTTTGACTGGCAGGGGGTTGGCAAACCCGAGATCAGCCATGCCCGCACCATCCTCTACGAAGCCCACGTCAAGGGCTTTACCCGCCAGCATCCGGGGATCCCCCAAGAGCTGCAGGGGACCTACCTTGGCATCAGCCACCCGCTGATGATCGAACACCTGAAGAGCCTCGGTATCACCTCGCTGCAGTTGATGCCGGTGGCCGCCTTCATGTCGGAGCCGCGGCTGGAGCAGCTGGGGCTGACCAACTACTGGGGCTACAACCCCATCGCCTTCTTCGCTCCGGAGCCGCGCTACAGCGCCAAACCGGACGAGGCGGTCATCGAGTTCAAGACCATGGTGCGCGAGCTGCACCGGGCCGGGCTCGAAGTGATACTCGACGTGGTCTACAACCACACCGCGGAGTCTGGCTTCGATGGCCCCATGCTCTCCTTCAAGGGCTTTGACAACGCCGGTTACTACGCCTTCGAGGCGGGTTCCCATGGCCCCGACTATACCCGCCATGCCAACGTCACCGGCTGTGGCAACAGCGTCAATCTGGATCACCCCAACACCCTGCGGCTGGTACTCGATGCCCTGCGCTACTGGGTGACCGAGATGCAGGTGGATGGTTTCCGCTTCGATCTGGCGGTGACGCTGGCCCGTGAAGCGGGCGAGTTCGACCCCATGGGCGCCTTCTTCAAGGCGGTGATGGCTGACCCAGTGCTGTCACAGGTCAAGCTCATCGCCGAGCCCTGGGATATCGGCCCCTTCGGCTATCGCCTCGGCCAGTTCCCGAGCCAGTGGCTGGAGATCAACGACCGCTATCGCGATACGGTGCGCTCCTTCTGGCGCGGCGATGCGGGCAAGATGGGCGACTTTGCCACCCGGCTGGTCGGCTCGCGGGACCTGTTCCCGAAGAACTGGCGCTCGCCCCACACCAGCGTCAACTACCTCTGCTATCACGATGGCTTCACCCTGGAGGATCTGGTCTCCTACAACCAGCGCCACAATCAGGCCAACGGCGAGGATAATCGCGACGGCCACGGCAACAACCTCTCCAGCAACCACGGGGTAGAAGGGCCGACTCTGGATCCGCGGGTCAACAACCTGCGCCAGCAGCAGAAGCGCAATCTGATTGCCACCCTGCTGCTCTCTCAGGGCACCCCCCACTTCCTTGCGGGCGACGAGATGGGCCGCAGCCAGCTGGGCAACAACAACGCCTACTGTCAGGACAACCAGATCAGCTGGGTCAACTGGCAGTGGCGACCGGAGGATGAGCGGCTGTTCGCCTTCACCCAGCAGATGATGGCGCTGCGGGCAGAGTCTTGCGTCTTCTCCAACCTGCAGTTAAGCGACGATAGCTGGAATGGCGCCTCGTCCAACTGTCATCAGGTCAACTGGTATCACCCGGACGGTCACCAGCTCACCGATCAGGATTGGCACGCTCCCATGGGGCAGGCGTTCGCCATGGACATCGGCATGATCAACTGTGTCGGCGAGCGCTGGTATGTGCTGTTCAACGCCAGCGACTACGACATCCAGTTCCGCCTGCCGCCGCCGGGCGAAGGGCTGGAGTGGATCCAGACCATCGACACCGCCACCAACGACGGGCTGCCGTTCCTGCCCGACGATATCAAGCGGCAGGTGGCGGTCGGGCGCGCCCACTCCCTCAAGCTGCTGGAGCGGGTGGCACTGACCAGTACGGCGGAGGATGCCCTGCCGCCGGAGCAGGCACTGCTGCCGGTATCCAGTGCGGACATGGCTGAAACCCCGATCACAGATCCGGGCAAACCATAACAAGCATGCTGGAGTCAGCTTTACGGAGCCGCTATGCTGGGCTCCGTTATTGATGGCAAGGAGTCGGTATGAGCAGTAACAACCCGGAACAGTGGCGCAGCAAGCTGAGTGCCGAGCAGTTTCATGTCTGCTGGGAGAAGGGCACCGAACGCCCCTACAGCGGCGCCCTGCTCCACAATCGCAAGAGCGGTGACTACCTCTGCGTCTGCTGCAACAGCGTGCTGTTCCACTCGGATGCGAAGTTTGACTCCGGCTGCGGCTGGCCCTCGTTCGACCGCGCCATCGAGGGGACGGTGAACTACACCGAGGACAGCAGCCACGGCATGAAGCGGGTGGAGATCACCTGCAGCCAGTGCGGCTCCCACCTCGGCCACGTCTTCCCCAACGGGCCGACCGAGACCGGCCAGCGCTACTGCGTCAACAGCCTGAGTCTGGATTTCACGCCAGACCCCTGAGTGACCAAGCCATTGCAATAAAAAACGGCGCCTCCATCACGGAGGCGCCGTTTTTTATCTGGATGGCGGGATCGGAGGGGGTTCTCTTTAAGCGGCAATCCCCGCACTCAACGCCTGCCGCACCGCCAAACCGACACTATAAATTTGATTTATGGATTTTGACTGAATGGCCAAATTTTTACTTATACCCAGTCAGCCACGGCTTCTTTCGCCTTTTGCGGCATGGCGGCGGCCGCCACGGGCCAGCGCCCGATCCGCTATGGGCGATTAACCGCAAAACGGCAGGCGGCATCCCCTGACAACGCAGCAGGGAAAAACCCCGTCACGCCTGCAACAGGGCCGCCAGCACCAGCAACCCTGCGATGGCCAGCACCGGCAGCTTCACCACCCGCAGCAGATAAAAGCCGATGGCAGCCAGCGCCAGATCGGTGGGAGCCAGCACGGCGCTCTGCCACACCGGCTGGTAGAGCGCCGCCAGCAAAAGTCCCACCACCGCTGCATTGATGCCAGCAACAGCTCCCGCCAGACGAGGCTCTGCCAGCCATTGCTGCCAGCAAGGCCCCACCGCCCACAGCAGCAGGAAGCCGGGCGCAAAGAGTGCCAGGGTCGCCGACAAGGCCCCGAGCAGCGGCGTCCCGGGCAACAGCTGGGCGCCAAGGTAGGTGGCAAGGGTAAACATGGGACCCGGCACCAGTTGCGCCAGACTATAACCGGTCAAAAACTGCTGCTCGCTGAGGGTGTGGCCCACACTCTCTTGCAGCAGAGGCAGCACCACGTGACCGCCGCCAAACACCAGACTCCCCGCCCGATAGAAGTCGGCCACCAGCTGACCAATGGGGCCACCAAGCAGCGGCAGGCCAACAAACAGCGCGGCAAACAGCAGCAGGGTTGGCCAGTGGGGTTGGCGGGCCCGACTCTCACGCTGCGGCTCGGCGGCCACGGCCGCAGCCCCCTCCCCACGCTGGAAGCGGGCACAGATCAGCGCCGCTCCCGCCAGCATCAGCAACTGGGTCAGCAGGCCGGGCTGCCACCAGAGCGCGGCTGCGGTCGCCACCATGATCCCCTGCGTCAAGCGGCCGAGGCAGAACTGGCGACTCATGGTGAGCACCGCATCGGCCACCACAATCAGCGCCAGCAGTTTCAGGCCGTGCAGGGCGGCATCGAGCCACAGATTACTCCCCAGCTGACCAATACCCATGGCAGCCGCCAATAACAGCAGGAAGGAGGGAAGGGTAAAACCGATAAAAGCCGCCAGCGCCCCGCCAAAACCGGCGCGATGACGGCCGATGGCAAAGCCGAGCTGGCTGGAAGCGGGCCCCGGCAACAGCTGGCACAACGCCAGCAGCCGGGCAAACTCAGCCTGACTCAGCCAGGCGAGTCGCTGGACAAAAGTGCGCTGAAAGTAGCCGATATGGGCGGCCGGGCCGCCAAAGCTGACGCATCCCAGCCACAAAAACTGGAGAAACACCTGTCCCACTACCTTCCTCCTCATCCCTCTCACGCAGCTGGAGAGGAGATAATATGACAGCTCGATGATCGTTTTATGACAATCCGGCTGATTCGGCCGACACCATTGGCACATCACTCGGCAAATAACAGCGACCCGCCAACCAGCAGGCGATCGACTGACGGCTGGCATCGAAGTGGGGCTCAGGCAGCGCGCGTGGGTCACACCAGACCCACCCTTCGCACTTTTCCGGCTCCAGCAGCTGCGGCTCGCCGTCGGTCCGGGCATGCAGCGTCACCGAGATATAGTGCAGCCCGCTCTCGCGCCAGGTCTCCAGATTGTTGGTCACCGCTACCACGTCGGGCGCGCAGATCGTCAGCCCCGTCTCCTCGGCCACCTCGCGGATCGCCGCCGTCTCGAAGCTTTCCCCCAACTCCAGATGACCGCCCGGAATGGACCAGTAGGGGGCGTGACTCCCTTTGCGTTTGCCAAGCAACACCTGGCCCTGCCCGTTGGTCAGGATGACGCCGACACCGACGCGGGGGTAGAGAGTGGACATGAGGAAGACTCCTGAATGATGCGCTGAAAGCCGCCTACCTTAGGCCGGAACGCCGGGCACAACAAGCAACCGGTGCTCACCAGTCATTTCTCCGGCACAAGTCAGCGGAGTGGCGATAGCTGAATACCCCATAGGTGACAGCAACGGCGGAGAAAGCTGCCAAAAAGTGTGATCTCTGCGCCATAAAATGACACAACCAGCCAACTGGCTGGTTTTTTTAGCGATCTCGCCTGCACTTTGTCATCTTGTTCATGGTGTGCTCAGTTTTCTGTTCCCATACTGACCCTACAGTTCCAAAAAGAGGAGAGACAACATGCAGACATCACTCGTCGGGCTCTCCATTCTGTGGGGGCTAGCCAGTTTTGGTGTTCAGGGGGATTTCATCGAGAGCCGTGATTCCGTTGCGCCATCCTGGCAGACCGAGTCCAGAGTGGAGATGGAAGGTTATCTGATTGAATCGCTGGGCGAAGATCGCTGGCTGTTCGACAATGGCAGCGAAAGCTTGCAGGTCTCCCTGCCCCGTGGGCAGTGGGTGCCGACTGGCGAACGACTGCGGGTGAGCGGTGAACCGCAACAAGAGCAGAGCGGCTGGCTGCTGCAGGTGGAAGACATCAGCCAGGTCAGCGTCTGACGACGGCAGTCGTCATCATCCGCCATGGCACAAACAACAGCGGATAACCCGTACCGAATAATCAAAGAGGAGGCCACAGGCCTCCTCTTTGTATTGGTGCCATCTCAACCCAGATGGTTGAGCGGCAGCGCCGTCTTGTGCTTGATGCGGCGCAGCACGAAGCTGGAGCGCACCCCGGTCACTCCCGGAATATGGGTCAGCTTGTCCAGCAGGAAGTGCTGGTAGTGCTCCATGTCGCGCACCACCACCTTGAGCTGGTAATCGGCATCGTTGCCGGTGATGAGATCGCACTCCAGCACCTCGGGCAGTTCGCTGATGGCACGATCGAAATTCTCGAACCGCTCCGGCGTGTGTCTGTCCATGGAGATGTGAATGTAGGCGGTGAGGGTAAGACCAAGTTGACGAGCATTGAGCAGGGTGACGTGGGTGTCGATGAGACCGGCATCCTCCAGCGCCTTGACCCGGCGGGAGCAGGGAGAGGGCGAGAGTCCCACCAACTCGGCCAGCTCCAGATTGCTGATGCGGCCATTCTCCTGCATCAGCTCAAGAATATGTCTGTCTATGCGATCAAGTTTCAGCATTTACCCTTCCTCGTTGCAATGACTAATCCACTTTTCCTAGATTAAGGGTGAACTATTGCAAAAACAACCGAAATAAGTGGTTACTTTGCAACCACTCACCGGCACGGGAGGGATACTATGGTTACATCTTCCGGTGGCAAAGCAGATACCTGACCGGGTCTCTGTGGTGAAGGACCTTACCGGGTCACCAACCCCATCAGCCGTCCTACCTTATCGGGAAACGACGGGCTGGCACGAGAGCATCCACTCCCCCGAAGGCAACAAAGCAGGCATCCCGGCGCCTGCTTTGTTGTTTTTGGGCATCGCCACAGATGCTATCAGAGCACGGTCGGCGTGATGCGATAGAGGCAACGGTGCGCCCCCTCCAGCAGATACTGCTCCCGCTCCACCGTCGCCGGTGCCAGCAGTTGGCGAAACAGCGCCAGCTCGCTGCGACAGAAACCGCGGCAAGTACGCGCCGCCGCGCAGATGGGGCAGTGACTCTCCCACAGCAACCAGCTGCCATCCTCCTCACGGCGGATCTCCGCCATATAGCCTTCGCGGCTGCGCAACTCCTTGAGTGCGGCCACTCGACCAGAGAGCCCGTGCCGCCCCAGCGACTGCTGATAGCGCGCCAGCATCTGCTGCTCGCGCTGGCTGATCAATCGCTCCATCCCCTCCTCGCCGAACAGCTCGCGCACATTGTCGATCAGCTGCACGGTCAACTCGCTATGGGTATCGGGGAAACGCTGCCAGGCCTGCTCGGTGAGCTGCCACAGCCGGACGGGACGACCGCGTCCGCGCGCTTCGTCGCTGAATGTGACCCACCCCTCTTGCTCCAGCGCGAGCAGGTGCTGGCGGGCCCCCATGGAGGTCATCTGCAACTGCTCCCCAAGCGCGGCGGCGCTCTGCGGGCCATGGCTCTTGAGCAGAAACAGGATCTTGTCGGTGCTTGCGTTCATGGCCTCATTATGAGGATCCCCGCTTATTAAATCAACAATTCACTTTACTTAATACCAACAATCAACCAGCATAAATAAACCAATTACTTTACTTAATGGGTGCAACATGGAGAAAAAAGGGTACAAAAATCCCCTCTGGGTGCTGGTGATGACGGTGACATTGGCGGTTGCCGGTTTCGGTCTCCCCTCCCCGGTATTGGCGCCTTTGCTGCTGGATCCGGCGCAGGGGATGCTGACCCCGGAAGCCTCCGACTGGAGCCGCAAGGTGTGGCTGGGGGTCATCATGGGGCTCTTTCCGCTGTTCCAGCTGATGGGTTCCCCCTGGCTGGGGAGACTCTCGGACCGTCATGGCCGCAAACCGATCCTGATGATCTGTCTGCTCGGTGTGTTGGCCGGGTATGCCCTGATGGCGCTGGGAATAGCCTTGCGCTCCTTACCACTGCTGTTGCTGAGCCGGGTGGTGGAGGGCTTCTTCAATGGCGACATCGCCATCGTGCAAGCAATGGCGGCAGATCTGAGCACGACCCAAACCAAGGCGCGCAACTTCGCCAAAATCAGCATGGGGATCAATTTGGGTTGGGTGGTGGGGCCAATGCTCGGTGGCTACGCCGCGGTGATCTCGGGGGATTACAGTCTGGCCGCCTGGCTGGCGGTCGCGATGACCCTGCTCAACCTGCTGCTGGTGTACTGGCTGGTCCCCCATCGCCCGCCGGTGGCGGTCACCCGGCAGGCACCGACCCTCTCCAGCCGCCAGCTATTGCTGCAACCGGCCCTGCTGCCCTACTTCGCCCTCACTCTGGTCAGCTATGGCGCGATACAGCTCTACTTCACCTACTTCAACCTCTGGCTGGTGGAGCAGCGAGCCTGGGATCCGGCCCAGCTGGCGCAGGCGACGGTGCTGGTGAGCTTATCCATGATGCTGGGTTCCTGGCTGGGCGGCCGACTTGCCCGCCACTGGCGCGGCAGCTCCCTCGGCATCGTCGGCCATCTGGCAATGGCCAGCGGCATGCTGCTCTTTATCCTGCCGAGCCACTGGTGGGGACTGGCGCTCACCTTTATTCCGGCCGGCATCGGCATGAGTCTGGGAGGGCTGGCCATTTCAGTGGCGATCTCCAACCGCAGCCATGCCGAGCAACAGGGGCAGGCGATGGGGCTCTACCGTGGGCTGACGGTGGGCAGCTCAATCCTGGCGGTCGTGGTGGGTAGTCTGGTGCTGCAGGCAGGGAGCGAGTGGCCCTTCTATCTCGCCACCCTGTGCGCCCTTGCCAGTGCCGCCGGTTTCTACCTGCTGCGGCGCCGGGCCGACCAGCGCCAACAGCTGGCACCCTGCGCCTGAGCCAGTAAGGGATCACAGTTCGGCGCTCCGACTGCGGGCAAGACTTGCATCGGGGCGCCGGGTCTGGGACGGTAAAGCTCTTTGCGGATTTGTTCGATGCTGGAGGAGCTATGAGTGAATACAAGGCCATCGCGCTCGATATGGATGGCACCCTGCTGACCCGGGATCACCAGATCTCGGCGGCAACCCGGTCGGCACTGGCACAGGCCCGCGCTCAGGGCATCAAGGTACTGCTGGTCACCGGGCGCCATTTCATGACGGCACGCCCCTTCCATCACGATCTGGCTCTCGACACCCCCATTATCTGCAGCAACGGGGCCTGTCTTTACGATCCGGGGTCGGATCGCATCCTCGCTGGCGATCCATTGGCCCGCGCTCCTCTCGGCAACCTGCTGCCGCGGGTCGAGGCGCGCCAGATGGGGGCCCTGTTCCACCTGAGCGAGGGGATCGGCTACATCGGCGGCGAGGAGCATGTCACCCGGATCCGCAGCTGGTCGGCCAACCAGCCCGCGCACCTCAAGATCGCCATCCACCCGGTCGAGGAGCTGGCGGGCTGGCTTGAGAAGCCGGTCTGGAAGCTGGAGCTGTTCAATCAGGATCCTGCGCACCTGCACCGCTTTATGGACGAAGAGCACGACCTCATCCCCTTCACCCGCGACTGGGCAGCCCCTTATGCCGTTGAGCTGGTGCAGCCCGGCTGCAGCAAGGGCAACCGACTGGCCCAGTGGGCAGCCAGTGAGGGAATTGCCATGGAGCAGGTGGTTGCCTTTGGCGATAACAACAACGACCTGAGCATGTTCGAGCAGGCCGGGCTGGCGGTGGCGATGGGCAATGCGGCCCCGCAGATCCAGAGCCATGCCGACAAGGTCACCGCCGATCACAACGAAGATGGCATCGCGCTGGCGCTGCAGCGCTGGGTACTCTCCTGAGCGGAGCAGATGCAAGGTGGCCAGCCGCGATGGCTGGCCACCAAGAGATGGCTTAGTTGCCGAAGGAGAACTGGATCACCCGATCCGGATAGCGCAGCCGGTCATATTCGCGGCGCAGGGATTCGTAGTTGCGGACGGCGCGGTTGCGCTTGGCACGGTAGTAGTCGCGCTGTTCGCTGTTGGTCTCGTTGCGGATGCTGCGCTCCAGCTCGTCGATCTCCCGCTCGGTGCGATCCAGCTCGTCGCGGATCTCCCGCAGCCGGGTCGCCAGCTTGTACTCTTCATAACCACGCTGGTACTGCTTGAGGAAGCTGGCATCGTTGGGACAGACCCCCAGATACTCCTGCCCCGCCTTGCCTTTGCCGTAAGCCAGCTCGGGGATGCAATAGAGCTCCAGCCCCTTGTCGTAACCCCGCTTCCACTCCGCCTCGTCCACCCTGAGGCCATACTCGCCGCAGGTAGAGACGTAATCCCGCGCCTGATCGCGGGTCTTGCCCTGTTCGCCATCCTGATAACCCAGGTTGTACCAGCTCATGGTACGGCACTCATCTTCCGACAGGGAGCTGCATCCGGCCAGCAGTAGCGGCAGGGTCAGCAACAGGATCTTCGAGGACATGGACAGACTCCGGAAAAGACAGTGGCTGGCATTCTAGTGAGGATGAGCAGGCAGGACAAGGGAGCCACTCTCGCCCCTCCCCGGCGCTTTATATCTGACTTTTTTGTCATTATCCGGGCTGCGGCGCTGAGCACTGGTCACCCTGCTTTCATTGTTAAGCCCGGCAAGGTAAACTGCGCCACCTTTTAACTGGCGCGTAACAAAAACAATGAAAGTTCTGACTGTCGATTACCGTTCGCCCGATGCGGCCCAACGCTTCACCGAATCGCTGCGCACCACCGGCTTTGGCGTATTGACCAACCACCCCATCCCGAAAGAGCTGGTGCAGGCCATCTACGACAACTGGTATCGCTTCTTCATGAGCGAGCAGAAGCAGGATTTTCTGTTCAACCGCGAGACTCAGGATGGCTACTTCCCGCCTTCGGTGTCCGAAGTGGCCAAGGGCCATAGCCAGAAAGATATCAAGGAGTACTTCCACATCTACCCCTGGGGCCAGATGCCGGAGGAGCTGAAGGAGCAGGCGATGGAGTACTACCGCCTCGCCAACGATCTGGCCGCCGAGCTGCTGGGCTGGGTCGAGCAGTACACCCCGAGCGATATTGCCGCCCACTACAGCGCCCCCCTCTCCTCGATGATCGACGAGAGCCAGAAGACCCTGCTGCGGGTGCTGCACTACCCGCCGTTCGATGGCACCGAAGAGGCGGGCGCCATCCGTGCAGCCGCTCACGAGGATATCAACCTGCTCACCATCCTGCCCGCCGCCAACGAGCCGGGACTGCAGGTGAAGGGGTCTGACGGCGAGTGGATGGATGTGCCGTGCGACTTCGGCACCCTGATCATCAACATCGGCGACATGTTGCAGGAGGCCTCTCACGGCTACTACCCCTCCACCACCCACCGCGTCATCAATCCAACAGGCGGCAGTGCCAGCAAGTCGCGCATCTCGCTGCCGCTGTTCCTCCATCCGCGCCCGGATGTGGTGCTCTCCGAGCGCCATACCGCCCACAGCTATCTGATGGAGCGACTGCGTGAGCTGGGAGTGATCTGACCCGCTTCACCAGTCCGACACCAGCCCAAAACCGGAGCAGAAATGCTCCGGTTTTTATTTATTGGCACAACAGGTCAACAAACAGAATATTATTAGTCAATCATGCCAATAAATCGTATTTAAGACTGAGATCTTGCGTAGTGATTGCGGGTGCCTTTCCGTAACATGAGCCCCATTCTGGCCCTACTATGGGGCCGTCGATTGGAGTTCCTATGAAGCAGTCCCAATGGTCATCTCGCCTTGGTTATATTTTGGCCGCCGCCGGCTCTGCCGTCGGCATCGGCGCAATCTGGAAATTTCCCTACGTCACTGCCGCCAACGGCGGTGGCGCCTTCCTGCTGGTGTTTCTGCTGTTCAGCTTCACCCTCGGGGTCGCGGTACTGATGGGCGAGACCCTGCTCGGCAGCATGAGCCGCCGCGGCGTGGCTGGCGCGTTTAGCGAACTGCTCGGCAAACGCTGGCGCTGGGTCGGCTATATGGGCCTGCTCAGTACGTTGCTGATCTTCTGTTTCTATAGCGTGGTCGGCGGCTGGACCCTGGGTTATACCGGCATGGCCGTCGCGGGTCAGCTCAACCATGGCGATGCGGCTGCTCTGACCGCTCGCTTCAATAACTATGTCAGCGATGATTTCTGGCCCATCCTCACCCATCTGCTGTTTGCCGCGCTGACCTGGATAGTGGTCCAGGGCGGGATCCAGAAAGGGGTGGAACGCACCTTGCGCTGGATGATGCCTGCGCTGTTCGTGATGATGCTGATGCTGGTGATCTTTGGCCTCACCCTGCCCAACGCCATGGAGGGGGTTCGTCACTTCCTGATGCCAGACTTCAGCAAGCTGGGGATGTCCGGTGTGCTGGATGCCATGGGGCTAGCCTTCTTCTCCCTCTCCATCGGTCTGGGCATTCATACCACTTATGGTGCTTACCTGCCTTCCAGCGAAGGGGTTGGTCGCTCCAGCGTGTGGGTAGTACTGCTGGCCAGCGTGGTCGCGGTGTTGGCGGGTTTGATGATCTTCCCGGTACTCGCCGCCACCGGCATCGATCCTGCCGCGGGCCCGGGCCTCACCTTTATGACCATGCCAGCCGTGTTCCAGTTGCTGCCATTCGGTCAGGGTCTGGAGGTGATCTTCTTCGCGCTGCTGGTCTTCGCCGCACTCTCCTCCGCCATTTCGCTGCTGGAACATCTGCAGTGCTTCCTGTGCGAGACCTGGGGCTGGTCACGTCGCACCGCCTGCAGCGCCATCACGGCATTCGTCATGGTTAGCGGTATTCCGGTCAGCCTGTCGTTTGGCTCACTGCAACACCTCACCCTGTTTGGCAAAACCATCTTCGAGTTCCTGGATTTCATCACCTCCAACCTGATGATGCCGGTATTTGGCCTGATGGTGACCCTGTTGCTGGGCTGGAAGCTGGGACGCAAAGCGCTGCCGCAGGGGTTATCGTCCCACTGGCATCACCTGCTGATGAACTGCTGGCGCTGGATTGCTCCGCTGTTGATCGGCGGGATCCTGGTACGCGGTCTGATCTGATAACTAATGCTACTGAGTGGGCCGCCTGGCCCACTCTTGCTTTGCGCCAACCTTGTCTACCGCCCCCTGCCAGCGAGCAACCTCGGCATCGGGCGTCCCTTTGGAAAAGGCAATGTAGAGTCCGGACTCGTGCAGCAGCACGCCGGAGTTAACCACGCTGCGACGGGAGAATCCCATCTTGTCGATGGTGGCATCCAGCACCATTTCACCCATTGGCAATGCATCGATCTTGCCAAGTACCAACCGCTCGATCGCCTCCTCCACCGTCTTGTAACGCACCAGATTGGTATACCCTTCGTGGGTCAGCCGCACATCGTCCGCATTGCCCAGCACGACCCCCACTCTGGGGAGATGGCGCAATTGCGACAATTCAGTCAGCTTGTTACCGCTCCCCTGCGCTTGATAGATCAGCACCCTGTTAACGAACAACGGGCCCACCCACTTGAAGTAAGGCTCCCGCTCCGGGATGCGCTGGACCACGAACAGGGCACAATTCGGCTCGACCCTGGTCAACGCCAAAGCCCGTTTGAGTGGATAGAGCCGGATCGGATAACTCACACCCAGCTCTTGCTGTACCTCTTGCACAAATCGCACAGCCAAGCCGCCCAGGTGACCATCACGAGATTCGGTGTAGGGGGGCAGATCATGACTAAGCAACGTTAATCCCGGCTGGGCCGACACGCACAGGCTGAACAGCAACCAGGGCAGAACAATCCATCTCATACGGCATCCTGTCTCATGTATGGCGCTTGCTACGTCATCGCCTGACCACAAGCTCCAGAAGAAGCTATGAGGATTATCGTCCAGTAACACGTAAGAGGGGAGGAAAGATAAGAGACTCCTGCCTCACTCTTAAAAAATTCTATTTTATGTGTCAATTATTCTTTCCATGGTTTAGGCTGTTCACTCACTCATTTTCAGGCTGTCACCCCATGTCTGCCATCCTCGTGCTGTTTGGTCGATTTTTTAGCTCGCAAGAGAGGTGACCCTGCACGCACAGTTTTCTGAATGTTCATTGCAAAGGTCGCCTCGGGCGGCCTTTTTGTTGTCTGTCGTTTATTGCTACTCAGGAGTATTGCTTCGATGTCGTGTTACCCGGAGGTTGTATGAGCCAGGTTCAGTGGTCTTCCCGTCTTGGTCATGTGTTGGCCGCAGCAGGCACCGCGATTGGCCTTGGTGCCATCTGGAAGTTTCCCTATGTGACCGCCACCAATGGCGGTGGCGCCTTCCTGCTGGTGTTTCTGCTGTTCAGCTTCACTCTCGGGGTGGCGGTACAGGTCGGGGAGACCCTGCTCGGCAGCCATAGCCAGCGCGGGGTGCTCGGTGCGTTCCGCAAACTGGTGGGGCCGAACTGGCGCTGGATGGGGTATATGGGGATCCTCTGCGGCTTCTTTATCTACAGCTTCTACAGCGTGGTTGGTGGCTGGACCGTGGGCTACGCCGCGCTGGCGATAGCTGGCAAGCTCAACCTGAGCGAGGGAAGTGCCCTCACCGCCCTGTTCAACGGCTATGTCAGCAACCCCTGGTGGCCGGTGCTGACCCATCTGATCTTCGCCGGACTTACCTGGTGGTTCGTGCAGGGGGGGATTCAGAAAGGGGTGGAGCGGGCACTGCGCTGGATGATGCCAGCACTGTTCATCATGATGTTGCTGCTGGTGGGGGTTGGCCTCTCCATGCCGGGCTCCATGGCGGGCGTGCGCCAGCTGCTGCTGCCGGACTTCTCCATGCTAACCGGCCAGAGCGTACTGGATGCGCTGGGGCTGGCCTTCTTCTCCCTCTCTATCGGGTTAGGGGTACACACCACCTATGGCGCCTACCTGCCCAATAGCAACGGTGTGGTGCGCTCCGGCGTCTGGGTGGTCACCCTGGCGAGCATAATCTCGGTGCTGGCGGGGCTGATGATCTTCCCGGCGCTGGCCTCCACCGGCATAGACCCCACCGCTGGTCCTGGTCTCACCTTTATGACCATGCCAGCCGTATTCAACCATCTGCCATTTGGCCAGGGGCTCGGCGTCGTCTTCTTCCTGTTGCTGCTGGTCGCCGCCCTCTCCTCTTCCATCTCCATGCTGGAGCATCTGGTGCGCTTCACCACCGAGGAGTGGGGCTGGTCGCGCCGTGGCGCCTGCCGGGTACTGACCCTGCTCATCATGGCCTCCGGCATTCCGGTGAGCCTGTCGTTCGGTCCATGGAGCGAGCTGACCCTGTTTGGCAAGACCATCTTCGAGCTGCTCGACTACCTCACCTCCAACCTGATGATGCCGCTGTTTGGCTTGGTACTGACCCTGTTGCTGGGCTGGCGCCTGGGTGACGCCATCCTGCCAGCAGGCCTGTCACCCGCCCTGCGTCTCGCGCTGCTCTGGTGCTGGCGCGTGGTGGCGCCGCTGCTGATCAGCGGGATCCTGATCCGCGGGATCATGTAACGTCGATTATCGCGATGAGGGCAGGCGCTGGCCTGCCCTTTTTATTGCTGGCATCAGCATGGGAGACATAACGATGGACAGGAGTGCAATAAGCGGCCGTCGGCAATCTCGGAAGAGCAGAGGATGTGCGGTGTGGCGGTGTGGCGG
>NZ_JBHFMW010000002.1:33944-34147 GCF_041929505.1 Aeromonas sp. MdU4 | reverse complement strand
GGCGGTGTGGCGGTGTGGCGATGTGGCGATGTGGCGATGTGGCACGATAGCAGGTGCCACAATGGCACCAAAAGCGATTGGAGCACTGAATTTCGGGCAAAAAAATCCCCACCTGAGTGGGGATTTTTTCTCTGAAACATTGCTACAGATTTCAGCTTTTTCTTACGCTTTTTACTACAAATATGGTGGTCGTTACTGGGATC
>NZ_JBHFMW010000002.1:0-33800 GCF_041929505.1 Aeromonas sp. MdU4 | reverse complement strand
CTGAGCTAAACGACCTGGGATTCTTGAAATGATGGTGGGTCGTGCTGGATTCGAACCAGCGACCAATTGATTAAAAGTCAACTGCTCTACCGACTGAGCTAACGACCCATCTAAATCATTTTTATTACAAACTGGTGGTCGTTACTGGGATCGAACCAGTGACCCCCTCCTTGTAAGGGAGGTGCTCTCCCAGCTGAGCTAAACGACCTGGGAATTCTGTCTCCACCGAGTGGAGAAAATGGTGGGTCGTGCTGGATTCGAACCAGCGACCAATTGATTAAAAGTCAACTGCTCTACCGACTGAGCTAACGACCCTCACCACGACCAGTTCCGACTGCATTACTGCTTCGGCTCTGACGGCGGCCTATATTACGGATTTAAATTTCTGGTGCAACAGAAAATTCGTAATTTAAATCTGTTTGCTCACTGTACGTACAAATGTGGGCTGTTTTTACAGTAGCGTTACGAAAACAGTGACATACAGCAATGTTAAAGCTTACTCAGGCTCTGCTTCGCCAGCTGTGCTGGTGAGGTATTGGGATAACCCTTGATCACCTGCTCGTAGAACGCTTTCGCCTCAGCCTTCTTGCCATCCAGCTGTGCCAGCATCCCCAGCTTCAGCAGCGCATCTGCACGCTTGGGCGACTTGCTGTACTTGTTGGCAACGGTAGAAAACTGGGCTGCGGCGCCGGCTCTGTCACCCTTGTTGAACAGCAACTGGCCCAGCCAATAGTGTGCATTGGGGACATAGCTGGAACTGGGATACTGCTTGATGAAGCCCTGAAAAGCCGGAATGGCCTTGTCGTAGTTCTTCTCCTTGAGCACCATGTTGACCGCGGCATCGTAAGCCTGATTCTCATCCTGATTGGTTGAGTAATTGGCTGCTGCAGCCGGTGTCGATGCGGCAGGGGCCGCGGCAGCCGGAGCCGCCTGCTGGCTGCTGGCAACCTTGTCGAGCTCCTGATAGAGCTGACGCTGGCGCTCTTGCGACTGTTCCATCTGATAGGTCTGTTGCTCCAGCTGACCACGCAGCTCGGAGACCTCCCCTTGCAGGGAGTCGACCTGTTGCTGCAATTCAGCTTGCAGCCGCAGACGGGCATTGAGGGTACGCTCCAGCAGGGCGACCCGATCTTCCAGGCTACCGGTGGGCACGATGGCGCCGTTGTTGCCGCTCAGGACAACCCCGCCACCCGAGTCACCGCCCAGATCGCTGACAGGAGCCGCCGCCTGCGCATTCAGAGCAACCAATACGGCCAGCGCAACAACAGCTTGCTTGTACACAGATTTCATTCGGATCAAACCTTAGCGTTTAGTGCAAATAAAACGGCCAGCGCCATAGTCGCTCGCTTATACAGATTTCATTCGGATCAAACCTTGGCGTTTAGTGCAAATAAAACGGCCATCGAAATGGCCGCTTGCATATAAACGAACTTCGTTCGGTTCAAACCTTAGTAAACCAGAACCGCGCGGCGGTTTTTGGCAAAGGCATCCTCGGTGTGGGACAGATCCAGCGGCTTCTCTTCGCCATAGCTGACGATGGAGAGCTGCTCGGCCTGCACACCCAGGGTTTGCAGATACTTGGCAACGGCCTTGGCACGACGCTCGCCCAGAGCGATGTTGTACTCCGGAGTACCGCGCTCATCGGCGTGACCTTCGATCAGAACTTTCACGCTCGGACGCTCGCGCAGGTAGCTGGCGTGGGCATCCAGCAGATCAGCGTACTGACCCTGAATGTCGTAACCGTCGAACGGGAAGTAAATGACGTTGTCACGCTGCAGCGCTTCGAACTTCTGACGCATCTGCTCTTCCGGGGACAACATACCGTTGGCGCCGCCGGTTTGTACACCGCCCATGCCGTCAGTCATACCTGATTCAGCGCCAGCAGCGTCAGAATCAGAAGAAGAGCTACAAGCGGCCAGGGTGAACAGTGGCAGTGCGATGGCCAGACCCTTGAGCAGTTTATTGAGTTGCATGCTATTTCCTTAAACCTTTATAACAAAACAAAAAACAATCGAATTTTTATCAATTCAAGAAGGGCGACCAAGCTGGTGCACGAATTTCACCGCTACTGGTCGGAAGCACAGCCTTGAAGCGACCGTCGGTCGATACCAACGCCAGGCTCTTGCGACCTTGATAGATGGTGGCATAAATGATCATGCTGCCATTGGGAGCCACACTTGGCGACTCATCCAGTGCGCTCTGGGTAAGGACCAGCTGGGCATTGTTTTCCATGTCCTGACGGGCGATGCGATATTGCCCCTGAACACGGGTCACCATCACCATGATTTTGCCATCAGGAGTAATGGATGCACCCTGGTTGGATTCCCCTTCCCAAGTCATACGGCGAGTCATACCAGTCGCCAAATTTACGCTATAAATCTGGGGTTTGCCACCACGTTCAGAGGTGAACAATAAATTTTGCCCATCCGGCATCCAGGAGGGTTCGGTGTCGATTACCCGGCTAGTGGTGACGCGGGTCAGCTGCTTGCTAGCGACATCAACCACATAGAGGTTCGGTGAACCATCTTTGGAGAGAACGATAGCCAGACGACGACCATCTGGCGACCACTCCGGCGCCCCGTTAATTCCACGGAAACTGGTGATCAAACTGCGCTGCTGGGTGTAGATGTCCTGGACATAAATCTCGGACTTCTGGTTCTCGAAGCTCACGTAGGCCAGCTTGCTGCCATCCGGCGACCAGGCCGGAGACATCAGCGGCTCACGGGAGCGCAGCAGGGTCTTCTCGTTGTAACCGTCGTAGTCAGAGATCCGCAGTTGGTACGGGAATTGGGTTCCTTGCTGGACGGAAACATAAGCCAAACGGGTCAGGAAAGCACCACGCTCGCCAGTCAGACGCTCATAGACGATGTCAGAGATGCGGTGGGCAAACTGGCGCATCTGGGCACCCGGGATGGTCGCCATGCGGCTATCCAGGATGTAACCGTTGCTCTCGCCACCTTGCGCCTTGGCCAACTGGCCTTTCAGCACATCGACCAGCTCGAAGTTGATCTTGTAGGTGCCGTCACCGACTGCCGAAATGGAACCCACCACCACGGCTTCAACCCCTTGGGAGGCCCAGGGCGCGAAGTTGATCTCGCTGCTGCTGCTCGGCGTCTGTGGCATCTGGCTGCGCGCCAGCGGCTTGAACTTGCCGCTGCGCATCAGGTCATTGGAGACCACTTCCGCGATATCCTGCGGCAACTGGCCATTGCCTTCCCACTTGAAGGGGGCTACGGCAACGGGACGGGCGCTATCAATACCGCCAGTAATGACGATATCGAGGGCTGCATGGGCACTCTGGCCCAGCAGCAAACAACCAACCAAAGCAAAAAACACTTTTCTGATCATGGCTTAAATACTCGGTTCCAATTTGAGGTTAAATTCCTTCAACATCTCGAATGCCGCAGGATCCTTCGGCACCGGCAACTGATTGGCCTTCAACACGGCCGCTTTGCCAGAACGGCATACCGCCGGGTCACCCTGGCCGTTATCCACCGAAATGACGAAGCCGGAGCTCGCAAGACGTACGCCGATAGTACATGTTTTGCCCCGCATGGTGGGATCCAAAATCATATATCGCTCAACAGTGGCCTTGATGAGAGCCGCATACTTGTCGACCTCACCCTGTGCTGCTGCCGATGCAGCCTGACTGCGGGCATTGGCCTCAGCCGACAGCTGCTGCTGCATCATCTCTTCCATCTCTTTTTGCAGCTTGGCCTGCTCGGCCGCCTTACGCTTGCGTTCAGCCGCGATCTTGGCCTGTTTATCGGCCTCGGCCTTGGCTTTCTTCTCTGCGTCAGCTTTTGCCTTTTTATCGGCCTCTTCCTTGGCCTTCTTCTCGGCGTCGGCTTTGGCTTTCTTCTCGGCTTCCGCCTTGGCTTTTTTCTCTGCTTCAGCTTTGGCCTTCTTGTCGGCTTCCGCTTTCTTGGCCTTGGCCTCTTCGGCTTTAGCCTTCTCTTCAGCCTGTTTTTTCTCCAGCTCTTTCTTTTTCTTCAGCGCGAGTGCCTTGGCATCTTCCGCGGCTTTACGCTCGGCTTCTGCCTTCTTGGTCTTCTGCTCTTCCAGCTTGCGGGCTTCCTCGGCTTTCTGGGCCTTCTCTTCCGCCTGCTTCTGCTCGGCCACTTTCTTCTGCTTCTCGACTTCGGCCTTGCGGGTCGCCTCTTCAGCCTGCTTGCGCTTGGTTTCAGCGATACGTAGCTGTTCCTGCTGCTGGGCTAGCTGACGCTTGGCAAGATCCGTGTCTTCTTTGTCCTTCTCTTTCTCTGTCTTCTGCGGCTTGGGCTGCGATTTCTGCTGCTGGATCTGCTTGGCCTGCTCGTTGAGGAAATCCTCGTCGAGCATGACGGCATTGACGATCTGCCCCTTCGACTCAGGCCGTTTCGGCTTGCTGAAATCGAGTCCGACAAACAGGATGATGCCGATGATCAGGTGCAGCAGAAACGACGCGATGAGATAACCGGAAATACCACGCTTCACATCCATCTCCGTTAGTTCACCGGATCTGTCATCAGGCCAACCTGAGGCACACCCGCTTTCTTGAGGGCCACCATCAACAGGATCACCTCTTCGTAGCGCACGGCCTTGTCACCCGCGACCACCACGGGAGCATTCTGGTTGATGGCCAGATAGCCCATCGCTTTTTCGGTGATGTATTGCTGCATCGCCTCTGGCGTACCGCTTGGTACCGGCTCATCCTCAGCTTCACCAGCCTTGATGACATACTCGCCTTCGGTATTGACGCTGACAATAAAGGGCGGCTTGGCATCTTCCGGCAACTGCTCGGATTCAGCCTGTGGCAGATCCACCTTGACCCCTTGCGTGATCACCGGCGTGACCGCCATAAAGATGATAAGCAGCACCAGCATGACGTCGATATAGGGAACCACGTTGATCTCGGCCACCTTCTTGCGCCGGATCCGCTGATAGGTTTGCATTACTGATCACCCTGCTGCTGTGCAATTTGACGGTTCAGAATGGTGGTGAACTCATCCATGAAGTTGGCGTAGGCGTTCTCCAGCCGCTCGACCTTGTTGGAGAAGCGGTTGTAGAAGATAACCGCCGGGATCGCGGCAAACAGACCCATAGCGGTGGCGATCAGCGCTTCCGCGATACCCGGTGCCACCATCTGCAGGGTGGCCTGCTGCACCTGACCCAAGGCGATAAAAGCGTTCATGATGCCCCATACGGTACCGAACAGACCGATATAGGGGCTGATGGATCCGATGGTCGCCAGCACCGGCAGGTTGGATTCCAGATCATCCACCGCACGGGAGAGAGAAACGCGCATGGCACGGTAGGTACCATCCATCACCGCATCCTGACCACGGGCACCGGCCTTGAGCAAGCGGGCATACTCCTTGAAGCCGGAGTAGAAGATATCTTCCATGCCTTCGATATCATCGCGGCGGGAAGAGGACTCCTGATAGAGGCGATTGAGATCGACCCCTGACCAAAAGCGATCTTCAAACTGTTCCGATGCGAGATTGGCAGCCTTGATCGCCTTGGAGCGCTGGATAATCAGCGCCCAGGAGACAATAGACATGCTCATCAGGGTCATCATGACCAGTTTTACCAACAGGCTGGCTTGCCAAAACAGGCCAATAAACGAAATTTCAGCGTGCACTTAACAGCACTCCCTTGATTTTTTCAGGTATAGCTACAGGTTTCATTTGCGGATGACTGACACAGGCTATCTGTACCATGGCCTGAGTGACGAGTCGTCCATCAGCCGCCAGGATCTGCTGCGAAAAACGCATGGATGCGCGTTTCACTTCAATCACTTGCGTTAACACATTCAATAGTTCATTAAAACGGGCCGCCGAGCGGAAATCGATCTCTGTTCGACTCACCACGAAGGCGTATCCCTCCTGCAACAAGAGGTCCTGTTCGACCCCTTTGGCACGAAGAAACTCGGTGCGAGCGCGTTCCATAAACTTGAGATAATTGGCGTTGTAGACGATGCCCCCGGCGTCGGTATCTTCGTAGTAGACACGCACCGGAAACTCAAAGACTTCCCCCATAACAATCTGTGATCCATTCGACAGTCAGATGGGGGGCTATCATAGCGCAGGGCTGAATAGGAAAGAAGCAGGGGGAGGCAGGGAAATCCTGCCTCCCCCCGTTTTTTATGAAAGGAAATATGAATGTGTCAGCCAAAGGCCATACAACAAACTGGGCCAGGCGAGCCAGGGATTGAACAGGATCCGCCCGAACACGCTTTTCAAATGAAAGCCGAGCCCGGTCAGTACACCGCAACAGACCGCCCACATTAGCCAGGGAGCAAGCCAGTGGCCATGCTCGCTGGTGTTGGCGGCGATCAGATTGGGGGCCTGTAAAATAGCGACGGCCAACAAGGCCGCCGCGAGTAACATCAACCCCTGCCATGGCTGGCGCTCCAGTGGAGCGGCCAGCCTGGCGAGTCGATCACTTGTTTTCATCGATCTGACGATCCATGTTTTCGGTGTGTTCCAACCACAGCGCATTGATGATGCCAAATGCACAGGCCAGCAGCAGACCCAGGATCCAGGTGAAATACCACATTATCAGGGCTCCTTCTTAGTAGGCCGAATGTTGGTTATCTTCGATGTGCTTGTTGGTCACCCGGCCAAACATCTTGATGTAAGTCCACAGGGTATAAGCCAGCACAATCGGTACGAAGATAGCTGCGGCAACCGTCATCACCTGCAGGGTGTTGAAGGAGGCAGTGGTATCCCACATGGTCAGGCTCTGTGACGGCTCAAGGCTTGAGGGCATCACGAACGGGAACATGGAGAAACCGGCAGTCAGGATCACGCCCGCCATCGCCAGGGAGGAGGTAGTGAACGCCAACCAGCCTTTGTTCAGCTTGGCAAACAGAGCGGTCAGCAGGCTCATGGCCAGACCCAGCACAGGGGCTGCCACCATCCACGGGTAGAGGGTGTAGTTATTCATCCAGGCACCAGCCTGTTGCACCACTTCCTTGCCCAGCGGGTTGGAGACCGCATCGTTGGCCGCAGCCTTGACGATGACATAACCTTCCATGCCGCTTACCCACCAGCCCGCAACAGCGAACAGCACAAACAACAGCAGTGAGCTGCCGATGGCGGCGGTGCGGGAGCGAGCCAGCACTTCACCCTCGGTCTTCATCATCAGCCAGGTCGCACCCTGAGCCAGGAACATACTGAGGCTGACAATACCGGCCAGCAGGCCGAACGGGTTGAGCAGACCGAAGAAGTTACCGTGATAGGTAGACATCAGGAACTGGTTGAATTCGAACGGCACACCCTGCAGCAGGTTACCGAACGCAACGCCGAATACGATGGGCGGAACCGCACCACCGATAAACAGGCACCAGTCCCAGTTGTTGCGCCATCTCGGGCTCTCCAGCTTGGAACGGTAGTCAAAACCGACCGGACGGAAGAACAACGCCATCAGAGTCAGGATCATCGCCACGTAGAAACCGGAGAACGCAGTTGCGTAAACCAGCGGCCATGCTGCGAACAGGGCGCCACCCGCGGTGATCAGCCACACCTGGTTGCCATCCCAGTGGGGAGCAATGGAGTTGATCATGACGCGACGTTCAATGTCTTTTTTGCCGACGAACGGGAGCAGTGCGCCTACCCCCATGTCGAAGCCGTCAGTGATGGCGAAACCAATCAGCAGCACGCCGACCAGCACCCACCAGATGACACGCAGAGTTTCGTAATCAAACATGGTCACTCTCCTTATGCCTTGAGCTGTTCGAAGTGATACTTGCCGGTCTTCAGACTGCTAGGACCAAGACGGGCAAACTTGAACATCAGGTACATCTCGATCACCAGCAGCACGGTGTAGAACAGGCAGATGCCGATCAGAGAGAACCAGATTTCAGCCGCAGGCACGTTGGAAGCCGAGACCGAGGTCGGCAGTACTTCCGCGATGGTCCAGGGTTGACGACCATACTCGGCCACAAACCAACCTGCTTCGATAGCGATCCACGGCAGCGGGATACCCCACAGCAGACCCTTGAGCAGCCACTTGCGCTCACCGATGCGGTGACGGGCACTGTCATAGAAGGCCATACCGATCAGCACCAGCATCAACATACCGACGGCGACCATGATGCGGAAAGCGAAGAACAGCGGCAGAACCTGCGGGATAGAGTCATCCACGGCGGCCTTGACCTGATCATCAGTGGCATCGGTCACGTTGCTGGTATAGCGCTTGAGCAGCAGACCATAGCCCAGATCCTGTTTCACTTCGTCGAAGCGAGCACGAGTCTCGTCAGACTTGTCACCGGATTGCAGCTTGGTCAGCAAGTCGTAAGCGGTCATACCGTTGCGTACGCGCAGTTCGTGCTCAACCTTCAGATCCTTGAGACCGGTAACCTGAGTATCAAGCGAACGAGTCGCAATAATGCCCATGGCATAGGGGATCTTGATGGCGTAATCGGTGCGCATCTCTTCCTGGTTCGGAATACCGAACAGGGTGAACGCAGCCGGAGCCGGTTCGGTCTCCCACTCAGCTTCGATGGCAGCCAGTTTCACCTTCTGAACTTCACCGGTCTCATAACCGGATTCGTCACCGAGTATCAGCACAGAGAGGATGGAGGCCATACCAAATGCGGCCGCGATGGCGAAGGAGCGACGGGCGAAGGCCACATCACGATTCTTCAGCAGATAGTAGGAGGAGATACCCAGCACAAACATGGCGCCACAGGTATAGCCAGCCGCCACAGTGTGGACGAACTTGACCTGCGCAACCGGGTTGAACACCAGATCAGCAAAGCTCACCATCTCCATCCGCATGGATTCGAAGTTGAACTCGGCCCCGACCGGGTTCTGCATCCAGCCGTTAGCGACCAGGATCCAGAGGGCGGAGAGGTTGGTACCCAGCGCCATCAACCAGGTCGCAACCAGGTGTTGATGCTTGCTCAGGCGATCCCAGCCAAAGAAGAACATACCGACGAAGGTGGACTCCAGGAAGAAGGCCATCAGCCCTTCGATGGCCAACGGGGCCCCGAAGATATCGCCGACATAGTGGGAGTAGTAAGCCCAGTTAGTCCCGAACTGGAACTCCATGGTCAAACCGGTAGTCACCCCAAGGGCGAAGTTAATGGCGAACAACTTACCCCAGAACTTGGTCATATCCTTGTAGACGGGGTTGTTGGTCATTACATAGACAGATTCCATGATCGCCAGAATGAAGGTCATTCCCAGCGTCAGGGGGACAAACAAGAAGTGATAAAGGGCCGTCGCAGCGAACTGGAACCGCGATAGGTCGACCACATGCTCAGCAATCATGATGTTTCCTCACCGATTATTGGCACGGCTATTTTAAGTTTTAAGGACAAAGCTTCCGTTGGGGGTTATCGAACAGGTCCCGCTGTAACACAAAACAACGAAGCCACGTCAACAACGACCAATATTAACAACAAGGCAATGCATGAGAACAAAGAAAGCTAATGTTTAACATTTATAAAACAACCAGCTGGAATTTATTCTCGCCCATGATGACCATGGTTTTATATCACCTTTATTTGATTGAAATCAATGTAAAAGGGCAGTCAATACATGGCTTTAAAAGGCATTTTTAATCTATTTCACGATTAATGACGCGAGCCCGATCACAAAATACAACAAAGCGTAAAATATTGATTTAAATCAATTTAAGAATTTAACATCCAACCAGCCATTTAAATTTTAAATAGCTGGATAAGGGCCCTTTTCACACATTATCCAAGACCACCCGCCTGACCCAAAAACTCAATTTAAACCTGCAATAAATGCATACTCATGCGAACCAATTTCATCAACAAAGACATTAGATAAACTAATTAGAAAATTGTAATTTTTCTTGTTTGCCCGAGCTGGTTCGAACTCCTACAATGCGCCTCGCAGTGAGGGCATACCCTTGGATACAGGCCGGTTAATCTGGGTTCACGGTACGTATTCGACGATCAATTTGAACCTGTCTATTGGAATCGAAGATGAAAAAGTTTGTTGCTAAAACCATCCGTTACTACAAGCTTTCCTTTGTTCAGCTCTATCAACTGAACCGACTCTGAGAGCTCGCGACGGCTCACCTGTTTATTTTCCGGTCTGTGTCCAGACGCACTCACTGTCTGTGAACATCCATCCTGAATTGTCTTTGCCCACAGCATTCGCCGTGGGCTTTTTTTTGCCCGGACAATAAAAAACCGCCTTTGACGGCGGTTTCACATTCAAACGACTGTTTTTACTTCTCATCTGGTCGCTGAAGACCGAAATGAGCATAGGCTCGTGTAGTGGCAATCCGTCCTCTGGGTGTACGTTGCAAATACCCCTGCTGGATCAGATAAGGCTCCAGTACATCTTCGATAGTATCTTTCTCTTCCCCGATCGCCGCAGCCAGATTATCAAGACCCACCGGGCCCCCCATAAACTTGTCTATCACAGCCAACAATAACTTGCGGTCCATGAAGTCAAATCCTTCATTATCGACGTCCAGCATGTCCATGGCACGTGCTGCGATGGGACCGTCGATCCGGCCATCGGATTTCACCTGAGCAAAATCACGGACTCGCCTTAACAAACGGTTAGCAATCCGCGGCGTCCCACGAGAACGCCGAGCGACCTCAATGGCTCCGTCTTCCGTCATCTCCAGACCCAGACAACGGGCACTGCGCGAAACAATGTCGGTCAGATCCTTGACGTTGTAGAACTCCAGCCGCTGGACGATACCAAAGCGATCCCGCAATGGACTGGTCAGAGAACCAGCCCGGGTTGTCGCGCCAATCAGGGTAAAGGGGGGCAAATCCAGCTTGATGGAGCGGGCTGCAGGCCCCTCCCCAATCATGATGTCGAGCTGGTAATCCTCCATTGCCGGATAGAGCACCTCTTCCACCACCGGACTGAGACGGTGGATCTCGTCGATGAACAATACATCGTTGGGTTCAAGGTTGGTGAGCAGCGCGGCGAGATCCCCTGCTTTTTCCAGCACCGGGCCAGAGGTGGTCTTGATATTGACCCCCATCTCGTTGGCAACGATGTTGGCGAGAGTGGTCTTGCCCAGACCGGGCGGGCCAAAGATCAGCAGGTGATCGAGCGCCTCACCCCGCTGACGCGCCGCTTCGATAAAGATCTCCATCTGTTCGCAAACGGTATCCTGACCGGTGTAGTCAGCCAACTTCTTGGGACGAATGGCCCGGTCGATAATCTCATCCTCTCGCGCGGCACTGGCCGAGATGAGGCGGTCTGCTTCAATCATCAACTACCTCACACCAGGCTACGCAGGGATTCACGGATGATCTCTTCCACCGACATCCCCTCTTTCGCAATCTTGCTGACAATCTGGCTCGCCTGCTGCGGCTTGTAACCAAGGGCCACCAGCGCACTGGCCGCCTCTTCGGTCACATCCGGCGCACGCAATTCGGGCTCACTGGCTGGCAATGTGACCATGGCCGGAGAGAAGAGGTCGTGACTGACCCAGCCCTTGAGGCGATCTTTCATCTCGACCACCAGCCGCTCGGCGGTCTTCTTGCCAACCCCTGGCAACTTGACCAGCGAACTGATCTCTTCCCGCTCAACGCTGATAACGAACTGGCTGGCAGTCATGCCGGAGAGAATCGCCAGCGCCAGCTTGGGGCCCACGCCGTTGGTCTTGATCAGCTCGCGGAACAACGCCCGCTCCTGTTTGTGGTTAAACCCATAGAGCAGTTGGGCATCTTCACGCACCACAAAATGGGTATGGATGGTCGCCTCCTTGCCGATCTCCGGCAAGTCATAGAAGCAGCTCATCGGCATATGTACCTCGTAGCCCACCCCGCCTACTTCCAGTAAAACCTCGGGGGGCTGCTTTTCAATGACAATGCCTCGCAAGCGACCAATCACGGCTCTCTCCTCACCAATACAACAATTCGTAAATTGGCTCATAGCATAAAGAATAACTGGATAAGTATCCAGCATAGGCCCCGAGACAAGGAGTGGTCAGAGCGGCTTTTTATGCAATTAGTCACCATGCTTGATCCCGTGCATCCAGTGCACGGGATATTCCGGCACCAAACAGGGCTATGAGCGGAACATAAGCCACTAAACTCAATCCGTTCGGATCCAAAACATTGTGCCAATGTCGACACCAAGGAAGGCCATCACATGAAAATAGTTACTACCTCCAATCTGGGTCTTGCCATCTTGCTCAGTTGCACGCTGGGGATGGGGGTCGTGGGCTGGTATGGCAGCCAGCGACTGGCTGATCTGCTCTCCTACGTACTGGGCGCGGCCTGGCAAACAGCAGATGGCGCCATGGAAGGCTCTATCGAACTGGGGCATCAGCAACTTCATATCCAAAAGATGCTCAACGGTATCCCGCTCGACAACGGCAAGTTGAATGAAGCAAAAGAGGCCACTGCGGATGCACTGCAACGCGTTGTGCAGGGAAACCTGATCAATCCGCCAGCCATCACCGCAATGACCCGGCAACAGCAGGACTATCAGCAACAGCAAGACACCTTGCTGACGCTCTATCGCAGCTATACCGATATAGACCAATCCCTGCGTGATAATGCCGACCGCCTGGCACGGCTCTCGGCCCAACTGGAAGTGGTCGGGGATGGGGCCGTAGAGACACTGACCCAGTCGCCAGATCAGCCCATCAGCTGGAACGGCGGACTGGCAACCCGCTGGGAAGCCGCCGACGGCGGTATGGAAGCCAATATCGGCTTTTTACGACAACTCTATGCGCTGGAGAAGATGCGCAGACAGGGCATTTCGGATGCCATCAAGGGCGAATTGCAAGACGCCAGCGAATTCTATGAAGGCGCTGTGGCCCGGATGCTGGCAACCGGTCTGTTCGATGTAGACGGCAGCGGTGAATTCAGCGGCCATACTCTGGCAAGCCAATACCGTGAACTGTTGGCACGCCACAAACAGTTGCTGGGCAACTGGTTGACAGCCCTTGCCAACTACCAGGCCCAGCAAACCATCTATGAAAAGAGCGCGGATGGGCTGCAACAGCAGCTGATCGATGTCGAAGCCCAGGGCGATGCCACCGTGGAAGATCAGGTGGCACAGCTCAACACCATCATCAGCCATACCAATACCCAGCTGCTCGGTGGTCTGCTAGTAAGCCTGATGATCGTCGCTCTCTGCGGCCTCTGGCTGACCCGCAAGCTGGTGACCCCGCTGCTGCAGGTGGATAAACGGATGCAGGACATTGCAGCGGGTGAGGGTGATCTCAACGCGCGCATCAACCTGCAACGGGACGACGAAATTGGATCGCTGGCCAACAGCGTGGATCGCTTCATCGAAAAACTGCAGAAGATGATCAGCTCCACCATGGATAACAACCAGCACATCAGCGAACACGTTCACACCTCGGTCAATCGGGTCGAAGCCATTAGCCAGAGCAGTCGACAGACTGCCGAGCATGCGTTGGCCCTGCACCAAGACAGCGAGCAGATGGTGCAAGTTGCCACCGGTATCTCGGACAACTGCAGCATGGCGGCCCAAAATGCCAACGAGGTACGCCAACTGACGACCGAAAGCAGCCAGTACGTCTCATCCGCCAGTGCGGGCATGCAGCGGGTGGTACTGGAGGTAGGTGAATGTGCCATCGCCATCAACTCGCTCAAGGAGCAGGCCGGGCAGATTGGCCAGATTATATCCACCATCAGCGGTATCTCGGAGCAGACCAACCTGCTGGCCCTCAATGCGGCCATCGAGGCCGCACGTGCCGGTGAAATGGGGCGCGGCTTTGCGGTAGTCGCTGATGAAGTGCGTACCCTGGCCAACCGCACAGCAGCCTCCAGCGCCGAGATAAGCCAGGTAATCAATACGATTCAGCAGCAGACCGAAACGGCCTATCTGATGATGCAGCGCAACCTGAAGACCGTGGAGTCCGGCATGCAGGATTCCGAGAATACCAAACAGATCCTGTTCAAGGTGGAGGGTGCCATCGATCAGCTGGCCGACATGGTGCAGCAGGTGGCCGTAGCTACCGGCCAACTGTCACACACCCTGAGCAACTCTTCCGACAAGGTATCAGGCATCAGCTTGCAAGCCCGAACCGGTGAGCAGAAGGCGCAGGAGTGCCTGCAACTCGCCTCCTCCCTCCACCAGGCCAGCCTGCTGCAACAACGCCTGCTCTCCCAGTTCAGGGTCTGAACCCCTTCAATAGCAAAGATGCCACTCATGTGAGTGGCATCTTTTTGTTACCGGGCAGCAGCCTTAACTTCCTCTGGCCAGCTGAAAAGCCAGACTCAGCATGATGACACCAACCAGCAGATCGATTCCCCGCTGCACCCGGCCTCGTGCCAACCAGGGAGCCAATGCTGCCGCCCCCAGCGCCAACGAATAGAACCACACCAGCGAAGCAAGCATGGCCCCCGCCGCAAACGCTGGTCGCAAGGACTCTGCCACCTGGCTACCGAGCGAACCGAGCAACATCAGGGTATCGAGATACACATGGGGGTTGAGCAGAGTGACACCAAGAGTCATCGCCAACACCCCTTTGACCCCCATCACCTGCGGCGAATCAGCAAGCCCCTCCCCAGCACCACGCCAGGCACTGCGCAGAGAGCGAACGCCAAACCAGCCGAGAAACAGCACGCCACCCCAGGTAAGCAGCGCCATGCCGAGCGGGTTGGCAGCCAATACCCTGGCGCCACCGAATACCCCAATTCCGATAAGCACCAGATCACAGAGGCTACAGAGCGTCGCGGTCAGCAGATGGTGATTGCGATGGATGCCCCGGCTCAGCACGAAGGCATTCTGGGCACCGATAGGGATGATCATGGCAAGACCGAGGGTAAAACCTTGCAGCGTAGTGGCAAACATAAGTGAACCGTCCGAGTAATGAATGAACGGCACTATAGCGGGCGCGGATTATTCATAGAAATTCATTGATTTGCTTGTTCATTCATTTTGCTAATAAGCCTGACTCATACAGGTGGCTCAAAGCCCCATCCGAAGCCAGTAGTCAATAGCAGGATCTGACAATTGAGAGTCTGCCGTTATGTCCCGAAAATCACCGGGTTTTATTGCATCAGCTTGGGGAAGTTGGTGACAACGACCTGTTCAAGATTCGGCAGCAAAATACCACTGCTAATCCCCTTGGCAATGGCCTGATAACGATTCATCGAACCGGTTTTGCGAGTGACCTGATTGAGGTGGTAATTCACCGTGCGTTCGGTGATCCCCAAAATACAGGCGATCTCCCCCGAGGTTTTTCCCTCACTGGCCCAAAACAGACATTCGGTTTCGCGCTCGGTCAGGGCGGCCTGTTGATCCGAATCCCTCAGGCGCACCACCCGGATTGCAGCCTCGAAAATGTAGTTGGACATCCAGGAGAGGATGGGCGAGGACTCCAGCAGCAGATCGCTAGAGGCCCGTTCGGAGGTGATGAAAGAGAGGATGCCAGTTTCTCCGGCGGCACCGTGCAGGGGGAAGGAGATGCCGTTGCGCAATCCAAACTCGGCCGCCAGCCCCATCACATCCATGCTCCCCTCTTGCAGAAAACTGGCCCGCTCATCGAGACGATTCCAGTAGATAGGCAGGGTCTGCTTGCGCGCCAGCTGGATCACCGGATCACAGGCCAGCATGTTGTTATCGGTATAGGTCTGCACCCAGGAGACTGGACACTGATTGAACAGCACCACTTTGGGCCTTTGCATCGACATCGGAATGATCAGGGTAAAACCGTAATAGTCATAGCCCATATCGAGCGTAAAACGACCAATCAATCCGGCCAGGCGATCACCGTCCGTCACCGAAGTGAAGTGTTCCAGATACTCAAACAGTTGTTCTTGTTTCATATGCTAGCCCCCCTGGCCAAGCTTCTGATTATAACGGCGAACAGAAAGAGAGAGAGTTCATAATGTTGGTTTTCAAAGGAAAATTGAGAGATCACCCACGAAATGCCGTAGAGAACGAACTCTATCACTTTCGAAATCGCGTCTTCTCTGATCGTTTGGGCTGGGATGTCGAGTCCTATCACGGTTTGGAACGTGACAGCTTTGATACCCCGGACACCCATTGGGTGCTGGTTGAAGACGAACAGGGGGTCTGCGCCTGCATTCGCCTGCTCAGCTGCGCCAACGCCTACATGCTGCCCACCATCTTCCCCACCGCCCTGGCCGGTGAGAATCCGCCCCATACTCCCGATGTCTGGGAACTCACCCGCCTGGCCATCGATGCGCCCCGCGCCCCGCGCATGACCAATGGCGTAAGCGAACTGACCTGCGTGCTCCTGCGCGAAGTCTATGCCTTTGCCCAGCCCCGCGGCATCAAGGAGCTGGTTGGCGTAGCCAGCCTGCCAGCAGAGCGCATCTTCCGCCGTCTCGGGATCCCGATGTCGCGTTTGGGCCACCGCCAATCGGTGGATTTGGGCGCGGTTAGAGGGGTTGGCCTGCGCTTTTATCTGGATGAGCGCTTTGCCCGCGCAGTCTCGCAGCCGCTCATCGGCCACTATCAAACCATCCATCACCGCTCACGCGAGCTGGCCACCCAGATATAAAAAATCCCGGGAAAACAGTCCCGGGATAAACATATCGCTATGATGCCACAGGCGAACCCCATGCGGCGTCAGACAGTATCCTCTCAGAGCCACCTGACCACTACTGTAAAAAATTGCAGCGGAACAGACGCCATACATCGCCCATAACCCCCCAACCATTGTTGTCCCCACCCGACTGACGTAGAGTCAGCCCTGATGCAACGGGAGGGCAAAAAGCATGAAAGAGCTGGACTACAAGCTGCTGCGAGCACTGGATGCGGTGCTGCAGGAGCAGAATTTCGAGCGGGCAGCCACGTCGCTGCACATCACCCAGTCGGCCATCTCCCAGCGCATCAAGCAGCTGGAGCAGCAATTTGCCGAACCGCTGCTCATTCGTAGCCAACCGTTGCAGGCAACCCCGTTGGGGGAAAAACTGCTGGCTCACTATCGTCAGGTCCACCAGCTCGAACTCGAACTGGCGGGTGAGCTGGCCCCCGACGAGCCGCAGGGACCGATCCGGATCAGCATCGCCGTCAACGCCGACAGCCTGGCCACCTGGTTTCTGCCCGCTATCGCCCCCTTGCTGGAGCGCCACCCCATCGAACTCAACCTGCTGGTGGATGACGAGAGCCGCACCCTCGCCAAGGTGCGCGAGGGCCAAGCATTTGGCGCCGTCAGCCTGCAAGCCCAGCCGCTGGCTGGCTGCTGCGTCGATGAGCTGGGCGAAATGAACTACCTGCTCACCGCCAGCCCCGCCTTTTTGGCACGCCACTTCCCCCACGGCCTGACCCGGGAGGCGCTGGCCAAGACACCGGCGGTGGCGTTCGATCAGCGCGATGATATGCATATCAGCTTTATGCGCCGTCACTTCGGGCTCGAGCCCGGTGGTTATCCCTGCCATACCGTTCACTCGTCAGAAGCTTTCGTCGCCATGGCTGAGCAGGGGCTGGCCTATTGTCTCATTCCGGAGTTGCAGATCAGAAACCAGCTGGAAACCGGCTCGCTAGTCAATCTCAGTCCCGACCACGCCTTGACGGAACGACTCTACTGGCACCGCTGGGTACTGGAAAAAGGGGTGCACAAACAGCTCTCCCTGCGGCTCATCGACCATGCCAGATCGCAGTTGCAACCACGCTGAGCAGGCCATTCACCTTGGCTTTGCAGGGCTAAAAACGTATAGTGCTGGGCGTTTCTTCATCAGGTCTCCACTCAGGTTCCCCATTTATGTTCCAAGACAATCCGCTGCTGGCCCAGCTCAAGCAACAAATCCGCGAAAACATCCCCAAGAAAGAGGGTGTTATCCGCGCCTCCGATCGGGGCTTCGGCTTTCTGGAGGTCGATGAGAAGACCAGCTATTTCGTGCCGCCTCCCTACATGAAGAAGGTGATGCACGGAGACCGGGTGAGCGCCCTGATCCGTACCGAAAAAGAGAAGGAAGTGGCCGAGCCGGATGCCCTGCTGGAGCAGTCTGTCACCCGCTTCGTGGCCCGGGTCAAGATGTTCCGTGACCGCCTCAACGTGGTCGCCGACCACCCGCTGATCAAGGATGCCATCAAGGCCCGCGTCAAGAAGGGTCTGGATGAGAAAGAGTTCAAGGAAGGGGACTGGGTAGTCGCCACTCTCAAACGCCATGCGCTGGTTGATGGTAACTTCTCCGCCGAGATCACCCAGAAGATCGCCGCCCAAGAAGATCACAACGTGCCCTGGTGGGTAGTGCTGGCGCGCCACAACCTGGCCCAGGTTGAACCGGCTGATTTACCGGAGTGGAAGGTGATCGAAGAGGAAGAGCTGCCGCGCACCGATCTGACCGCGACCCCCTTCTTCACCATCGACGGCGCCAAGACCAAAGACATGGACGATGCCCTGGCCATCCGCAAGCTGGACAACGGCTGGGAGCTGCTGGTGGCCATCGCCGACCCGACCGCCTATGTGGCCGAAGGGAGCGAGCTGGACAAAGAGGCCGCCCAGCGCGCCTTCACCGTCTACATGCCGGGCCGCAACGTACCGATGATCCCGCGCACTCTCTCCGACGAGCTCTGCTCTCTGAAAGAGGGCGAGGAGCGCAACACCCTGTGCGCCCGTCTGCTGATCGCCGAAGATGGCCTGCTGCTGGAAGAGACCGAGTTCTTCGCCGCACGCATCTGCTCCCACGCCCGCCTCAACTATGACGACGTCTCCGACTGGGCCGAACATGGCAAAGAGCTGGCTATCGACGCAGGCGTGCTGGCCCAGCTGCCGCTGATGAAGGCGATGACCGAGGCGCGCATCGCGTGGCGCACCGAACACGCGCTGGTGTTCCCGGATCGCCCGGACTATGACTTCGAGCTGGGCGAGAATGGCGAAGTGCTGGCCATCCACGTCGAGCCGCGCCGCATCGCCAACCGCATGGTGGAAGAGTCGATGATCGCCGCCAACATCTGCGCCGGTCGCGTGCTGGGCAAGAACGTCGGTTACGGCATCTTCAACGTTCACACCGGCTTTGACGAAGAGTCCCTCGACGGCGCCATCGACCTGCTGAAAAGCGCCGAGGCCCCGTTCGAGCGCGACGAGATCGCCAGCCTGACCGGCTTCTGCGCCCTGCGCCGCTGGATCGACAACCTCGACACCCGCTGGCTGGATGGCAAGATCCGCCGCTTCCAGAGCTATGCGCTGATGTCTTCCGAACCGGGCGCCCATTACGGCCTGGGTCTGGATGCCTACGCCACCTGGACCTCCCCGATCCGTAAATACGGCGATATGGTCAACCATCGTCTGCTGAAAGCCGTCATCGCTGGCAAGACCCCGGGCGAGCGCCCCAGCACCGAGCTCACCGAGCACCTGACCGCCTGCCGCCGCCTGCACCGCATGGTGGAGCGCGACATCGGTGACTGGCTCTATGTCCGTTATCTGAAAGCCGCTGCTGGCACCGACAAGGTGTTCAACGCCGAGATCATCGACGTGATGCGTGCCGGTCTCAAGCTGCGTCTGCAGGAGAACGGCGCCGTGGTCTTCATGCCTGCCCGCCATATCCTGGACAACAAGGATCGCCTGGAGTGCAACTGGGACAACGGCCGCGTCTATCTGGACAAGACCGAGGTGGTCTACGAGCTGGGTCAGATCATCGAGGTGAAGCTGAGCGAAGCGGTGGAAGAGACCCGCTCCCTCATCGCCAAACCGGCGGTCGAGCTGGTGCCGGGTCCGGCACCGGAAGCGCCGGTTGCCGAGAGCGCGCCAGCCGATAGCAGCGAAACACCTGCGGACGCAGCCCCCAAGGCAGAATAAGCCGCGCAGAGTCATCTGATCTCTGCCCGAGAGCCCGCCATCGTGCGGGCTCTTTTTTGCCTTGCAACCCGCCCCGGCAATTCCGCGTCCTGTAGTGGCAGCAAACAAGATACTCGCCACCATATGGACAAATAGCAGTGTATTTCTCCACCATTGAGCCTGAAGTCACGATTTCTGTGTGCTGCATCTCCTTTCTGACATATTAATCAAAGAGAATTAAATCTATACTCGCTTGGGTACACACCAAGGGATATTGGTATGCAGGAATGGGACCCGGAACACTTCACCAACTTCACCCAACTATGCGAAGTGAGCCTCGCCACCATCCGTGAAAAGACCGATGCCGAACGTCTCTATCTGTGGCTAAAAGCCCCCGAGCCACATCTCTACAGCTTTCAGCTTGATTGCGGGTTAATGAACCTCGATATCGAACATCTGGAGACGCTGACCCTTCCTCATGCCTTGATTGATCAGGCGATCAGCAAAGGACAGCTGGTGATCGAGCAGATCCAGCATACGGCCACTCCCCTGGAAAATGTCGAGCCCGTGCAACCCAAATTGCGCGCCTGCTTTCCCCTCAAACGCCACATGAAACTGGAAGGGGTCATCTATCTGGAGACCCACCGCCGCATCGACCGCCTCTCCGCCCACCAGCGTCAGGGTATCCAGCTGCTGATCCACTATCTGACCGCCGAGTTGAGCAATCACCTGCTCTCCAGCCAGGTCGTTCAGGAGCGGGATCAACGGCTGAACACCCAGACCGATCTGGTGCAGAGTCAGGCGCTGCAGGGCTCTTTCCTTAATATGCTGCAAGCGCTACACATGGTCAGCGTCACTCTCTCCCGCAGCCGCAGCGAGAACGAGCTACTGCGCGATGCCGTGCTGCTGGCCCGCAAGGAGCTGCAGTTTGACCGGGTTGCCATCTTCCTGATCGAGTCTGATGGCAAGACCATGCGTGGCACCTGGGGCACCAGTGAAGAGGGTGAACTGGTCGACGAACATGACTTCATCAACCCCATCCCGGATCACCCCACGGTACAGGAGGCGCTCAAACGCAAGGATTACGTGCTGGTGCTGGAGGATACCCCCCTCTACTACGAGAAACAGCAGGTAGGCCGAGGCTGGAATGCCATGGTGTCGCTGTGGGATGGCGCCACCCCCATCGGCTGGATTGCTGCCGACAACCTGCTCTGGCACCGCCCGCTCAAAGCCTATCAGAGCGAGATCTTCAAGCAGTACGCAGCCATCCTGTCACAACTGCTGATCCGTCAACGCACTCAGGAGCAGCTGGAGCTGCTCAACCGTCAGCTGGAAGCCCGTGTAGCTGAGCGCACCATGCAGTTGGCCGAGACCAATCGGGCACTGGAGGAGGCCAACCGTCGCCTCTCCCTGCTCTCCCTCGAAGATCCCCTCACCGGAATTGCCAACCGGCGCCAGTGGGATATCACCATGCAGCGAGAGTGGGAGTGGGCCCGGCGCACCCAGAACCCGCTGGCGGTGCTGATGATCGATGTGGACGAATTCAAGGCCTACAACGACCACTTCGGCCACGCCAAGGGCGATTTGTGTCTGCAACAGGTGGCTCATGTGCTCAGGGATGCGGAGCGGCGCTGTACCAATCTGGTAGCCCGTTATGGCGGGGAGGAGTTCGTCATCCTGCTCTGCGCCCCGCAACCCGGTGAGGCCGAGCAGTTGGCGGAACGGATCCACGCCGGACTGGCGCAATTAAAACTGCCCCATCCCGCCTCGCGGGTTGCTGCTTTTATAACGGTTAGCATAGGCTTTAGCTATCTGGTTCCCTCTCAGGACGGAGCATGGCAGACCCTGACCGAACAGGCTGACCAGGCGCTCTACCACGCCAAGTCACAAGGGAGGGCCCGCACTCTGGCCTATCGGTGATCCCATGCTGTTGCGTCGCTATCCTATCTTCAATCGTCGCCTGGCTCTGGTGGCCTACGGCATCGATTACCAGCTTACCACTCAGGCCGAGTGGCCCTCTCTGGCGCAACATTGCCGCCTGCTGGCTCAGGGACGCCAATATCTGGTGCCCTTCAACCACGAACAGCTCGATGAACAACGCCCCCTACTGCTGGATCAGGATGCGATCCCGCTGGTTGAGGCCTCGAGTGAACGGCTGCCCAGCTCGTTCCCGGTGCTGGAGCAGTGGCGGGACAGTCGGCGCAGACTGGCAGTACACGGCGCCAACCGTGACCCACGCTGGCTGGCTGCCAGCCGCCTGCTGGTATTCTGGCTGGGGGAAGAGGGGATCTGCCAGCCGACCGAACACAAGCGGATGGCGCTCAATATTGAAACCTGGGCGGACTTTATTCCCCTGCGGGAAGCGGGTGTCGACTTCTTTGCCGGTGGCTTTCTCGCCCGCCCCGAGCTGGTCAACCAGCGGGCGAACCAGCCTGATATGGCGCTGGTACAACAGGTGCTCCAGCTCATCTGCCACGAGGAGTTCTCCTTTGCCCAGGTCGCTCGCCTGCTGGAGCAGGATGCCTGGCTGCCCGGCCTGCTGCTCACCTACGTCAACGCCCCCGGCTTCGATCATGCCGCCCCCATCACCTCGGTGCCCCGCGCCCTCTCTTATTTGGGGGAGCAGGAGATCCGCAAGTTCGTGCTGATCAACGGACTGGCCCGGATGAGCCAACATATGCCGGAGGCCTGCACCCGCATGGCCATCGCCCGGGGTCGCTTCTGCGAGCTGATCGCCCTTACCGCCCTCGGTAAAGCGGAAGCCAGCTGGGCCTTTCTGGTGGGACTGGTACTCGATGGCTCCATGCTGTCGGAGCCACTGATGGCCCACCTGCCCAAGAATGTGAAGCGAGCCATCGAGCTACGAGAGGGACCGCTGTTTCACCTGTTCCAGCTGGTCAGCACCTATGAACAGGGCAACTGGGCCTTGCTGGAACAACTGGCCCCGCAGTACCAGCTCGATCCGGCCAAGCTGACACCTATCTATTTTCAGGCGCAAATGTGGGGGCAAGCGTTTCTCACCAGCTAGGTGATGGCGAGGTAGGGATCCACTGGCTAGAATAGGCTCCCTTTTTCACAGACAGACCCCGCACCATGACCCTTTCCGGATTCCAAGGCCTGGTCTTTGACCTTGATGGCACCCTGGTCGACTCCATGCCGCTGCACCTCGCCGCCTGGGAGCATACCGCCCGCAAGTTTGGCTTTCGTTTCGATGCCGACTGGTTCTATGAACTGGGTGGCATGCCGAGCCGCAAGATCGCCCTGCTGGTCGCACAGGAGCAGCAGCTCCCCCTCGACCCTGTCGAAGTAACCCGCTGCAAGACCGAGCACTATGTGGCCAATCTGCACAAAGCGACCGTCTTTCCGGCCATGCAGGCATTGCTCGATCGCTATCACGGCACCATCCCGATGGGAATTGGCACCGGTTCACCTCGGGTCAACGCCGAGGCAGTGCTGCGCAATACCGGGCTGGATCGCTACTTTCAGGTGGTGGTCACCGCCGATGACGTGGAGCTGCACAAGCCCAACCCGGATACCTTCCTGCTGGTTGCCAGCAGATTGGGGGTAGAACCATCAGGCTGTCTGGTATTTGAAGATACCGGGATCGGCGTACAGGCAGGAGAAGCCGCAGGTATGCAAACCTGCATGGTCAAAGAGGGGAAACCGGTCGGTATAGCGGAGTAGTGCGGAAAAAAATATCGCCCTGCAAGGGGCGATAACCGGAACCGGCGCACATACGGGACATGATTGAAAATGGGCGCCAGCTCCGTCAGTCGCTGACGCATGACGCGTCAACGCAGAGCACGGCAAGCACGATTACTCGTTGTTGCCGCCACCCTGATTGTCGTCATAACGACCCGGTGCGCCATGGGGACGCGGCGCCATAGAGACACGCGGCTTGCGCGCACGCTGGATGTTTACCTGCGGACGACCGGTGTGCATGGCGATGGTGGAGATCTTGGCCTTGTAGACCAGCTGCTGGTTACCATGGGCATCAGTCAACAGTACGCTGTACTGGTCGAACCCGCTGATGGTGCCTTCCAGCTTGATGCCGCTCACCAGAAAAATAGCGACCTGGCTGCGGTTCTTGCGCAACCAGTTGAGGGCAGAATCTTGCCCGTTGCCGAGGGAGAAGGCTTGCTCAATGGTGGAGTAGCTTGGGGATTCAGTTGTCATAAATTATTGTCCCGCTGAAAAAAAGTGGCGTTTGATTGTGCTAAATGACCACTTGCTTGTCAAAGTCATTCTTACTCCCGCCAGCACTGACACCCAGTGAGAGAGGGCTGGTCGCTGACCAGCACAACTGCGATAATCGCCGACTCTGGTTCTCTCGCGAGCCTACTCTGGGGTTTTATCTTGCATCCGGTTTCACACCAACACCATGCCACCTATGTTCATGATGCCACTGCCTGCGAAGAGTGTGACCTGCTGATCCCGGCCACACCGCTCGAGGTGGGCCAGGCCAGCTGTTGCCCTCGCTGTGGCCACACCTTGAGTCGCTACCTGCCGCATCAGGAGTTGCGCCCCATCGCCTATGGTTTCGCGGCGCTCATCATGTTCGTGCTCGCCAATGCCTTTACCTTTATGTCCTTCTCGGCCAAAGGGGTGGGCCAGGAGATGACCTTTCTGCAGAGCATCACCACCCTGGTGGATGAGGGCTATCTGTTTCTCGGTGCGGTGTTGAGCCTGACCCTGATCGGCCTGCCGCTGGTCTATATGGGCTCCATCATGCTGGTGCTATGGCGGGTCGACAAAGATCTGCACAGCAATGCCCTGCGCTCCCTCGGCCGTCTGCTCTGCCGGATCAAACCCTGGCTGATGGTGGATGTCTTTCTGGTGGGGGTGCTCATCTCGCTGGTCAAGCTGATGGGGATGGCCGACATCCAGATGGGCCTCTCGTTCTGGGCCTTCGTCGGCTACACGGTGCTACTCATCAAGATGATCTCCTCCCTTGATCAGATGTGGCTATGGCAGCGGCTGTTCGGCCCGACCAAACCGCGCGAGATCGACCCGGAGGCGGGCGCGCTGGAATCCGGTCTGGTGGGCTGCCATATCTGTGGTGCCCTGAGTGAAGCGGGTAGCCACAGTTGCTCCCGCTGTGGTGGTCACCTGCATGCGCGCAAGCCGGGCGGCCTGAACCGCACCTGGGCGCTGCTGTTCACCTCCGCCATTCTCTATGTGCCCGCCAACCTTTACCCCATCATGGATACGGTGTTTCTCGGCGATGACAGCCCCTCCACCATCCTCGGCGGCGTGGTGCTGTTGTGGGCGATGGGCTCCTACCCCATCGCGGCGGTGATCTTTTTCGCCAGCGTGGTGGTGCCGCTGGTAAAAATTCTGGCGCTGTTCTGGCTTTGCTATATGGTGCAGCGCGGCAATGCCAACTCCCCTCTTGGCAAGCTCAAACTCTATCGGATGACCGAATTTGTCGGACGCTGGTCGATGATCGACGTCTTCGTGGTGGCCATTCTGGCGGGCCTTATTCGGCTCGACAACCTGATGACCATCTACCCCGGCCCTGCGGCCGTCGCATTTGCAGGTGTGGTGCTGATCACCATGGTCGCAGCCATGAGTTTCGACTCGCGCCTGATCTGGGATTTACAACAAGGAGAACGCGAACGTGAGTGAGCGTAAAACAAGGTGGAAACCGGGCTCTGACTTTCTGAGCTCTGCCGCCGCAATCTGGATGGTGCCGCTGCTGGCGCTCTGCATCGGTCTCTGGATGCTGTTTCAGCACTGGTACTCCCAGGGCCCCAGCTTTACTCTGACGATCGCCACCGCCGAAGGCATAGTGGCAGGCAAGACGGAGATCCGCTCGCGCGAGGTTACCGTTGGCCGCATCGATGCCGTCCAGCTGAGCGATGACTACAGCCACGCCGTGCTCAAGGGGCGACTGACCAACGACGCCGCCAGCATGCTGCGCGGTGACAGCCAGTTCTGGGTAGTCAAACCCCGGGTTGGTCGTGACGGCGTTTCCGGCCTCAGCACCCTGCTCTCTGGTGCCTATATCGAACTCTCCCCCGGCAAGAAAGGGAAGGCGCGCGACGAGTACGCCATGCTCGACAAGCCGCCGCTCGCCTCCCTCGATGCCAAGGGGCTGCGCCTCACCCTTAGCAGTCGCGACACCCGCGCGCTGGGGGAAGGCTCCCCCATCAACTATCAGGGCTTCACCATAGGTCAGGTGGAAGAGGCGAAGTTCCTGCCAGAAAAGAGCGAGATGCAGTATCAGATCTTCATCCACGCCCCCTATGACATTCTGGTGAGCAGCAACTCCCGCTTCTGGATGACGCCAGGCTTTGAAGTCTCCATGAGCAGCGAAGGAATGAAGGTGAAGATGGATTCGCTGGAGAGCCTGATCGACGGCGGCATCACCATGGGACTTCCCCCGGGCTGGGCCACCGGCGAACCGGTCAAACAGATGGAAAAGTTCACCCTGTTTCAGGATGAGGCGAGCGTACTGGCCGGTAGTCTGGATCAGTTCATCGACTACGTCTTCCTGTTCGATGACAACGTGGCCGGTCTCCACCCGGGCGCCGCCGTGCAGTATCGCGGCATTCGGGTCGGTACCGTCATCTCCGCCCCCTACCTCATCGAGGACAAGGGCGTGCAGATCTTCAAGAGCCGCCAGATCCCGGTGCTGGCCCGCATCGAGGTGCAGCGCCTCTCCCACCGCTATGCCAAGGCAGAGAAGGATCAGTGGCGTGCCCTGTTCGGCAAGCAGTTCAAGGAGGGGTTGCGTGCCAGCCTCAAGACCTCGAGCCTGCTGACCGGTGGCAAGATCATCGATCTCAACTTCTATCCCGATGCGCCGCGCTTCGAGCAGGCCAAGCTGGCCGGTTATCAGGTCTTCCCGACCGTACAGGGCGGGCTGGATCAGATCGAGCGCAAGGTGAACCTCATCCTCGACAAGTTTGTCGACATGGACATGGCGACCACCCTGACCAAGGTCAACGGCTCACTCACCACCCTGGATGGCACCCTGAAGAACATCAGTGCAGTCAGTGCCAACCTGAGCAAGCTCACCGGTAAGGATGCCACCCAACAACTGCCCGCCTCGCTCAACCAGAGTCTGAAGCAGTTGCAGGAGACCCTGCAGGCCTATGATGCCCAGTCCCAGACCAATCAGGAGCTGCGGCAGTCGGTGCAGACCCTCAATCAGTTGATGCGCGAACTGCAGCCATTGGTGCACTCCCTCAACGAGCAGCCCAGCTCGCTGATCTTCGATCGCGTGCATCCATCAGACCCTGAGCCCAAGCGAGGCAAACAATGAAAAAAGAGATCCTGACGCTGGCCCTGCTGGGCCTGTTGGCGGGTTGCAGCAGCCAGCCAAGCCTGCACTACTACTCGCTCGATGCCGACAGCCAGCAACCCGTTGCAGCCCCGGCCCAACCACAACATCAGCTGGTGCTGCGTCCGGTGGTGCTGGCCAGCCAGCTCGACCGGATCAGTCTGGTCTATCAGCTGGAAGGCCAAGAGCTGCACTTCACCGAATACCATCGCTGGGCCGGTTCGCTCAACGATCAGCTCAACCAGCTCACCCTAAACGGCCTCTCCAGCCGATTGCCGGGCTGGGTGGTGCGGCAGGATGGCGGCCGCAAGGGGCCGGTGCTGACCATACTGGTGGAGCGCTTTCAGGGCCGTCATGATGGCAGCGCCGTGCTGAGCGGGCGCTGGCGCCTGCTGGCGGAAGATGGCACCGTGCTGCGTGATGCCCCCTTCCGTCAGGAGCGGGTACTGCCGGCCGATGGCTATAACGCGCTGGTGAACGAACTGGGTCAGGGCTGGCAACAGCTGCTCGACCAGATTGCCGACGAGGTACGCCAGAGCGCTGGCTAAACGCGAACACCCTTATTGCCCTCTGTTGTGGCAGAGCACTCAGAGTTGAATTGGTCATGGTGTATCACCCCTGCCGATCTAGATCCACATGGAGACGCCCCTCACCTGACAGTTGCCCCAAAAGGGAGTGGTCATACGGCTTCAAACCGGATAACAAAACGGTACCCCTACCGTGTTATCTGGAGTCACCGTATGACCACCAACGAGAAAGTAGCACATCGCAAACTCAGCCTGCTAGAGCTCGCCAAAGAGCTCAATAACGTCAGCAAAGCCTGCAAGCTCATCGGCTACAGCCGTCAGCAGTTCTACGAAATTCGCCGTAACTACCAGACCTATGGCGCAGAGGGATTGCTCGACAAATTGCCCGGCTGTAAAGGGGCTCATCCCAACCGGGTCGCGCCAAAGATTGAACAGGCCATCCTCGATTACTCCCTCACCAGGCCTACCCATGGTCCGCTGCGGGTCGCGCAAGAACTGGCGTTGCAAGGCATCAACGTCAGTGCGGGCGGTGTGCGTGGTGTGTGGCAACGTCACGATTTACTCTCCAAACACGACCGCTTGTTGCGCCTCGAGAAAACCCACAGGGAACAGGTCATTGAGCTCAACGACGAGCAAATTCGCCTGCTTGAGCGCTTCAGTCCCGAGTTTCGCGAACGCCAGATAGAAGTCCACTACACCGGGGAACTGGTGGCGGTCGACACCTTCTTCGTCGGCGCGCTCAAGGGCGTTGGCAAGGTGTATCTGCAAACCGTGCTGGACTGCTACAGTCGCCACGCCTGGGGGCGGCTCTACACCAGCAAGCTGCCGGTGACCTCGGTTCATGTGCTCAATGAAACAGTGCTGCCGTTTTTCGAAGCTCATGAGGCAAGGGTCTATACCATCCTGTCGGACAACGGGCGCGAGTTCTGTGGGCGCCCTGACCATCATCCCTACGAGCTGTTCCTGCAACTGGAGGGCATTGAGCACCGGACAACCAAGGTGCGCAGGCCACAGAGCAACGGCTTTATCGAGCGGCTACATCGAACCTTGCTGGATGAACACTTCCGCATCAAGGGGAGGACGACCTGGTATGAGTCGGTAGAACAGATGCAGACAGACCTGGATGCCCACCTGGAGCACTACAACACCCAGCGGCCACATCAGGGCAGGATGATGGAGGGTCAGACCCCCTACAGCATGTTCAAGAAGGGTCTGAAATTGATACCGAAGGAAGTGCGCACTAAAGTAGCGTAAACAAGACACCGGTTTGAGGCCGGTGTCAAGTGATAACTAGATCTGTACATTTTGTGAATGCGGCGCCGTTGTGGTCGTGGCAGGGGTGGTAGGATAGGCATCAACTCAGTCCTTTGGGTATGGCTTGTTTTGTTTGGCGACTAATGAGATCGCACAAACTGGACTGAGTTCCCTTCCTTCAGTGATCTACTATTCGGAACAGCTATTTAGATCTGTACAAACCACATCACGTTAATAACCGCAATCTCAAAATTCCAACCTGAGCAATATCATGGGCTTGTGACACGCATCACACCCAAAATACGATATTATTTATCGTCGTCGTTCAGATCCGCTGCATGTATCTGTTGGACACAATCTCATGACTAAGTGTCAAATACCATAAGATGGTTCAAAAATTCAGCGCTGATACATTAACCATAGATACCTATTTGATCAAGGGAACGGCTTCAATCACACGATTCCTTGTGATTCAAATCACAAGAAACAGTATTGTATATATATACAATATTGTAGTCCATATGAATATTCCGTGTATCTTGTTAAAACAATTAAATTATTCATACCACGGGACGAAAAAATGATTTTAGAGAACTCTAATATTTGCTTGGCTTTAACCATTGATAACAATGGGCGCGTCATTGGACGCCTATCTACACCAGGAGTAGAATATAAAAGCAAGCAGGACATTATTTTTCCGTTTGTTAACATTCATGTTTCCGGTGATGATACAAATGAACATCATGGTCGTAGCCACCTTGGCAGTGAATCAGGCTACGCGCTGAAATATGTGGATCATATTTTGAGCAAGGATGCCGTATCTCAAACACTTTCCGTCAGGATGCTAGGAAATTCTCTCGCTGTCACTGCCTTTGCTCGGCTTTATAACGATACACAAGTGATACAGTTTTGGACGTGCGTTGAAAACGTTAATTCTGTACCAGTCAGGCTTGAATATGTTTCATCCCTAGCACTCTGGAATATCAATCAAAATGTAACGCACTGGGATCGCGACCTGCTACTACATCTCCCGACAAATTTCTGGTCTGGTGAGACAAACTGGATTTCCCGCGATCTAAGCGATCACGGCTTTCCAAAAATAGCTGAATGCTCAATGGGTCGTATTTCTGTCGAATCAACAGGTACTTGGTCATCCTGTGGGCATGTTCCATTCGCAGTCCTCGAAAATTGTGAAAATGGTCAATCGTTATTCTGGCAGATCGAACATAACGGCAGTTGGCACTGGGAAATTGGAGATCAACACGAACAGCTTTTCCTTCTTGTTTCAGGTCCGACAGAAAATGAAAATGGCTGGTCTAAAGTTCTAGCATCTGGCGAAACTTTTACTACTGTCACTGTAGCTGCGGGTGTGGCACGCGAGGGACTTAATGGTGCTATCAGCGCGGCGACTGATTATCGTCGTGCAATAATCCGCCCATGTGAAGATAATCGCAAGCTACCGGTGATCTTCAACGACTATATGAATTGTCTTGTGGGTGAACCTACCACAGAAAAACTACTTCCACTGATCGATAAAGCACATGAAACTGGGTGTGAAATCTTCTGCATTGACTGCGGATGGTATGCTGATGGTTACTGGTGGGATAATGTGGGAGCTTGGGAACCGTCAACAAACCGCTTCCCAAACGGCATTATGGAGCCTATTAACTACATCCGCGAAAAAGGCATGGTACCGGGACTCTGGATCGAAATAGAAGTGATGGGAGTTAACTGTCCACTAGTTGAAAGCTGGCCAAAAGAGGCCTTTTTCATCCGCCATGGCAAAAAAGTCAAAGATCGCAAGCGCTATCAACTCGATTTCCGTCATCCTAAGGTTATTGCACACGCTAATTCCATCTTTGACAAGATGATAGCGGAGTACGGCGTGGGATACATCAAGATCGATTACAACATAAATGCTGGTACAGGGACAGAAGTCGATGCCAACAGCTTCGGTGACGGTCTGTTACAACACAATCTGGCTTACCTGGCATGGCTTGATGCTCTGCAAGTAAAATACCCAGACCTGATTATTGAAAACTGTGGAAGCGGTGGGATGCGTCTCGACTACGCACTGCTGAAAAGATGTAGCGTGCAATCTGTCAGCGATCAAACCGATTACAGACTCAACACGAATATTGCCGCAAGTTGTGCAACTTGCCTGCTGCCCGAGCAATCAGCAATTTGGTCATACCCTCTTCCTTCTGCCACGAAAGAGGAGGTGATCACTAACATGATTAACAGTATGTTACTGCGCATCCACCAGAGTGGCTATCTGAACACGCTTGAACAGTCACTGGTTGATTTGGTCAGCGAAGGAATTTCCACATATAAAACGTACCGTCAAGACATACCTGCCATGCATCCTATCTGGCCGCTGGGACTACCCAATAGCAAATCTGGATGGCTTGCCTTTGGACTCGAGTCTAAGGACCGGATCCTCATTGCGGTCTGGCGTAAGGATGGTGAAGACAATACCTGTTTGTTGCCTTTCCCACAGCATAGGGTCAAGTCGATACGCTGCATCTATCCGGAAGAGCATGGGGGATATCAGTTGTCGCACACCTCGAATTCAATGACCGTGACTTATGAACGCCAATTCATGTCTCGCCTGTTTGAAATCACTCTATAAGGTGTAATATGAGCATCTCTGAAACAACAATCGAGCTAACTTCTGCGACGAAAAAAATGGAAACGTCAGGATTGCCTCTTATATCTAAAGTCAGCTATGGCCTGCTAGATTTTGCCGGAAACCTTATTTATGTTTTTGGCTCCACCTATATACTTTATTTCTATACGGATGTAGCCGGAATCTCATTAGGGGTCGCTGGTACTATTCTATTTCTTGTTCGCATTATCGACGCGGTCGATGCCCCTATATGGGGCATCATCGTCGACAAAACCCGTTCAAAATATGGTAAATGTCGCCCGTGGTTTTTATGGCTACCATTGCCATTTTGTGTATTCTCCGCGCTATCATTCTTCTCGCCAGATTCAACACTTACTGTGAAGGTTGTATGGGCAGCCGGTATCTACGTGTTATCGAGTATTACCTACACAGGTATCAATACGCCGCTCAGTGCGATTTTAGCACTTTTAACTCCATCTCCACGCGAACGACTAGAGTGTAATTCTTACCGAATGGTCGGCAGCGTACTGGGCACGCTGCTGATGAATGCTACTGCGCTGCCGTTAGTCGGCTATTTTGGCGGAGATAGCCAGTTGACCGGTTTTTTTGCGACGGCAACATTATTTGCAACTATAAGTTGCCTTCTTCATTTCTTTGCCTTTTTCAATATCCGGGAAACTGTAATACAGGCAGATGACGAAACAACAAAAGTCTCTATTCGAGAATCGTTCTTAGCGCTGAAAAACAACTATCCGTGGATGATTATCGTGGCAGGAAACCTACTATTCTGGATAGCGACTCAATCACGTGCCTCCTCCTTTATTTATTATCTTACCTATAGCGTGCCTTTCAAAGAGCACATTGCTTTCATCAACAGTATTGCTTCGGTTTCAGTTTTCTTCGTTATGATCATTCCGTTTTACTGTCATTTCGTGAGTAAAACAACGGTATGGATAGTAGGTTTATTAATTTCATCGCTAGGTAATATTGCTCTTTTTTATTCAGGCGACAACTATATTTTACTTTGCCTGTCATGGGCTGTTAGCAATATTGGCGGGGGTATAGCTTGTGCCATGGCTTTTGCAATGATTCCGCTGGCTGTCGATTTTGGACGATGGAAAACAGGTAAGTTGGTAGTTGGTCTGCTGGTTGCGTTAGGCACCACTTTCTGCTACAAATTTGGCAGCGGAGTAGGTGTCGGCGTTGGCGCATGGGTCATGAATACATACGGATATGCCCCAAACATGGAGCAATCTCCGTCAGCACTTGAAGGTATTAGCATTGCGGTGGTCTGGTTTCCTACGTTGGTTAACCTTGCAGGAGCGTTGGTACTACTCAAATTACGAAAATATGAAAAAAATGAGAAACGATATGAGCAATCTCATATTAAAAATGAATCATCAAATCCAGTTACGTCAATATAGCGTTTGAGATATAAGCTTGCTTACACCATAACCGGCAGGGTTACTGCCGGTTTTACCTGATAAATCCATAGAGTGAAATATATTTCTCCATCTAGAGACTTTTAATTCTAGCATCGGGATGCTGCGCTAATCCTCAGTAATTTCCACGCATTGTTCAGAAATACCTTCGCGTTCAGCTAAAGTTTGGCGAATTCATTTTCTCCTTAGTCCCCATTATATAAACGAGATGCAGTGAATCATCTTATTCATAAACACCTCGAACAACGGTAGAAAATGGGTGCTTATACCACCTTAATGACTTTCTATATTCATAGAGCCACAACGATTATTATAAGCTGATGGAAAAGACCTGATTTTTAAGTGGGCATTCAACTTCAGAGTTAAATCCACACTATCGTCATGAAAAAATCACTTAAATTAAAACGCCCACATTAACATTTTAATCACCTGGCGAACTTTAGCAGTAAAAAGAGACTTCATCTTTTCCACAAGAAACCTTTAAACATCATGCCAAAAATATTATTAACAGTAAAGTTGTGATGCTGCGCACAATTAATAAATATTGAAATACATTAACTAAAAAACATAATTTCCGGCATTAATGAAATCCTACACAATCCTTAATAGTAAACAACGGCTTGCTAAGGAACTATTATGTTACAATATTTTGACCAAATTGACCGAATCCGCTACGAAGGCCCCCAAAGTACCAACCCGCTGGCATTCCGCCACTACAACCCGAACGAGCTCGTACTCGGCAAGCGCATGGAAGATCACCTGCGTTTTGCCGCCTGTTACTGGCATAACTTCTGCTGGAATGGATCTGACATCTTCGGTAATGGTGCTTTTGCTCGCCCTTGGCTGCAAACAGGTGATGCGCTGGAAATGGCCAAACATAAAGCTGACGTAGCTTTTGAGTTTTTCCACAAGCTGAGCCTGCCTTATTACTGCTTCCACGACATCGACATTGCGCCGGAAGGCAACTCAATGGCGTTGTTGCCCAAATCGAT